>NZ_JAXMIH010000008.1:643808-965713 GCF_034366625.1 Prosthecobacter sp.
ATACCGACGGTAAGCGGCACGGCGAGCAGACCGGTGATGGAGCCTGCGAGGGCGTCACGCTTCAAATTTTCGAGCGTGAAAACGGCGGCTTTTTTCGGGCCGCTGTTGGCGATCAACTCGTTGGAGAGATTCCGCTTCTTGTGCGGTTTGATACCGCTCAAGCCAGTCACGGAAGGCGCAGTGGGATGGACGAGGCTGGGTTCGGCGGTGTGAGACATTGCTGGGGGATGCGATGCGATGGAGTTTTAACTGCCTCCAATAACCGCACTTCAGCCCCGCAAAGGTATAGCCTTGAAAGGGGATAATCAGCCCCCGCTGGAGGGGGTGGTTTTCAAAATCTCCCGGGCGCGTTCGACGGCGGCTTTGAGGCTTGGGCAGATGTTCTCTCCGCCGATGTGATCGTGGAAGTCAGCCTGCGTCATGAGTTTAGCAGGCTGCGACCGCATGCCGCACAGAATGAGGTGGCGGCCGGAGGCCACGAGGCGTTCAGCCAGGTGTTCCAGCGAGTGCAGGCCGGTGGCGTCGATGGCGGTCATGTTGCGCAGGCGCAGCAGCACCACGGGTGGAAGCGTGTCAAACTCCTCTTCGATGACGCTGAGCTTGTCCGTGGCACCGAAGAGAAACGGGCCATGGATGCGGTAGGCGGCCACGCCTTCAGGTAGCGGGTTCATTTGCAGGCTGTGGGAGAAGCCGGCCTCGACATATTCGGGTGTGACGCGGGCGACGGTGGTGGAGCCGGTGACTTTGACGATGTAAAGCAGCGCCGCCATGACCATGCCGGCCTCGACCGCCACGGTGAGGTCCGCCAGCACGGTGAGAGCGAAGGTGATGAACCACACGGCGATGTCGGCCTTGCTGAGCTTGAGGATGTCCGGAATCTCGGCCCACTCGCCCATGTTGTAGGCCACCATCATCAAAATGGCGGCCAGCACGGTCAGCGGGATGTGTTTGGCCAGCGGTGCGGCAACGAGCAGGATGAGCAGCAGCACCAGCGCGTGAATCATGCCTGCCACGGGTGTCTGCGCGCCGGAGCGAATGTTTGTGGCTGTACGGGCGATGGCTCCGGTGGCTGGCAGGCCACCAAACAGCGGCGACATCACGTTTGCCACGCCTTGCGCGAAGAGTTCGACGTTCGGCTTGTGGCGGTCGCCGGACATGCGGTCGGCGACGACGGCGGAGAGCAGGGACTCGATGGCACCGAGCATCGCCACGGTGAGCGCAGGCGAGAGCAGCGGCAGGATGAGATCAAAGCGGAAGGTCGGGATAGCAAACTGCGGCAGTCCCGAGGGAATGCCGCCGAAGCGTGTTTCAATGGTCTCCAGGGGCAGATGGAAGCCCCAGGCGATGGCCGTGCCGATCAGTAGTACGACGATGGAGCCGGGCACGCGCTTGATCCACTTCATGAACACGATGAGCACCCCGAGTGACAGGCACGAAACCACTGTGGCCGTTGGTGAAAGCGTGCCCCAGTGCGCGAAGATTGCCTCCAGGCGACCGAGAAACTCGCCCGGCATCTTGTCGATCTGGAGGCCGAAGAAGTCCTTGATCTGCGTGCTGGCGATCAACACCGCGATGCCATTGGTGAAGCCGATCACGACCGGACGCGGGATGTATTTGATCGCTGTGCCGAGGCCGGTGAGGCCCAGGATCATGAGCAGCACGCCTGCGATGAGCGTGCACATGTAAAGGCCGTCAATGCCGTGCTTTGCCACGATCCCGGCCACGACCACGACAAACGCCCCCGTCGGCCCGCCGATCTGCGTGCGCGATCCACCGAGGGCCGAGATCAGGAAACCGGCGATGACCGCCGTGTAAATCCCCGCCTGCGGCAGCACGCCCGATGAGATGGCAAAGGCCATCGCCAGTGGCAGAGCAACCAGGCCGACGGTGAGCCCCGCAATGAGATCCGCGATGAATTTCCTCAAGCTGTAGTCCCGTAGAGCCACGACGGACTTGGGAGCGAAGGATTCAAGGCGGGAGGCTTTCATGGTCAGGTGACGGCTTTAACTTTGCGTTTTCGTGGCGGCTTGGTTGCAGGCTCCGCCGCTGCGGGCGGCGGAGCTTCTTGAGGCTTTGGATCTTCGGGAAGGAGGAAAATGCTGCAATTACCGCAGACTTGCAGGGACTCATCATCTCGGCGCAGCTCTGATAGCTGGCCGCTGGGCAGCGAAAGGTGGCAGCCTCCACAGGTGCCGTTGCTCATCTTGGCCGCGCCACGCTTGCCTCTGGATATGCGGAGGTCGTAGTGATGTAGGATGGCGGTGGGCAGGCGCTCGCGCACGCCTGTGGCCTCCAGGGTGAGCCTCTTGAACTCGGAGGATTTGGCCTCCAGGCGGCGTTTGGTGGTATCCAGCTCGTTGAGCTGGCCGAGGTCTTCGATGAGATTGGCGATTTGTTTCATAGGATGGGTTGGTTGAGTGTCAGGAAAGGGACGTCGGAGGACTTCATGCCAGGACAGAGAGAATTTCATGCCGTGACCAGTTCACTGACTCTCGACGGAATGGCGTCTTTGTCGTCAGCGGATTGTTGGGGGCCGGGCCTGGCGTAATCCGGAGCAGGGTGTTTTTTCACCCAAAGCTTCAGCTTTTCATTGAAGGCAGTCTTCACGCAGGCGTAGCAGTCGGGAATTTCCGTGCAGTCTCCACAGTAGGTGACGACGCGTGTCGCCATCGGCATCCGCATGAGCTGCTGTTGCACATGCGCGGTGTAGTCGGTGTAAAGCTGGGGCTCCAACTCCACGTCATAGTCGATCCGCAACGAGGGCAGGATGTTTTCCTGGAACGGATTGAAGAGATAAAAGGCGTCAAAGTCGCGAAAGTTCACGTCCTGGGTGTTGCCATGCACGATGTCCGCACGCGGGATGTTATGCTTCCTCACCATGTCGCGAGCGATTCGAGCCAGTTTCTCTCTCTGTTCCACACCGGTGAAATGACCTTTCGTTGTGGTGGCACCGATGACACAGAACTTTCCTGGACCGCAGCCGATGTCCAGCACCTTGGTTCCCGGCTCGACGACGAGGAGCTGTGCGGCCATGCGGCAGACATTTACCGGACTCCAGTGAGTGGTGGACAGCCTGCGGATGGCTTCGGGGTAAATCTGGTCGAACTCATGATCCTTGAAGGCTTGCAGGAATTCGTTGCCGGATTGAATGCGTGGAGACTTGGTGGCTTTGAAGGATGAGGCTGGCATGGCATCGGTCTGCATTGCATTTCAGGGGCCAACTGGTCTTCCTGACGCCCCAGCCCTTGTGGATCAAGGCTGCCAGCGTTGAGCCTGTTTTGGGCGGCTTTTCGAGAACTGGTCATACGTGCAAAAACTGCACTTGTGGAAGATTCTGAGTGCAGGCTAGATTGGCATCCATGCAGCCCGCCAATATTCACATCCTTGTCCTGGATCGCGATGCGGCTTCTGCCCGCGTCATTCGCGATGTTCTGGCCAAAGTCGGCTATCAAGTCTCCGTGGCCTCGCATGAGTCTGACGCGCTGAACCTGGCCTCCGGCGAACTGTTCAACGTCGTGGTCAAATCCTTCGACGCGCAGCGCATCGACGCCTTGGCGCTCATGGAAAAGGTGCGCGGCATCACCCCGGACACGCAGTTCATCTTCCTCAGCGACA
Source organism: Prosthecobacter sp. (assembly GCF_034366625.1). Taxonomy (NCBI): domain Bacteria; kingdom Pseudomonadati; phylum Verrucomicrobiota; class Verrucomicrobiia; order Verrucomicrobiales; family Verrucomicrobiaceae; genus Prosthecobacter; species Prosthecobacter sp. Next base: position 647,424 of record NZ_JAXMIH010000008.1, read on the forward strand.
AAGGCACCATCCACACCGCCGTGGAGGCCATGCGCAAAGGCGCCTTCGACTACATCTCGAAGCCCATCAATGCAACGCAGCTTGTCGAGTCCGTGCGCAAGGCCTTGGAGCATCAGTCGCTTGTCGCCGAGGACCAGCAGATCAAACTGCGTCTGCGCCGTCGTTCCGATCCCGATATTTTCGCTGGAAGCAGCGCCGCCATGCGGGAAATCAACCGCCTGATCCAGCAGATTGCCCCCACCGATGTCACTGTGCTCATCGAAGGTGAAAGTGGCACAGGCAAGGAGGTCGTCGCCCGCGCCATTCATGAAAAAAGCCGTCGCAAAGCACAGCCCTTCATCGCCGTGAACTGCGCTGCGTTGCCGGAGAACCTGATCGAAGCCGAGCTCTTCGGCCATGTGCGCGGTGCCTTTACGGGAGCCATCGGCGACCGCAAAGGCCGCTTCCAACTCGCTCAGGGCGGCACGCTGTTTCTCGATGAGATTGGTGACCTGTCACGCAAAGGCCAGGGCGACCTCCTCCGCGTGCTCGAAGACGGCACTTATCGCCCTGTCGGTAGTCAGAAAGTCGAGCGCGCCACCGCCCGCATCATCGCCGCCACGAACAGTGATCTTGAAGTCGAGGCCGTCAGTGGCGGACGTTTTCGTGAGGACTTGTTTTACCGGCTGAACATTGTCTCCATTCGCATGCCGCCACTGCGCGAGCGCGTGGAGGACATCGCGCCCTTGGTGAAAACCTTCACCGATCATTTCTGCACCAAGCACCATCGTCGGCCGAAGAAATTCAAACCCGAGGTCTTGAGCCTCTTCCAAACCCTGCGCTGGCCTGGCAACGTCCGGCAGTTGCGCAATCTCGTCGAGCGTCTCGTCGTCACCGTGCCTCACTCCGCCATCGGTCTGGATGATCTGCCACCCTCCATGCATCAGGGAAAGCGCGAGCCACATGCCATCGCCATCCAGGCCGGCATGACGTTGGCACAAGTCGAGGCCGAACTTATCCGCCAGACGCTCCTCAAGGTGACTTCCAACCGGGAAGAAGCCGCCAAGACCCTCGGCATCAGCCGTCGTGCGCTTCAATACAAAATCCAGCGTTACAAGCTCGACAAGCTGCCGAAGCAAACGCTGAAGCCGTAAGCCATCAGGAGGCCGCCAAAGGACGTGCGGATTTGCCTTTGCGAGGCCTGCCTTCAGTGGCGGATTTGTACCATTCCTCGTGCGTTTCGTCGATATCGACATGACCGCCGGTCTTCTCATGATTTTGACGCCAGCCATGCAGGGCCTCAAAGGCTGAGTGGTCGATGAAATCGACGGCGAGGTCGATGTCCACCGGATGCCCGGCCGGAATCGTTGCCAGTGCGGCGCTGAGGCTCGGCACGGAGGCAAAGGTGAGCGTGCCGCCGATGCGCACATGCCATTTGCCCTCACGCTGCCCGACCTTCACATCAGTGGACGAAAGCCGGCGCAGCAGGAAGAACACGGAAAGGCCCAAGCCGATGCCGACACCGGCCAGGAGGTTCAAACCCGTTACGCCAAGCACCGTGGCGAAGTAGATCGGCGCTTCGTTGTGCGTGTGCAGATCGCGGATGTGATGCAGGTTCACCAGATTGATGCCCACATGCACCAGCAGGCCCGCCAGCACCGCCAGCGGGATTTGTTCGATCACAGTGCCGAGAAAAACGGCAAAGATCAGCACCCACACGCCATGAAAAATGGCCGACCAGCGGCTAGCACCACCGGCGATGATGTTCGCCGAAGAGCGCACGATCACGCCCGTGATCGGCAGGCCGCCGAGCAGACCGGAGACGAGATTGCCCGTGCCCTGCGCACGCAGTTCTTTGTCCAGATTTGAGCGCACACCGGAGTGCAGCTTGTCCGTGGCCACCGCGCACAGCAGAGACTCGATGCTGGCGATGATCGCCACCGTCAGCACCGCGACCACAAACGGCCCCCAATGCTCCGGCGGTGCGAGTTTCGTCAGCTCAAAGGTCTCCGGCAGATCCACACGCTTCACGTCCATCTTCGCGACGATCGACACCACCGTGCCCACCACCACCGCCACCAGCGGTCCAGGGATGGCTTTCAAAGACGGCGCCTTCAATTTCTTCCACACGATCAGAATTGCGATGGTCAGGAAGCCGAGAATCGCCGCCTGCGTGTTCACCAGGCCAAGCTGCTTCGGAATGCCGAGCAGATTCACCACCGGCGAGCTCTGCGGCGAACCACCGAGCACCACATGAATCTGCGCCAGCGCGATCGAGATGCCGATGCCCGCCAGCATGCCATGCACCACCGCTGGCGCGATGATGAGCGCTCCACGTGCCACTTTGAACCAGCCCAACAACAACTGCACCACACCCGCACAGGCCGTGATCAAACACATCGTCTCCCAGCCAAACTGATGCACCAAACCGGCCACTACCACCGTCAAACCCGCCGCTGGTCCAGAAACCTGTAAGGGCGACCCCGCCAGCAGCCCCGTGACGATCCCGCCCGCCACCGCACCGATCAGCCCCGCGATGATCGGTGCTCCCGAAGCCAGCGCGATGCCGAGCGACAGCGGCACAGCGACAAGAAACACAACAAGAGAGGCGGGAAGGTCACGGCGGAGAGAGTTCATCAAGCTGACGACGTTACCGAGCCCGCACCCATTGACCTATCCCTTTCTCAGGGGATTCTGACTCACCTGCCGCCGGTAAATCAGCGCCGCATGGCCTGCACCGCCCGCTCCAGCAGCTTGTCCGCTGTTTCATGGCGCGACGCCACCATGCCGGGCGAGAACCATCCACCAAGGAAGACCATCAGCGCGATAACGACGATGCCAGCACGCTCCAGCGGCGTCTTTTGCAGCGAGACGGAGGTCGTGGGGCGCTTTCCCGTGAATAACGCAAAATAGGCGCGCATGATGGCGATGCCGTTGAACATGGCGGCAATGGCGAGCGTGCCGCTGACCCACAGTCCCTGGTCGGCGCTGCCGCTGATGAGCAGTTCCATCGGCACAAAGCCAATCGTTCCAGGAAAGCCGACGCTGGCGAGTCCGGTGATCAAAAAGCAAACCGCGAGGCCGGGCACCTGCTGATAGAAGCCGTGATGTTCGCGCAGCGAAAGCGCGCCGAAGCGCGCCTCCAGCGCACGCACGGAGAAGGCGAGGCCGGCAAGCGCGAGGGATGACGAAATCCACAGGCACAGCGCGGCGGTGAGGCCGTTCGAGGTGTGCAGCATCACCGCGAACATCACCAGCGCCGTCTGGCTGAGGCAGAGATGCGCGAAGAACTTCCGCACCTCGTTTTGCACGATGGCCATGCCGCCGCCATACACGGCGGTGATCAGGCAGACGATGCTCGCAGCGTTCAGCATCCACTCAGGCGTCGAGGGCAGCAGCAGGCGCAGCGCGGCGAGCACCTCCATCAGCGGCAGCACAAAGACCATCGCCGTGCCATAGGCCGCACCTTGGAACAGCGTGGGCAGCCAGCCGTGCAGCGGCACGATGCCGCCGCGCAACAGCAGCGCGAGCAGGAGCAATCCGTAGCCGGTGGTTTTACCCGCGAACTGCCAGCCCACGACGAGCAGCACGACAAACAAACCCATGTGGATCAAGTAACCACGCACCGGCTGGCCGCGACTCATCAGATCCCACAGCGGCACGAGCACGCCGAGCACTAGCAGCGCGACGAGCATCCACGGTGTCTGGCATGTGACCGCTGCGAGACTCACAAAGGCTGCGATCAGCAGCCGCACGCAGAACATTGGCGACACACGCGACTTTGCCGTGCCGAGCAGCGTCAGCAAATGCAGCAGCGCCAGCACGGGCAGCATCGGCGCGGCGAGATCATCGACGGCGAAATGCTTCAGCCATGCGATCTTGGTGCCGGCGAAGGCCAGGTTGGCTGCTGTCGCGGTGATCAGTGTGGCGATGAAAAAGCCCAAACTCGTACGCATGGCCACGGCGGGCACTTTGATAAAGGCAGCGACGACCGCGCCGAGCAGCGGCAGGAGCAACGTGAGTTCGAGCCAGGAAAAGTCGCTCATAGGTCACGCGGCGCCTCCTTCGCCTTGGGCTCGCCATCGAGCAGCTTTGCCCACTTTGTTTCCAACTCGTCCAAACCGCGAAACAGCGCCACAAACGGACGCGCGACGCACTTTTCGAGCAGGGAGTCGAGATAGCCGCGCTCCAGCGAGAAGCGGTAAAGCCAGCGCTGCATGCTCAAAGGCAGTTTTTGCTCCCACATCACGCCTTCCTCGCGTGGCCGGCTGCCGATGGCGTTTTCGAGCTGGTGATGATCGTGCAGCAAGCTCGGCGCGCGCAGGAATTGCAGTGTGCGCAAGCAGGCGTGGCCCAGCAGATGCAGCAGCGCGAGGTAACGGAAGCCGAGGCCGATTTCGGCGATGATGATGCCCACTTGCGTGAGCGATGCGAAGGCAAGCGCGGATTTGATGTCGCTTTGCACACGTCCCGCGAGATACGCGAAGGCGGAGGTCGTCAAGCCGAGCACCACGACGGCGACTTGCAGCCAGATCGAGCTGTCGAGCACCGGACTCACACGTAGCAGCAAGAACGCACCGAGATGCACGCTCAGCGCGCCATAAAACACCGCGCTCGATGGTGTGGGCCCCTCCATCGCACGCGGCAGCCAGCCGGAGAAGGGCACCAGCGCGGATTTGCCCGCTGCGGCGATGACGAACAGCACGCCGAGCATTGTGAAGTGCGGCCCGATGAGCAGCGGATCATGCGCGGGCCATGCCTGGTCACCGACGAGGTGGTCAAAGTCACCCCCGCCGTTGATTTCATGCATCAAAATGGCCGCGAGCATCAGCGCGACATCGCAGATGCGATAGACGACCCACACGCGCAGGCCGTTGCGTGGCGGCGACGGGCGCTCCTGGAAGAACGCGATCAGTAGCACGGAGGACAGTCCCACCATTTCCCAACCTGCAAACAGCGTCTCCACCGTGTCGGACAGCGACGCGGTGACCATGCCGAGCAGGAAGATGGCAAACAGCACGAAGAAGCGCTGGTAGCCAGGTTCGCGGTGCAGGTAGCGCGTGGAAAAGGCGCCGATCACCGCGCACAGCACCAGCGTGAGCATCACATAGGAGAGCGAGAGGAGATCGAGCACGAACTCGAATTTCAAATGATAGTGCGCCGTGATCACCCAGTCGCCCAGCTCGATGGGATGCTGCGCCACACGATGCCACAGCATGATCGCGGAGGCGGCCAGCGCTGAGAGCAGGCTCACACTCATTGTGCCCTGGATCAGCCTGCCGATCAGTTCCTCCCCGAGGCGGCGGTTCGTCAGAAACGCGCCAAAGAACACCGCCAGCAGCAGCACCGGCGCTGCTACGATGGACAGGCCGAAAGCGGTCAGAAGTTGGGCGGTATCACTCATGTTCAGTTCATGCGGGGACGGCGGCGACGATCTCCGCGAACTCCAAGTGATCGCGCCAGCCGGTGTACCATTCTTTAGAGGAGGCGGCGACAGGCAGCGGGCCGGCTTGGAATTGATAAGGCTCGAACTGGCCGTCATGCCACACGCTCAAAGCGCTGGTGGCCGGGTCCATGAGAGCGACCTGCACCCAGAGCTTCGTGACCATCGTCTTGATGGCGTCGTTCTTCTCCATGATCGCCAAAAATGCCTCCGCCGTCGTCTCGATGACGAACAGCAACCGCACCGGCTCGTGAATCTCCACCATCTGCCATGGCAAACCGGTGCGCAGGTCGCTCATCGCGCCATCCATGACGCCGAGCAGGCCTGTGATGTTGTGCGGGAGCTTCGAGCCGCTGCCCCAGCCGGGTGAATCGACATAGGAGAAGTAGTACTCGAGATTGATGCCGCTGCACACTGGCACCACCGCGCCAAGAATGCGTGCGAGGATGGCCGTCTCCGCGTCATCTTGCGTCGGATCATACGAGACGAGGAAGGCGCGACGGTCGAGATAGAGCCCGCGCGTCTTTTCACGCCGACTGACGATGCAGATGGCGTTCGTCGCATGGCCCCATTCGGGCCGCACTTGAGAGAGGTCTTCGGAACGGCCTTCCATGTGCCGTTTCGCCGCCGTTTGCGTGAGTCCGAGCGGCGCGGAACCGAAACGGCGGGCGCGTTCGTGCGCGTTGCGTTCCACGGCCTCGTCCACGGCCTTGCAAGCCACTTCAAACTCAAACTGATGCGTCGGCGGCACGCGATCCACGTCGGAGAAGGTGATGTTGTCGTTCGCCGTGTTGTGCAGGCCGCCGATGAAGACAGTGTCGGTGGGAATCTCGATGCTGCGCTCCTTCAAAGCACCGCGAACACGCGGATCGTTGAGAATCTCGGCAATAGCACGCGCATTCGGTCCGCCCACGCCGCCGCCACAGGCACCGCAGTCATGCGCGGACTCGTGCGGGTTGTTCATGCTCGTGGAGCCGTGGCCGAAGACGAGCACCACGCGGGCAAAATTCGCTGTGAGGCCGATGTCGCGCAGGATGCGCTCGGCGATATTGATCATTTCTTCCGGCAGGAAGCCGTGCGCCTCATCCTCGTGCGAGGCCTTCTCGCAACTGCGCTCCAGTTTGAGCCGCGTGACCGCAGGAGGCGCGATGAAGCTGCCGAAGAAGCCGCGAAACCGTGCCGTGAGCCGTGGAAACACCACGCGCGCCACTAACGGCACCGTGGCGAGCAATCCAAACGCGGCGGAGAAGAACGCACCGCTCACGATGCGCCTGCTGCCGCCATGAAAACTCGTCAGCGCCATGCCGAGACGACGCCGTGCGCCGCTGCGGCGTTTTTCTTCATCGAGCAGGCGACGATCCACGACCTCGGAAACCCAATGCTGCGGACGCACGACGACGGGACACAGCGGCGTGAAGTCCGCTGCGGCCGCGCCGCGATAGTACATCACCACGCCGAAGAAACCCGCCGCGCCAAAGGTTTCCACAGTCGGTGCGACTTCCTCGACATGCCTGCGGATCGACTCCTCGCGCTCGTCGATGCAGAACACGGCCTGAAACGACGGGCGGCCCTTCGGTTTGACGTTGCGGCCCTGTCGCGAGGCCAGCGCATCGAGCGTCTGCACGCGGAAGCGATGCTCATACGCGAGATGAAACACGCGGCGACGCTCCAGCTCGTCGAAGCCCTCCACTTCATCGAACAAATCGGCCCAGTCGGCGGTTTCAAGATGGAAAAGCTGCTCCGGCGTCCAGCCGAGCACCTGCGCGAGTTGGAACACGAGGAAGGCGCGTTGCTTGTCGCAGTTCGGAATGGCCGAGGGGAGCTGCGCAGCGAGTTTTTCACGCATTTCGGCCAAAGCACCTTCATAGCCGATGCTGGCCGTCGCTGCAGCCTGAACCGCGAATCGTTCCAAAAGCAGGCGTACGGCCAGAAAGTCGATCAGCGTACCCTCCGGCACGGCATGATGCACGCGGTCCGCACGCTGCTCCACATGCCAGATCATGCCGCCCCAGCCACGCAGCGCGAGAAGCGTCGCGGAGAGGAAGTTCTCAACTTCATCAGCCCTCACGCCGAGCGCAGCGAGGGATTCCTCGATACAGGCGAGCGCAGTGACCTTGTCATTTTGCAAGCGCGTCACCTCCTCGCACACGCCGGTCATCCACCACGCGGAGGATGCGCTGCTTTGAGCATGCAGAGCGCAGAACGACGTGAAGAAACCCGCGTCACGCTCCGGCAGCGCCCAGTGAGCGATGCCTTGATCGAGAAATGCCGAGCTGAAGCGAATGAGCACGTCATTGACGAGCAAATCGCTGTCCATGCCGCCGAGTGCGTCGAGCAGATCGCGATGACGGATCAGCGGCTTCGTCGTCGGTGTGCGCTCGCCCGCGAGACGCACCCCTTCACGACAAACTTCCCACAGCGCGGTCATCGTGAAGGCCTCCCAGCGTTCGTCACTCCAGTCTTCGATGCGCGTTTCTTTGAAGCGCAAGAACAGGTCGTCGATCCACGCAGGCCGCTCCACACCCGGCAGCGAACCGCGCAGCCTGCGCATGACCCAATGACGCGTCTCGGTGATGAGCCGCCGCCGCTCCACCTCGGCCACATCGCGCCGCGCCTTTATCAGCGCGTCCGTTTCCGCCATGAACCAGTCGAGTTCGCGTCCATCGCCACTGCGCAGCGGATGCTGGAGCATCGCGAGGCGCAGATCGAGCCGCTTCGACAAGCCATGCATGCTCTGCGCGGCCTTTTCGCCAAGATCACGCTGCAAAACGGCCCGCAGCTCGTCGAAGCGAATGCGCCCCCGTGTCAGCTCCTCGCGGTAACGATCCTCTGATAGATACGGCTCGCACCCAAAGACCCGCGAGCCCGTGCGCACTGCCTCATCAAAGGTCTGATGCTCGAAGGCATGCAGCGTGTTGTGATGAATGAAAACGCCGATAGGCCCCTGCGCCGGCAGCAAATACGCCGCGTGCTGAATCTGGTGCGCAAGGTGCTGGCGGGTGTCAGGCATGACGGATCAGGCTTTGGAGGCGGCTGGGAGGGACTTGCCTTTTCGCGGGGTGCCATTTTTCGCGGGCTTGTACCATTCCTCATGTGTTTCGTCGATATCGACATGGCCACCGGTCTTCTCGTGATTCTCACGCCAGCCGTGCAGGGCTTCAAAGGCGGCGTGGTCGATGAAATCGACAGCGAGGTCGATGTCCACGTTGTGGCCAGCGGGTATCTTTGACAGCTCACCGTTCAGCTTCGGCACGGAGGCAAAGGTAAGCGTGCCGCCGATCTTCGCGTGCCATTTGCCTTCGCGCTGCTCGAGTTGCACGTCGGTGTTCGACAAGCGACGCAGCAGGAAGAAGACACTGAGACCCAAACCAATACCGACACCGGCAAGTAGGTTCACGCAGGTCACGCCAAGCACGGTGGCGTAGTAGATCGGCGCCTCGTTGTGTGTCGTGAGCTCTCGGATGTGATGGAGGTTCACCAGATTGATGCCGACATGGACGAGCAGGCCCGCGAGCACGGCCAACGGGATTTGCTCAATCACACCGCCAAGAAAGAGCGCAAAGATGAGAACCCACACTCCGTGAAACACCGCCGACCAACGTGAGGCGGCATTGGCCATGATATTCGCCGACGAACGCACGATGACGCCGGTGATCGGCAGACCACCGAGCAGGCCGGAGACGAGATTGCCCGTGCCCTGGGCGCTGAGTTCTTTGTCCAAATTCGAGCGCACGCCGGAGTGCAGCTTGTCTGTGGCGACCGCACAGAGCAGCGACTCGATGCTGGCAATCAAGGCGACAGTGATGACCGCGATGGTGAAAGCACCCCAGTCGGCAGGCGGCGTCAGTTTGGTGAGTGCGAAGGTTTCTGGCAGATCGACGCGCTTTACGTCCATCTTCATGACGATGGACACCACAGTGCCCACGACCACGGCCACCAGTGGCCCGGGGATGGCTTTGAGCGAGGGAACCTTCAGCTTCTTCCACACAATCAGGATCGCGATGGTCAGGAGGCCAAGAATAGCTGCTTGCGTGCTCATCGCGCCGAGCTGCTTTGGTATCCCAAGCAGATTCACCAACGGTGAACTCTGCGGCGACCCGCCCAGCACGACATGCATCTGCGCGAGCGCGATGGAGATGCCGATGCCCGCGAGCATGCCATGCACCACGGCGGGCGCGATGATGAGTGCCCCGCGTGCTACCTTGAACCAGCCGAGCACCAACTGTAGCGCGCCCGCGCAAGCCGTGATCAAGCACATCGTCTCCCATCCAAATTTTGCAACCAAACCTGCCACTACGACCGTCAGACCTGCCGCTGGTCCCGAGACCTGAAGCGGTGACCCCGCCAGCAGGCCCGTCACAATGCCACCCACCACCGCGCCGATGAGACCGGCGATGATCGGCGCCCCCGATGCCAGCGCGATGCCGAGCGACAATGGCACGGCGACCAAGAAGACCACAAGCGAGGCGGGAAGATCACGGCGGAGTGTGCTGGTCATGTGAATGAGACTTGGGGATGTTCTACAGCTAAAGATCGTCCCTTATAAGGCTGGCGGGTCACTTTGACCATTCCAACATATCTATCAGACACTTCGATAAAAACGAAGTCATACCACCCGCCGGGATCTCGTCGAGCTGAAGACGCTCTTCGACTCTGCGGCGATCACTGCCAGCGCTGGATGCCGCATGGCACGTTCCAGGGTGATGAGATGACACGAAAAGCCGCAGCGCACCGGGCGACCCACCGGCAGCAGGCCGTAGCGGTCCACCGCCTCATCCAGTACCGCTGCGGCGATGGGGGCCAGGCCCATGCCGTCCGCAGCGGCCGTTTTCATTAGCGCGGCATCATCGAACTCCGCCACCACGCGCGGACGGATGCGATGCGAGTCGAACCAGCGGTCGATTTCATGCCGCCAGGCCGTGCGGCTGGCCGGCAGCAGCACCGGGGCGTCCTTTAGCGAGGCAGGGAAGTTCTTGCTCAATTTCTTCGCCAGCGCCGGAGCCGCGCAGAAGACCACGGGCGATTCGCCGAGGAGATGATTGAACGCTTTAACGGGCAGCGACGATGGTGCGGCCTCATCCGACAAAACCACATCCAGTCTTCCCGAGGCGAGCGAGCCGAGCAGTTCCTGAGCATGGCCTTCCGCGCAGGAGAGCTGCAAATTCGGAAACGCCTTCACCGCCGGGCGAATGAGCCGCCACGCGACGAGTTTCGGCAGGGAATCGGTGATGCCGATGTTCAGCCGCAGGTTTCGCGTGCTGCCGAGGCCATGCAGCGAGCGCACCATCTCCGTGCCAAGGGAAAAAATCTCCGCAGCGCACTCCATGACGAGCCTGCCCTGCGGCGTGAGCTTCATGCCGCGGCCGGTGCGGTCGAAAAGCTGTTCGTCGAGGTTCTTTTCAAGCGCCTTGATCTGGGCGCTGATCGTCGGCTGCGAGAGATGCAGGCGCGCTGCGGCTGCCCGGAGGCTGCCGGCGCGGGCGACTTCCCAAAACAGGCGCAGATGGTGATAATTGAGGTGCGGATCGTTCATCGGTTTGATTCTTCGGAATTTACGAAATGTAGCTTTGAAACATCGAAATTGTCAAAGTTTGATTCCTTACCAGGATTTGCCGCTCCAGTATGTCCTACAACAAAGCCCCCTTTGCTGTCACTCTGCCGAAAGACATCACCGCGAGCATTGCGGTATTCCTCGTGGCATTGCCTTTATGCCTCGGGATCGCCCTCGCGTCGAATGCGCCGCTCTTCTCCGGTTTGATCTCCGGTATCGTGGGAGGAATCGTGGTGGGGCTTATCAGCAGCTCCCAAAAAAGCGTGAGCGGACCGGCGGCGGGCCTGACGGCCATCGTGGCGGCACAGATCACGCTTCTGGGCAGTTTTGAGGCCTTTCTGGCTGCGGTGGCTGTTGCGGGCGTGATTCAAATTTTGATGGGTGTGTTTCGCCTGGGCTTCATCGCGGCCTTCTTCCCGTTGAGCGTCATCAAAGGCCTCCTGGCGGCCATTGGCCTCATTTTGATCTTGAAGCAGATTCCGCACGTTTTCGGCCATGATGCTGATGCGGAGGGTGAGATGAGCTTTGACCAGCCGGACCACGAAAACACCTTCACGGAGATCTGGTCCTCCCTTTTCGACATCCAGCCCGGTGCTGCGCTGATCGGGTTGGTGTCCATTCTCGTGCTGATGTTGTGGGATCGCAGCAAGACGTTGAAAAAGAGCCCGGTGCCCTCCGCATTGGTGGTGGTGGTGTTCGGCGTGGGCATCAACATGATACTGCGTCAGATGGGCAGTGCGTGGACCATCGAGCCGAGTCATCTCGTGCAGGTGCCGGTGGCGAAGGACATCCAGGCGTTCCTCGGCTTCATGCAGTTCCCGGATGCCGCGCAGTTTGGCAATCCGGCGATCCTCAAGGCGGCGGTGACCATCGCTCTCGTCGCCACGCTGGAGACACTGCTGAATTTGGAGGCGGTGGACAAGATTGACCCAGATCAGCATCAGGCGCCGCCGAACCGCGAACTCATCGCGCAGGGCATCGGCAACGTCACGGCGGGCCTCATTGGCGGCCTGCCGATGACAAGTGTGATCGTGCGTTCGTCGGTGAACATCAACGCGGGCGGCAGAACCAAGCTCAGCGCCATTCTGCATGGTGTGTTGTTGACGCTGTGTGTGATCACTGTGCCGCAGTGGCTCAACGAAATCCCGCTTTCGGCGCTGGCGGCCATCTTGATCGTTACCGGCCTCAAACTCGCCAGCCCGGCTCTGTTCAAGCAGATGTGGAGCGAGGGATCGCGGCAGTTCCTGCCCTTCATGATGACCATCGCGGCCATCGTGGTCACGGACTTGCTCATGGGCGTGCTTATCGGACTCGGGATCAGCATTCTGTTCATCCTGCACAGCAACCTGCGCCGCCCGCTGCGCCGCATCGTGGAAAAACACACCTCCGGTGACGTGCTGCGCATCGAGCTGGCGAACCAAGTGAGCTTTCTCAACCGCGCCACCATCGAAAAGACGCTGCATGATGTGCCGCGCGGCGGCCATGTGCTGCTCGACGCAAGCAGCACGGACTACATCGACCCGGACATCCGCGACCTCATCACCGACTTCCAAAACACGACCTCGAAGGCGCATGGCGTGGAAGTTAGCCTCGTCGGATTCAAGGATCACTACGCCTTCAACGACCACATCCAGTTTATCGATTACACCAGCCGCGAGGTGCAGAGCAGCCTCACTCCAGCCACAGTGCTGGACATTCTGCGGGAAGGAAACCGCCGGTTCCTCGCAGGTGAGCGCATCCAGCGTGACTTTAGCCGTCAGGTGACCGCTACGGCGTCAGGCCAGTTCCCGATGGCTGCGGTGCTTAGTTGCATAGACTCCCGCACACCGGCGGAGGTTATTTTTGATCTCGGACTTGGCGACATCTTTAGCGCGCGCGTGGCGGGAAACATCGCCGCCAAAGACCTCATTGGCAGCATGGAATACGCCTGCGTCGTCGCGGGATCGAAGCTGATCGTCGTCATGGGCCACACGAGTTGCGGCGCGGTGAACGCGGCCGTGGATCTGATTTGCAGCCGGAAATCCGCCGCCGAGGCCACTGGTTGCGGCAATCTCGACGGGCTCGTCACCGAGATTCAGCAGTCCATCGACCTGAAGACCTGCAAGCAACCGGGTCAATGGCTGCCCGGCGAGAAAGCAGCCTATTCCAACGAGGTTTCCCGCCGCAATGTCATCCGCACCATCCACGTCATCCGCGAGCGCAGTACTGCGCTCGACAAAATGGTGAGCGAGGGGAAAATCGCCGTCGTTGGAGCGCTGTACGATGTGGGAACGGGCGAGGTGACGTTCTTTCAGACGCAGGAATCCAGCCTGGCAAAACTGCATCTGCCCATGACGAGGGCGGGCTGAGCCTCAACTCTCTTCGTCCCACCATTTCATTAACATCTGCCGTGCGCGATAAACCCGGCCCTCCACACTACGCGTGGAGCAGTTCAGCACCTGGGCGCACTCCTCATGGTTCATGCCTTCCATCGTGGTGAGCATCAGCACCGCGCGTAGTTTTTCCGGCAGCACGGCAAGGCCACGGTCCAGCTTTTGCAGTTCACTTTTCAGTTCCGCACTCGTGTCTGGCGCATGCTGGGGGCAGAGCGGCGGTTGTTCGATTTCGGCGAGGGCGATCGTGTTCTCCCGCTGCCTTGAGGCGCGTGTTTTGGCGCGATCCCGGCACAGGTTCAGTGCGATCTGATACAGCCACGTCGAGAGGCGCGATCTTCCCTCGAATTCCGGCAGCGCCTGCCAGGCGCGCACGAATGCGTCCTGGCACACCTCGCGTGCATCTTCCACACAGCGCAGCCAGCGGCAGCAAAAGCCGAACAGGCGCTCCTCGTGTTCCCGCAGGATCCATTCGAACGCCGCCATGTCCCCGGCCTGCGCAGCGCGTATTTTTTCCTGCTCCAAAGAAACCGCGCAAGTGCCTGCGGCATTCGTGGAGGGCAGGGGGAAGTCAATGCTCGCGGGCAAGGCTGTCATGCGTCCATTCCACCAGTTTTTTTGCCTGCGCAGGACGCAGGTAACGTTTCATCGCAAAGAAATGCTCCAGCGTGGCGTGTTGCAGTTCGGCCTGAGCCTTGTTCAGCTTCTCCAGTGCGGATTTCAAGGCGTCGTCATTGACGTCTGCTGTCTCGATGGCGGCCGCCAAATCGCGCCCTGCCGCGCGAATCTCGCCCCTCAGGCGCACTCGACGTTGCTCGAACTCCGCCTCGATCGGCTCCAGCTTTTCATGCTGTTCTGGCGTGATGTCGAGATGCTCGTGCATCCAGGCATGGAAGTCCGGCTCCGCATGATCGTGTGCATGGCTTTCACCATGACGGTGCAGTGTCCAGTCGGTGACCAGCCAGGCGGTTCCGCCGGCCAGAACGACGGAGAACAGCATCGCGGCCACCATCCATTTCCCACGTGAGGTCATGGTTTGGCACCCTCACGGAAAAGATTCATCGTCGGCGGTGTCGTGTGCGTCGTATCCCTCAGAGCCATCGACCAGCCAACCATTCCGGCCGTCACAACGCCCGAAATGGCGGCGAGAATCAGCAGCCAGCGCACGAAGGAGCGCCAGCGTTTCGCCCGTCCTTCATCGACACGGACGCGCGCCATCACCTCGCTCCCCAGCGAAATGCCGGTCATGGCCCCGGTGATCGCGGCGCGTTTGAGCATGTGATCAAGCTCGTTTTCATTCATCGGAGGAATTGTAAGCACATTATGACACAATTTTTGAAACTATTTCGGCCTTTGGAGTCGAATAAGGTAACAACCACCGCAGGCCATGAACGCCAACCTCCATCCGCCCTTTCGAGGATGGAGCCGTGTCGAAGAAGGCATGAAACACGGCACAGGGGGAGAAAAGACGCCTCGCATCGGCTTGGTGCTCTCCAGCGGCGGGGCGCGCGGTCTGGCCCATGCAGGGGTGATTCAGGTTTTGGAAAAAAATAACATCCCCATCGCCGCCATCGCGGGGTGCAGCATGGGGGCCTACGTCGGGGCGCTGTGGGCCGCCGGACTCAATGGGGAGCAGCTCGAAGCCCGTGCGCGCGAAATCAAAGACCGCAAAGCTCTCAAAGCACTGCTCGATTACGTCATTCCGCCTTCCGAGGGCCTGATTCGCGGCGAAAAAATCCGCCGACATTTCGAGCGTGATCTCGGCACCAAGACCTTCGCTGATCTCGACAAGCCGCTGCTCGTCATCGCCACCGATCTCGACCGTCTGACGCCGCATGTCTTTGATTCCGGCTTCGTTTCGCATGCGGTGCATGCCAGCGCCGCCATTCCGGCCATTTGCGCTCCAGTGCATCTCAATGGCCGCCGTTTCACCGATGGCGGCACTTCGGAGCCACTGCCTGTCACCCTGCTCAAAAATCGACTTCATCTCGACCATATCATCGCCGTGAACGTCATGCCGATGCCCGGCGATTTCGAAGCAGGTCTCGATGGCACCCTCGTTACGGGCGACAAGACAACGGGCAACTTCATCTCGCGCATCTTCCGTTTGTTCTGGCGCAAGCTGAACCTCCTCGCGGCTGGAAATGTCCTCGACACTTTCCGTCGCGCGTTGATGGCCGCCCAGCTTCGCCTCATCGCCAAAGAGGAGGCTGCCGCCGATGTCGTGATCCATCCGCGTTTCACCACCTCGACGTGGCACGACTTTGAAAATTTCGGGCACTACCTGCAGGCCGGTCGCGATGCCGCCGAAGCCGCGCTGCCTGCCATCCGTGAACTACTTTCGCCAACCCAACTCAACCAGGAGACAATCAGCCATGAAATTGCTCCATCACACACCCGATTGGAATGCCTCGCCGCCTGAAGACTGGCACCACTGGCAGCTCGCGCGTCTGCGCGACTACCTGAACCACCGCGTCATCCCGTTCAGCGCGCATTACGGTCGCATGTTCAAAGAACACGGCATTGATCCGCATGACATCAAATCACTCGAAGACTGGAGTCGCGTGCCGTTGACCTCGAAGCAGGATCTTGCCAATCCGCGTGACTTCGTGCTCATGCCCAATGAGGCCGCGTTACGTCGTGAGCCCGGCATGATCTTCGATGTGCTGCTGCATGGTCGAAACGCCGCCAAGGAGCATGCCGAGGCCGAATTCCGTCCCATTCTGCTCACCAGCACCACCGGTCGCAGCGCCGATCCCGTGCCGTTTCTCTACACAAAGCACGATCTCCATAATCTCGACATCAGCGGCACGCGTTTGATGCTCGCTGGGCGCTCGCAGCGCGAGTTTCGCCACATGAATCTCTTCCCCTATGCGCCTCACCTCGCCTTCTGGCTGGCGCATCATGCGGGACTCGGCTTTGGCACCTTCATGCTCAGCACCGGCGGCGGCAAAACGCTCGGCACCGATGGCAACATCAAGCTCATCGACAAAATCCAGCCGGACATCCTCATCGGCATGCCCACCTTCATTTACCATGTGCTGCGTGAGGCCGTCGAAACCGGTAAACGCTGGACCAATCTGAAACGCATCGTTCTCGGTGGGGAAAAGGTGGCCGACGGCCTCCGCGCACGCCTGCGTGATCTCGCCACAGCTCTCGGCAGCCCCGATGTGCATGTCATGGCCACCTACGGATTCACCGAGGCGAAGATGGCCTTTCCTGAATGTGTCGGTGAGTCGCACGATGCCAGCGGCTATCACCTCAGCCCGGATCTTGGCCTCGTCGAAATCATCGACCCGAAAACCGGGGAACCCGTCCCCGATGGTCGCCCCGGCGAGATCGTCTTCACGCCACTCGACGCGCGCGGCACCGTGGTCCTGCGCTACCGCACCGGCGACATTGCCGAAGGCGGCCTCACCTGGGAAAAGTGCCCCAACTGTGGCCGCACCTGCCCGCGTTTGCTTGGCCCCATCTCCCGTGTCAGCGAGGTCCGCGAGTTGCACATCGACAAGCTCAAAGGCACGCTCGTGAACTTCAATCTGCTCGAACACCTGCTCGATGATCAAAAGGGCATCGCCGCCTGGCAGATCGAGCTGCGCAAGCGCAATGACGACGCCCTCGACACCGACGAAGTTCATCTCCACCTCACCGCCGAGCCCGGTGTCCACGAGGCGGATCTCGAACTCGCCGTCTCCCGCCGTTTCCACGAAGCCACCGAGATCACACCGAACGAACTCCACTTCCACACGCTCGCCGAACTCCGCGAGCAACTGGGGGTTGGCCGCCTCCTCAAAGAGGAAAAGCTCGTCGATCACCGCCCCAAAGCCCACACCGCCGCATCTCATGTGGCCCTCAGTTCCTAACGCCATGAAAACTCCCTCACTTGTCATCGTCGCCGCAGTCCGCACGCCGTTTTCACGAGCAGGCACGGATCTCGCGCACCTCGACGCCGTCGAACTCGGCCGCCATGCTGTTGCCGCGTTGCTGACACGCACCGGCATCGATCCCATGCTCGTCGATGAAACCATCATCGGCTGTGTCGGTCAGCCACCGGAAGCCATGAACATCGCTCGTGTCATCGCTCTGCGTGCGGGTTTGCCCGAATCGAAGCCCGCTATGACGGTACATCGCAACTGCGCCTCCAGTTTGGAGGCGCTCACGCTCGCGCACGCCAAAATGTGCGCCGGTCAGGGTGAAGTCTTCATCGTCGGCGGCACCGAAAGCATGAGCAACATGCCGTTCTACTTCTCACGCCCTGCCGTGGCCAAGTTCACCGCCATGAGCCGTGCCCGCGATTTCACGGGCCGCGCGAGAGCCGCGTTGAATTTCCGTCCGGCTGACTTCGCGCCCGTGATCGGCATCAAACTTGGCCTCACGGATCCTGTTTCCAATTTGAACATGGGCCAGACCGCCGAAGTGCTCGCTCGCGAATTTGGCATCACGCGTGACATGCAGGACGCCTTCGCCATGCGCAGCCATCTGCGGGCCACGCAGGCCAACCACCTCCTCAATCAGGAAATCGCCCCCGTTCTGGGAAAAAACGTAGTCGCCACCGACAACGGCATTCGTGCTGACTCCAGCCTCGAAAAACTCGCCAAACTCAAACCGCTTTTTGATTCGCTGACTGGCAGTGTCACGGCGGGCAATTCCTCGCAAATCACCGATGGTGCCGTCGCCCTGCTCGTCGCGACCGAAGAAGCCGCTGCGGCGCACAATTGGAAGCCGCTCGGGCGTCTCGTCAGCTATTCCGCCACTGGTTGCGATCCGTCTCGCATGGGGCTCGGTCCTGTCCGTGCCATGGATGCGGCTTTGCATCGCAGCGGTTGGAAGCTGGGTGACGCTGATGTCATCGAGATCAACGAAGCCTTCGCCGCGCAGGTGCTCGCTGTCATGAAATGTCTCGCCGATCCTGCCAGCGCGCGCCGAGCCGGATTGGAAGCACCACTCGGTGAAATAGACCCCGCCAAGATCAACGCCTGCGGCGGTGCCATAGCCCTCGGCCACCCGGTCGGTGCCAGTGGTGCCAGACTCGTCCAAACCGCCCTCAACCAACTCCACGCCACCGACACCAAACGTGCCGTTGTCAGTCTCTGCGTCGGCGGAGGTCAAGGCATGGCCGCCTGCCTCGAAGCATTATGAATTCCAAGCTCATCAACCGCATCCTATTCAACGCCATGAAAACGCTCCTTCTTGACCGCCCCTCCGTCATTCACGATCCTCCGCATGTGCTGGAGGGCATCGTCCACGGTCATCCCATCCCCGCGAAGCACTTCCGGCTCGACGTGGATCACGACGGTATCGCCTGGCTTGTTTTCGACTCACCCAAGTCCTCCGCGAATGTCTGGAATGAGGAAACGCTGCGTGAGTTCAACCACCACCTGGAATCTCTCGAACATGACACCCGCGTGAAGGCTTTGGTGCTTCGCAGTGCCAAAGATCGTATCTTTGTGGCTGGTGCGGACCTCAAAGCCATTCGCAGCATGCCGCATGCCCGCGTGAATGATCTCATCTGGCTCGGGCAGGCTGTGTTTGACCGCCTCGCACGGCTGCCTGTGCCGAAAATCGCCGCGATTCACGGCGCATGCATGGGCGGCGGCTTTGAAGTCACCCTCGCGTGCGACTGGCGCATCGCCAGCGATCACGAATCAACGAAGATCGGCCTGCCGGAGACACAGCTCGGCATTTTGCCCGCCTGGGGCGGTTCCACGCGGCTGCCGCGGCTGATTGGTGTGCGCAAGGCGCTCGATCTCATCACCAGCGGCAAACTGCTCAGCGCCTCTGCGGCGAAACATGCGGGCCTCGTCAGCCATGTCGTGGCTCCCGAGCATCTCGAAACACTCGCCCGCCGTCTCGCACGCGAAAAACGGCCTGAACCTCGGTTCCGCCTCGAAAACCTCTTTTCGCCGATCATCCGCCGTTTCGCCACGAAGAAGGCTTTGGCGAAAACGCGCGGGCTTTATCCCTCGATCACAAAGGCCATCGAAGTCGTCACTCATGCTGTGCATGGTGAAATCGACGAGGGTTTGCTCCTGGAGCGTGAGGCCGTGGCGGAACTCATCAAGGGCAACGACTCGGCCCGGCTCATCGACCTTTTCTTCAAGCGCGAAGAAGCCAACAAGCGTCCCGCTGTCGTTGGGACGGCGATTCCCATTCACGATGCCGTGGTCATCGGCGCTGGCGTGATGGGATCGGGCATCGCGCACGTACTAGCTTCGCGTGGCGTACGGGTCCTTATGACGGACGTCACCTCCGACAGCCTCGCGCGTGGCCTGGAACGAATTCATGGCCTCGTTTCAGAAGCCGCGCGCCGCAGGCTGGTCACGAAGGTGCAGGCCCGCGATACACTCGACCGCATCAACACCACGCACACGCCCGTGCCGCTGAATCGTCATCATCTCGTCATCGAAGCGGCCACGGAGAGCATGGATCTGAAGAAAAAAATCTTCGCTGATCTCGCCGCTCGTGTTTCGAGCGACACCATCCTCGCCACAAACACCAGCGCACTGTCTGTCGCTGAACTCGCGAAGACCGTGCCGCATCCTGAGCGCGTCATCGGCCTGCATTTCTTCAATCCTGTGCATCGCATGCCACTGGTGGAAATCATCACGCTGCCGGAGACCGCACCCGATGTGCTCGCCACCGCAGTGAGCTTCGTGCAGAAGCTCGGCAAGACGCCCGTGGTTGTCAAAGACAGCCCCGGCTTCCTCGTTAACCGCATTCTTGTCCCTTATCTCATGGAAGCCGTGCGTCTGTACGAGAAGGGCATTCCGGTGAAGGACATCGACGAGGCCATGCTCGAATTCGGCATGCCAATGGGCCCGATGCGCCTTCTCGACGAGATCGGCCTGGATGTGGCCATGCATGTGGCCAAAACACTCGCCGACGCCTTCCCGGATCGTTTTCCGAAGTCCGATGCGCTCGACAAGCTCGTCGCCGCCGGCCATCTCGGCAAAAAAACCGGCCAGGGCTTCTACCGCTATGAAAACGGCAAGGAAATTTCACCAGCCACGCATTTTGACCTGCCGCGGCATGAGAGCATTCGGACCAATCTGGCGCTCCTGCTCAGTCAGGAGGCCATGCGGTGTCTCAAAGAAGGCATCGCTCGCACCGCCGCCGACATCGACCTCGCGATGGTTCTCGGCACCGGTTACCCGCCGTTCCGCGGCGGTCCCATCACTTTCGCCCGGGACACGGGCATGATTGATTATTGAAACCCTCAACTGGAGACCAAGGCCATGAAAACAACTCTGGAAGAAACCAAAACGCTCATCGACACCTCCCGCATGAACGCGGGCCAGCGTGCCGCGCTTGAAATGGCGGAAGCCGCCCGCGACGAGCGGCGCAACACCGGTCTCGCCGCCGGCATCTTCTTTGGCGAGCCGAACTTCGACAAGCTGCTGCCGTTTCCAAAGCAAAGCGTCGAAGATTACGACCAGGGCGATGCCTTTCTGCATCGTCTCGAAGCTGTGCTCGACAAATTTGCCGATCCCGATGCCATCGACGCCACGGGGGAGATTCCAGACGAGTTGTTGAACGAACTCGCCAAGATCGGGGCCTTCGGCATCAAGATTCCGGTCAAATATGGAGGCTTGGGGCTGTCGCAGACGAATTACTCGCGCTCTGCGATGCTGCTCGGCAGCCGATGCGGCAATCTGGCGGCATTGCTGTCCGCGCATCAGTCGATTGGAGCTCCGCAGCCGTTGATTTTGTTCGGCACGGAGGAGCAGAAGGCGAAATACCTGCCGCGTTGCGCACGTGGCGAGATCAGCGCGTTTGCGTTGACCGAAAACGATGTCGGCTCCGATCCGGCGCGGATGAAGACGGAGGCTGTGCTTGATGGCGATGAATACGTCCTCAATGGCGAGAAGCTGTGGTGCACGAATGGCACGAAGGCCGGAATGATCGTGGTGATGGCGAAAACGCCGCTGCTTGGCAAACCGCATGCCACTTCGGCTTTCATCGTTGAAACAAGCTGGCCAGGCGTCGAAATCATTCACCGCAGCCGCTTCATGGGCCTCAAGGCGCTCTACAACGGGGTCATTCGTTTTGAAAACGTGCGCGTGCCGGCGGTCAATGTGCTCGGGGGTGTGGGTCGCGGCCTCAAAGTGGCATTGACGACGTTGAACACGGGACGCATCACGCTTCCGGCCGCCTGCACGGGCTTGTCACAGCGCTGCCTCGACATCAGCACGCGCTGGGCGCGAAGCCGCGAGCAGTGGGGACAGCCGATAGGCCGCCATGCGGCCATCGCGGACAAGATCAGCCGCATGGCCGCCGACACTTTTGCGATGGAGAGCGTCGTGCGTTATGTCTCTGCTCTTGTGGACAAGGACAAGCATGCTGACGTGCGCCTCGAAGCTGCCATCGGCAAATTGTGGGGCAGCGAGAAGTCATGGCGCATCATGGATGACACGATGCAGATTCGCGGCGGGCGCGGTTTTGAAACGGCGCAATCGCTCAAGGCGCGTGGCGAAGTGCCGGAGCCGGTGGAACGTCTGTTCCGCGACTCACGCATCAACACGATTTTCGAGGGCAGCAGCGAGATCATGCGTCTCTTCATCGCTCGCGAGGCGTTGGAGCCGCATTTGCGGCTGGGCGCTGAAGCGGTGAACTCGACGCTGCCGTGGAAAGCCCGTGTGAAGGCCGGAATGCGTGCCGCGAGGTTTTACGCGATTTGGTATCCAATGAAATGGCTGCCGTTTGGTTCTGGTGATGCCAAGGAACATCTGCATCCTGCCTTGCAGGGTGATCTCGATGCCGTTGCCCGGCTTGGTCGCAAGCTGGCACGTGATTTGTTCCTCGCGATGGCCCTCAACGGCCCGAAACTCGAAAAGCGGCAGGTTTTGCTCGGCCACTTTGTTGATGTTGGAGCAGAACTCTTCGTGTGGAGCTGCACTTTGGCGCACGCTGAGTCCAGATTCACGGATTCGTCGATGCCAGAGGTCGAAATCGACAAACTGGTGCGCTTGGTGAAGTTCTTTGGCAAAGTCACCCGCGAGCGCATCGCGGCGAGCTTTGCCAAGCTGCGCGTCGGGCTCGATTCCGAGAGCTGGAAGGTGGCGCAGGAAGTTTAGACTGGCGTGAAATGATGCTGGTTGGATTAATACGTGACCGGTTCGAAGAACCGGTCACATCCACCTGCAATCATCCACCCATATGCTCAAAGAATTCAAGGCATTCATCCTCAAAGGCAACGTCATTGATCTCTCCACTGGTGTGATCATTGGCGCGGCGTTCACCGGCATCGTCACGGCTTTTTCGAAAGGGATCGTGGAGCCAATGCTGGCGCTGTTTGGCGGTGGTCCGAGTCCCAAGCTGACAATCCCGATCAAGGAAACGATGGTCGAGGTGGCAAAGCTGGGCGCGGATGGAAAGCCGGTCATGGATAGCGGCAAGGCGGTGATGGAAACGGTGCCCAAGATCATCGAGCTCGATCTCGGCCTTATCATGGGTGCTGTGATCAGCTTTCTCATCACGGCGGCGGTTGTCTTTTTTGTGATCGTGAAGCCAATCAACAAGCTGATGGCACTGACGAAGAAAAAAGAAGCCGAGGCGCCGCCGCCTGTGCCTGCCGCAGACATTGTGTTGCTCACGGAAATCCGCGACCTGCTGAAAAAATAGGACGCTATGGCGACTCGGCTTCTTCGCTGCGCTCGACGAAACGCATGGCGTGGTCGATGAAGCGAAGCGGGACGTCGTCGGTGGGGCCGTTGCGGTTTTTGGCGATGATGAGCATGGCCTCGCCCTTTTTCTTTTCCTCGGCTTCCTCGTCTTCGACTTCCATCTTGGCTCCCGCGTAATCGGAACGGGTCAGGAGGCCAACGACGTCGGCATCCTGCTCGATGGAGCCGGATTCGCGGAGGTCGGAGAGCACGGGGCGCTGGCCTTTGCGGGATTCGACGGCGCGGTTGAGCTGGGCGAGGACGATGATGGGAACATTGAGTTCTTTGGCGAGGCCTTTGATGCCAGCGGAGATTTCGGCGATTTCGATCTGACGGTTGTCTTTGGCACGACGACTGCCGCTGGTGACGAGCTGAAGATAATCGATCATGATCATCTGGATGCCATGCTGCTTTTTGAGGCGGCGTGATTTGGCGCGCATCTCCATGATGTCGAGACCGGGCGTTTCATCGATGAAGATCTGTGCTTTTTGCAGATCTCGCGTGGCTTTGGCGAGCGCATCCTGCTGAGCACGAGAAAGGAGGCCGCGGGAGAGATCCTGCATGCTCAGACGTGCGCGGGAGACGAGGAGACGACGGACAAGCATCGTTGCGCTCATTTCGAGACTGAAGACGGCGCAGGGTGTGTTGCAGTCCACGGCGATGTGCTCGACGATGTTCATCGCGAGCGAGGTTTTACCCATCGACGGGCGTGCAGCGATGACGAACATTTCACCGCCTTGCAGGCCGGAACTCATCGCGTCGAGCTTGCTGTAGCCTGTGGAGAGGCCGCGGAGCTGGCCGGGGTGCTCCAGCATGTACTGGATGCTGTCGATGGCATCCATGACGTGCGTGGAGAGCGATTTGATGCCCTCTTGAGCGCCGACGGATTCACGCACGGCAAGCACGCGTTGCTCGGCATGGTCGATGACCGTGTCGATATTCTCATCCATCTGCTCCTTCCCGTGCTCATAGGCGTGATGGATGTTCAGTGAGCTGGCGTGGATGAGTTCACGCAGGATGTGCTTGTCGAGAACGATCTTCTTATAATATGGGAAATGCGAGGGGATCGGAACGAAGGCGAAAAGCTCCGAAATCGCGGCAGCACCGCCGACTTTGTCGAGCAGGTTCTGGTCACGTAGCGCGTGGGTGAGCGTGACGGGATCGACGGGCAGGTTTTTGTCGTAAAACTCCAGCAGCTTCTCGTAGATGGTACGGTTGGCGTCGTGGTAAAACGCGAGCGCGGGAAGCGTTACGCGGCATTCGCTGAGGCGCTCGACGGGATCTTGGAGCAGGCAGGAAAGCACGCCTTTCTCGGCCTCATCGCTGAAGGGCAGGGCGCGGTTGAAGGAGGCGAGAAGTTCCTCTGCGGAGGGGATTTCGTTGCGTTTTTTGAAGTTTTCCGGGCCTCGCGAAGGAGTGGAGGCACCACTGGCAGAGACGGGGGGGGCAGCGCTGGTGGGAGAAGTGTCGGCCATGGGTAGGATAGCCAGAATGGCAGGGCGGGGGGAGGGAGTCAATGCCAGCCGGCTGTGGAGATGGTTTGGTCATCCCAAGCAAAAAACTTTAGCTAATGCTTGATTTAATTGGGGTTTATCCTGAAAAATGAACGCTTCCCGAAAAGCCGGGTCAAACGCCCCCCCTCTCACTAACAACCATATATGTTACTCACAGCCCTCAAACTCAAACTCGCGGCTCTCGTCGCGGTCGCAGGCATCGATACTGCCGATATGCCCGGAGCCTCCCCCGCATTTGTCGAGATCCTGACAAGCCTCAAGTCCGAACAGGACAAAGTTCAGGCAAATCCAGGAGCCAACAACACGGACATCAACAAGTCATTCAATGACGCCGTCGCGAAGGTCCGCGAGCTGGCTCAAAAGGATGACAAAGACGCCATCTACGCGCTGGCCCATTGGGGCGTGCTCAGCGGTGCGAACATCAATGAAGTGGCGGCACTTTTTCGCAAGGCTGCCGACAAAGGCCAGATCCTCGCGAAATCGGAGCTCGCCCAAGTACTGATGCAGGCCGGTGCGCAAAACCCAGACGCTGTGAAGGAAGCCATCAAACTGATCAAGGAAGCCGAAACCGCCGACAACAAGGTCGCCCGCCGGATGCTTGCCCAGTTGCACCTGCAAGGTGTCACGGAAGGCGATAAAGGAGTGGTAGTGGTCGAAAAGAGCGTAGCGAAAGCAAAGGAACTGCTCGACAAAGGCAACAAGGCTGGTGACGGCGAAGCCACTCTTGGCCTGGCACAGCTTTACTCCGCAGGCGTGGAAGGCGTCCCGCAGGATCATCAGAAGGCGCTCGACTACCTCATGGAAGCAGGCAAGCAGGGCAATGCAGTCGCCCTCAGCACCTACGGTGCTCGTTTGTTGAATGGCGATCCTGACACCAAGGAAAGTCCAAAGCTGGTGAAGAAGGATGTGGCCGCCGCCCTGAAGATGTTCAATGACTCTGCCGAAAAAGGTCTTGCTGCCGCAAACCGCATTCTCGGCCAGATTTATGAAAATGGTGTCGGACCTGATGGCGCTGACGTGAAGCAGGATGTGTCCAAGGCATTTGAATACTACACCAAGGCCGCCAACGGCAACGATCCGCAGGCGCTCTTCCGCCTCGGCAACGCGTTTGAAACCGGCATTGTCAAAGATCCCAAGGGCAAGCGTGACGACAAAGAGAACGTCTTGATCCAGCCAAACCCCAAGAGTGCCCTCGACCTCTACCGCCTCGCGGCGCAGAACAACCTGGCCGAAGCCTTCTACAATGTCGGCGTCTATTATGAAACCGGCACTGTGGTGGACAAGGATCCAGTGAAAGCCTTCACCTTCCACATGAAGGCCGCTACTGCCGGCATCGCGCAGGCCATGAACCGTCTCGCCGGCCTCTATGCCAACGGCACGGGCACCACTCAGGACCTTGTGGCTGCAGCAGGCTGGTATCAGCGTGCCGCCGACATGGGTTTTGCTCCTGCCCAGATTGCCCTCGGCATTCTCTATGAACAGGGCGCTGGTGTGCGTCAGAGCCGCACGGTGGCCGCAGGCCATTTCTCGGACGCAGCCCAGCAGGGCAATGCCTTGGCCATGCTCCGTCTTGCCAACCTGTATGCAGTGGGTGTGGTTCCCGGCACACCGGAGCTTCCACGCGCTTGGGCCTACGCCAAGCAGGCGGATGACCTTGCCAAAGCCAGCGGCAACAAGGCGGATATTGATGTGACTGCAAACGTGATCGCCCAGCTCGAAGCCAAAATGTCTGATGCTGACAAGGCCGAGTCGAAAAAAATCTATGAGAAACTGCCGAAGCCTCAGGCGGGTGCACCTGCGCCTGCAGCTCCGGCTCCTGAAGCCGCTCCCACCAAAGGTGGTGCTTCAAAGAAGAAATAAGCGCTTGTCAAAACAGACGCCTTTGCTAGTCTCCGGCTCCCCAAATCCAAGGGGAGCCGGTTTTATTTCCGGGGCATTAGCTCAGTTGGTAGAGCGCCTGCATGGCATGCAGGAGGTCAGCGGTTCGAACCCGCTATGCTCCACCAAACCTCGCACAGGATCACCGCCATGAAGCCACTGCTGATCCTTTTTATGGCGGCCGCCATCATTCTGCCGCCGGATTCCGCCGCGCGCGAAGTGCAAAGTCACGGCCTGCTGTTTGAGCAATGGCTGCGCGACACCTTCTTTGGCGGCTATCAGCCAAAGAATTACACGCAAAAATGGGACATCCCCGCCGAGGCCAATCCTGATCACGGTCGCATTCCCGTGAACCCCAAAGCTGCCAAGCATGGCACGCCCATTGGCCTGGGAGATGCATTGCGGCAGTTTGAGATCGACGAGGCTTTTCTGCTCATCGTTGGATTCTGGGAGCAGGAGACACCTGCGGAAAAGCGTTGGACGAACGTGCAGACGGTGACGGTGACGCCTGAAGTCTGGGCCAGGCTATGGCACCCGGTCACCAAGGCGGCCCTCGAAAACCTGAACGCCGTCATCAAGGACAAAACACTCAGTCTTGAAGAAGCCCGCACGCGTGCCCAGGCGATCAAGTCACAAGCACCCTTTGCCGAAGCTGTCATTCAGGTGAATCCGAAGATTGATGGCAGCCAGCGCCGCCTGCAATGCAGCCTGCGTTTTGACGATTTCTTCAACCATCTGGCCCCGGCGGCATCACCTGTTCCGCAGACCAAACCTCAGGTTTTTGGCGTTTCCGTCCCGGCCCGATTTGAGTCCTCACCACGAAAACTGAGTCCGCCCTGAATATGAAGGAATTCAGATTGCAGTTAGACACCCGGATTTTTCCGCTCAATATCCTTGCCGTTTCATCGGGGTTTGTTAACAAATCGCCCCAAAGCAGGCATTTTATATGAAGTTCACCATCAGCAAGGAATCCTTCCTGGGAGCCATCAACCAGGTTCAGCACGTGGTCAGTTCGCGCACCACACTCGCCATTCTCTCCAATGTCCTGCTCAAGGCGAAGGATGGCATGCTCGAACTCACCACCACCGATCTCGATGTCGGTGTGACCTGTTCAGTGCCTGCCGAGGTCGATGAGCCCGGCGCCACCACCCTCCCGGCACGCCGGCTGGCCACCATCATCCGCGAACTCCCGTCGGAGGAAATTGAAGTGAAGGTCGATGAGAAAAACGTCGCCTCCATCCGCAGCGGTCCCAGCTATTTCAAAGTGCTCGGCCTTACCAGCGAGGAATTCCCCGCGTTGCCCCGCTTCGATGATGCGCGTGAGTTCCGCATCGAGCAGCAGGTGCTGCGCGATTGCCTGCGCAAGACCAGTTACGCCATTTCCACTGACGAAACGCGCTACGTGCTCAACGGCATCCTGTTCTCCTTCAAGGACAACGCCCTCACGATGGTCGCCACTGATGGCCGCCGCCTCGCGATGGTCGAGCAGGAGCTGGAGTTCCCGCAGAGCCAGGAAATCGATATCATCGTGCCCACCAAGGCCGTGAACGAGCTTTCCCGCCTGCTGGGCGACTCTGGCGAAGTGGCCATTCGTGTCACCGGTTCTCAGGTCGGTTTCGATCTCGGCGACAGCCTGCTCGTCAGCAAGCTCATCGACGGCAACTACCCGAACTACCGTCAGGTCATCCCCGGCGAATCGAAGGAGCGCATCCCGCTGGAGCGCGAGGCTTTCCTCCGGGCCATTTCACGTGTGTCATTGCTCGTCACGGAAAAATCCAATTCGATCAAATTCATCTTCACGCCCGGCAGCGTCGAAATCGTTGCTTCCTCGCCTGATGTGGGTGAGGCGCGTGAAACGCTGGCCATCAATTACAAGGGCGCGTCGATCACCATCGCCTTCAATCCGGAGTTTGCGATGGCTCCGCTGCGAAACCTGAGTGCCGACGAGGTTCATCTGCATCTCATTGATGAAATCAGCCCCGGCGTGCTGCGCAGCGGCACGAACTTCCTCTATGTGCTGATGCCCATGCGTGTGAACGCCTGATCCCGCCATTTTTCCCCAACCTGAACACGCCATGAAACGTCACCTGCAAGCCTTCTTGCTGTTAGCGATCGCCTCCAGTTTGACCGCATGCTACGGTCCCACACCTCCTCCGCCAAGAGGCCCGCGTGGTCGTTCGCTTGATGTGCCGCCTCGTTATGGCGTGCCACCAGAGCAGACCCAGTACTTCGAAGGGGTGAACATGGCGGATCCCAATGCTGCGGCAGTGCAGCCACCGAATCCCAATGCTCCAGTGACGGGTGACAACGTCACACCTCCACCAACGACTGGTGCAACCACAGCCCCGCCTCCGGTGACGGTCACACCTCCTGGCAACACTCCGCCCACCAATCCGACTCCGCCTCCTGCTCCCGCCGAGATTCCCTTTGCTACCCGCATTACGGGCAAGCCCGGCTTTGTGAAAAGCCCGTTTGATCCAAATGGTCAGGCCATTGATGTGCGCGACTTCCAGTCCGGCCAGAAGGCTCGCTGCCCATACACCGGCAAAATCTTCCGCGTGCCTTGATCCCCGGCCCGGTCGCCAGGGATCGTCCAGTCAAATCGAGCGCGGCGTGAGGAAGCCTTGATTTCTGTTGGCCGACCCCGTTCGTGCCGTGGAATGCCTTCCCCTTCTTCGCTTCGTGTCCATCGAACGTTCCATCGCCATCTTCAGCCCCGGTTTGCTTGGCGGATCGCTGGTCAAAACAATCCAGCAGCGCATGCCAGGCATGGAAATCCGCGTCTGGGCACGCCGTGAGGACGCCGTGCAGGAGGTCAGGCGGGAGCTGCCCGCCGTCACTGCCTCCACCGACATTGCCGAAACCATTCGAGACGCTTCTCTGGCCGTGCTGTGCATGCCGATCCAGCACATGCCGGACATCGCACGCCAGATCGCCTCATGCGACCTGGCGGATGATTTGATCGTGACCGACGTGGGCAGTGTGAAAGGCAGCGTTGTGACTGCGCTGGAGCCGGTCTTTGCGGGAACCAAGGCCGCCTTCCTCGGCAGTCATCCCATGGCAGGATCGCAGCGCACCGGCCTCGCGCATGCGAGCGGGGATCTGTTTCATCGTGCCGCCTGCCTGCTCACGCCGACCGCAAGCACGCAGCGTGCGCACCTCGACCGTCTGCGCGCGTTCTGGATCAAGCTTGGCTGCCGTGTGCGTGAGATGACGCCGCAGGAACACGATCACTGCGTGGCCCGCATCTCCCATCTGCCGCATACCATGGCCGTGCTGACCACGCTTGCCGCCCTCGGCAAGGACGCCAGCGTGCTCGACAGTTCCGCCGGCGGTTTTCGCGACACCACACGCGTCGCTGGCGGTGATCCCGAAATGTGGGCCGGCATTCTCCTGCAAAACCGCACCGAGGTCATCGCCGCGCTCCAGGATGCCTCCGGCGCGCTGCGAGAGCTTCTTGAAATGCTCCAGAGCATGGACGAAGAAGCTCTCCGCCGTTTCCTCACGCAGGCCAAAGCCCTGCGCGATCTCCTTCCGGCGGTCTGACGCATCATGGCCAGCCTCAAGTCGAAGAAACTCAAAAGCATCCCCGCCGAAATCACCGTTCCTGGCGACAAAAGCATCTCCCACCGCTCCGCGATGTTCGCCGGACTCGCGAAGGGCACCACCGTCATCGAAGGCTTCCTGCCCAGTGAGGACTGCCTCTGCACCGTGCATGCCATGCAGGCCCTCGGCGCCACCGTCGAGCCCTTGGAGGAAGTCGAAGGCGTCGGCCTCGTCAAACTCGCCATCACCGGCAACGGTTTGAAGCTCAAGGCACCGTCCAAGCCCATTGATTGCGGCAACTCCGGCACCACCATCCGCCTGCTCTCCGGCATCCTCGCCGGTCAGGACTTCAAGACCGAACTCTTCGGCGACGCCTCGCTCTCCAAGCGCCCCATGAAGCGCGTCGCTGACCCTCTCGCTCAGATGGGGGCCATGATCACCGGTCAGGGCGAGAAAATCTGCGCGCCGCTCACCATTCAAGGCGCTCCGTTGAAATCCATCTACTACAAGCTCCCTGTCGCCAGCGCCCAGGTGAAGAGCGCCATCCTCCTCGCCGGCCTGTTCGCCTCCGGCAAAACCACCGTGGTCGAGCCCGTGCCCACTCGCAATCACACCGAGCGCCTCTTCACCCACTTCGGCATCAAATGGCTGCGTGAAGACGACTGCGTCAGCGTCTATGGCGGCCAGGAACCCCGTGCCACCGACATCGTCGTGCCTGGCGACATCTCCAGCGCCGCGTTCTGGATGGTCGCGGCCGCCGCCTCTCCCGGATCCCAGATCACCATCAAAAACGTCGGCCTCAATCCCACCCGCACCGGCGTCATCAACGTCCTCCTGCGCATGGGCGCTCTCGTCACCAATTCCGAAACCCACGCCGAGGGCGAACCTCGCGGCAACATCATCGTCCGCGGCGGCGATTTGAACGCCACCGTCATCGGCGGCAGCGAAATTCCCAACGTCATCGACGAACTGCCCATCCTCGCCGTCGCCGGCGCTCTCGCCCGTGGCAAGACGCTCATCCGCGACGCCTCCGAACTCCGCGTCAAAGAAACCGACCGCATCTCCGCCGTCGCGCAAAACCTCCGCGCCATGGGCGTCACCGTCACCGAGCATCCCGACGGCATGGAGATCGAAGGCGGCGCGAAATTGCAGGGAGCCACGCTGCCCTGCTGGGGGGACCATCGCATCGCCATGGCCTTCCTCGTCGCCGGCATGTTCGCCGAAGGCACCACCACCATCGAAGGCACCGAGTGCATCTCCACCTCCTACCCCGGCTTCGAGCATCATCTCGATCTCTTCCTGCTCGGCGACACCGGCGCTCGCCCCATCCACGTCATGTCCACCGTCCCGCAGCCGCTGGTGGACAAAATGAACCGCGCCAAATCATCATGAGCGCGTCGCATCCCGTCATCACCATCGACGGCCCCGCCGCCTCCGGCAAAAGCAGCATCGCCCGCCTCGTCGCGCAGCGTCTCGGCTTCACCTATGTGAACACCGGCAACATGTACCGCGCCATGACCTGGGCCGTGCTCAAAGCCGGCATTGATCCTCAGGACGCCGAGGCCGTCCGCGCTGCTGCCGCCGGCATCGTCATCGACTCTCCCGTCGTCGAAGGCAAAACCCAGGTCTGCATCGCCGGCCACATCCTCACCGACGCCGAGCTCAACAGCGACCCCGTCAACCGCGCCGTCTCCTTCATCGCCCGCGTCAGCGAAGTGCGTGAGCGCCTCGTCGCCGACCAGCGTGCCCTCGTCGCCCTCGGTTCGCTCGTCATGGAAGGCCGCGACATCGGCTCCGTCGTCTTCCCCGACAGCCCGCACAAAATCTACGTCGATGCCAGCGAGGAAGTCCGCGCCAGCCGCCGCAGCGCCCAGGGCCATGCCGATCAGGTCGCCGAGCGCGACCGCATCGACAAGCAGCGCAAACACAGCCCCCTCATCATCCCCCCCGGCGCCACCGTCATCGACAACTCCCACATCACCCTCGACCAGGCCGTCGAGCAGGTGATCGCAGCGCTGAAACTCTGACAGCCAACCGCGAACAGAGAACCGCGAACCAACGATGAACTTCAGCTACCGCCTCGGCCGTCGCATCTTCCGCGAGATCGCCCGCGGTCTGTTCGATTTCCGCGTCATCGGTGAGGAAAAACTGCACTTCCCCGGCCCCGCCCTCATCGCCTGCAACCACGTCAGCTTTCTCGATCCTCCCTTCGTCGGCCAGGCCTTCGATGAAGTGGTCCATTCCTTCGCCCGCAAGAGCCTCTTCAATCACCCTCTCATGGGGGCGCTCCTGCGCAGTTGGCAGGTGCTTGGTGTGGACCTCGACAAACCCGACACCACCGCCCTCAAGAGCACCATCCGCCTCCTGCGCAGCGGCGAAAAAGTCCTCATCTTCCCCGAAGGCACCCGCAGCTTCGATGGCCACCTCCAGCCCGCCGAAGCCGGCGTCGGCCTCTTCATCGCCAAAGGCCAGGCCCCCGTCCTCCCCGTCCGCCTCTTCGGTGCCTACGAAGCCTACCCCCGTGGTGCCAAAACCCTTCGCCCCGCCCGCATCACCCTCGTCATCGGCGACCTCTGGCAGCCTGATCTGACAAGCTACTCCCAAACCGGCAAAGACCTCTATCAGGTCCTCGCCGACGAAGTCATGACCCGCATCGCCTCGCTGAGTCTCTGACGGCACCTCAAGGTTCTACTCCTCCCGGCACTTCACATCGCGAAGCTGCAAATCCAGCGCCGTTCCCGACATCTGGATCTCCACCAGCGACAGCGTCAGCGAGCCCAGCATCAGCAGCAGGCTCATGCCAAACGTGATCTGCCCGCCCGTCTGCCGGTCAAAGAAGATCAGCGTCGTGCTCACCACGCAAAACATCAGGCTCAGCACCCCCAGCGACTGCATGTGCTTGATGATCTGGATGCGCTTCCGCATGTTTTGAATCTGCTTCAGCAGCATCGGCTCCTGCGTGCTCTGCCAGCTCGCATGCAGCCCCCGCACCACATTCGCCAGTCCTAGAAACCGGTTCGTGTAAGCCAGCATCAGCAGCGAGATCGCCGGAAACAGCAGGGAAGGGGTGGAAAGGGGCAGTTCGGGCAGGGTCATGCCCTTCTTTTCATCCCAATTCCTCATTCGTCATTCTGAATTCGTCATTCCTCATGGCAGCCAGCCTTCAACAAGCCCGCCCACGACGTCATCTCGCTCCGCCACCTCGACAGCCTGCGCGCCTTCCACCGGTAGCGTGGCCCTCTGACCCTGTCCAAAATACGTGACGCCGTCCTCTGGCGCTGGTGCCAGGTCCAGCGCAAAGCCCGCCGCCGCGGCACCCTTATACCCGCCCTCGGCTTCGTGTGAATCACCGCCTTGGCAGCCGCCCATCCGCCCGCCGTCGTCGTGATGCCACGCAGCGCCTCTGCCAGCGCGGTGCCTTCATCCGCGCCCGCCTTCGCCACCTGATACCAGCGCTTGTTCAGCCGGTCCGTCATCCGCTCATGCCTGCGCAAAGCCGCGCGGCATTGCTTCAGCACCGCCGCCTTGTCTTGAATCGTCTGCACGGCACGCGCATGCGCCTCCAGCAGCTCCCGCACCGCCGCCACATCCAGCACCCGGCCACGCAGCATGAGGGTGACCGGCCCCAGCGCCGCATTCACCCGCTCCCACAGCGGCAGCAGTTCCCGCACGCGCCGCAGGATCGTCGCCTCCGTGCGTGGTGCCGTCTCATAAACCCCATGCAGCGACCGCATCAGCGGCGTGTCGTCATCCAGATGCCCGTGCAGGATCAGCGCCACCCGTTTGCCCAGTTGTTTCAAGTCACGCAACGCCGCCTGCCCGTGGTAAAACACCTCCCAGTAATCCGCCTGCGCCGCCACCCGCGCCTGCACTCGTGGCTCGAAGCCCAGGATCATCTGCCGCAGCTCCGTCATCCCCTGTGTGCGTGTAATGCCGGTGCGTGACGACTCCACACCGCCAGCGTCTGCTGTGCCCGCTTTGAAGTGATCTCCCAGAACTCCATGGCATGCGTCCAAGGCCGGAAGTTGCATCGCCGACCCTGCATGCCGCCATGATGTGCCTTCCCATCCCAAAATCCAGCCACATTCACTCATGCAATCCCTGGCTGCCTGCCTGAAACCACTTTTTGGGATGCTGCATCACCTTCCTGACCCGTTGCAGCCACTTTTTCCCCCTCTGCAGTCACCGCAGACCCAGACAAAGGCGTTTCAATGGCCCAAAAAGCGAAAGCAGTACCCAATCCAGCCGCAGCAACCATGCCTTCAGCCAAAGCAGCAGTCCAAAAAGCCGATGCAGCACCACCTCCAGCCGTTTCATCCAGCCCGAAAGCCATCGCAGTATTCCATACAGGCGTTTCATCAGGTTCAAAAGCCGTTGCAGTGAACCCACAAGACGCTGCCGCCCTCTCAACCACCGTTTCACACTGCGGCATCGCCTCTACGTTCGTTGTTCACGCTTCAGCGTGTCCCGGCTCTTCCCCATCACGCTGAAGCGTGAACAACGTACTGCCAGACACCGCCGCCCCCGTCACACCTCCGCCCCGCCCGCGAAGGCCACCGGCCTTCCGTCATGCAGCCCAGGGTTCGCAGAACCCTGGGAACCCGATCGTCCACCCCATCCTCTCAAGCGCGAACCGCAACGGGGTTCCGTCCATCTCCGCTGAGGTCTTACCGTTTGCGAGAAAACCGAGCCGCAGAAGGTGGTTTGAGCGGAGCGATTGGATCATCGCCAAAAATTCCGAAGGATGCCTGCAATCCGTTCCGAAGGAGTCTTTTCGCCAAACAAGATGAGGCAGAAAAGCAGAACAAGCGACACGGACCAAGCGTTTGCTGTCGGATCGAAGCACAGGATGAGGAAAACAGCGGTTGCTGCAATTGCGGCAATCAGTTTTACCCATGGGCGGACTCTCGAACAGAGTGTTTCAGAGGCTTGAGACGACGGCTTGTTTTTGCGCCTGGGTTTCATGCCTGCTTACCATAGTCACAGAAAGACCGAGTAAACAAATATCGAGCAGCGTGGCAGCAACGTGAAATAAACGAGAGATGAGATATCTTCTGTTTCCCCAGTATCGCCTGTCTTTTAGACGATCCTTAGACGTAAACTTTTTTCGCGCTCCAGCTCAAATCACCCGGTCATTCCCGCCATCGACCGGAATCTGCGCGCCGGTGACTTTGGCGAAGAGCGGGGAGGCCATGGCGGACACCATGTTGCCGATGTCCTTGCTCTTGATCTCGACCTTCATGAGGTTCTTGGTCTTGTATTCCTCGACGGTCATGCCGTAGCGCGTGGCGCTCTTGAGCAGGGCTTCGGGGGTCCAGAGCTTGGTGTCGAACACGGCGTCGGGGTGCACGATGTTGACGCGGATCTGGTGCGGGGCGAGTTCGAGCGCGGCGACGCGGCAGAGCTGGGTGAGCGCGGCCTTGCTGCATGAATACGCGGAGGCACCGGGGCCGGGGGCTTTGAAGTTGCGGCTGCCGACGAAGATGATGCTGGCATCAATGCCTTGTTTCACGAACGGGATGACCTTGCTCATGAGCTTCTGATGGCTCGTGAGGTTGATCATGAGGGTGCGGTCCCAATCCGTCTGGGCCATGGCGTCGAGATGATCGTTCTTCGGGAAGATGCCGGCGTTGCTGACGACGATGTCGATACCGCCGAACTCGCGCACGGTGAAATCAATCGCGTCCTGGACGGGCTTGTCCTCCGTGAGGTTCACGACGATGCCGATGCCGCCGATCTTCTTCATGATCTCAGGGATGTCCTTGTCGATGTCGAGGCCGACGACCTGCGCGCCTTGTTCGGCCAGCGACTCCGCGATGGCGAAGCCGATGCCTGCCGCGCAACCCGTGACGAGCGCCACCTTGCCCTGATGCACCTTGCGGGCCGGGCCTTTGCGCAATTTGGCCTGTTCGAGATCCCAGTATTCGATCTCAAAGATGTCCTTCTCCGGCAGCGGCTCCCAACCGCCGACGCGTTCGCCGAGCTGGACGGTCGCAGCCGTCGATTCGGCGATGTCAGCGACGATCTTGGCGTCCTTCAATGTGTCGCCGAAGCTCACGATGCCTTTGCCGGGCCAGATCGCGAAGCGCGGGGCCGGATCGAGCATCGTCTGGCCTTTGGCGTGACGATTGAAGTAGGCGGCGTAGTCATCGGCGAACTTCTGAACACTCGCGTCGATGTCTTCGCCGATGAACGCGGGTGCACGCTTCGTGCGGATGCTGTGATCCGGCGTGAGCGGGCCGCGTGTGCCGAACTCGGCGACGTTCGGAAGGTTCGCATAGCCGACGGCTTCAGGCGAAGCGTTGATGCGGGCGATTTGAGGGACGCCTCGCACCTTGGACACTGCTTGACGAAGTTTTGCCAAAGCCATGAGGTCTTCAGAAGGGAGCGCGGACACTCCTGTCCGCTCAGAACTGCGGGCAAGAGTGCCCGCGCTCCTCTCAAGATACTCCTCCGCCATCGTGACCATTTCGATGTGCAGTTCGTAGCTCTTGCGCGCGTCGTCATCGAACGTGAACAGGCCGTGCTTCAGCAAGACCATGCCCTGAATGCCTTCCTTCTTCAGATCGCGGCCAGCGATGAGTTCGGCGATGGTTTTGGCCAGGATGAAGCCCGGCATGACGTAGGGCACGATGATGACGCGCTTGCCGTAGAGTTCCTTGACGCGTGCCTCGCCATCGGCGGCGCAGGTGAGCGCGGAAATGGCGTTCGCGTGGCTGTGATCGACGAAACGGAAGGGCAGGATGGCGTGCAGGATCGCCTCAATGCTCGCGGCGGGCGCGTTCGGGTTCGTCATCGCGGCGCGCTGCTGCAGCACCATGTCCTCATCGCTCATGGTGGCGAGTTGGGACATCTTGAGGAGCGCCGCCATGCGCACGGGGGAGAAACCAGCGCGTTCAATCGTCGCCAAGTCCCAGCCGCTGCCCTTGACGTAGCAAAGATCGACGGAATCGCCGAAAAAGTCCTGCTCCGTGACCTTCACCGAGGTGTTGCCACCGCCATGGAGGACCAAGGCGGGATTGCGACCGAGCAGACGGGAGGTGTAAACGCGTTGTCCGAGCAGATCGGTGCCGAAAGTGGCGGCTTCTTGGTCGTTCCAGAGGGATTGCATGTGGGGGAAATGGGAGTGGCAGACTTGGGGGAAGGGAGGGGGGATGTCAAGGCGTCAAGAGGTCAAGGAAAGGGTCAAGAAGTGGTCAAGCAGGTCTGCCACACGACGCTTGACACCCTTGACCCTTTCTTGACGGCCATCAGGCCTCCTTGACCATCAGTTCCCTCTTCCCCATCTCTCCCAGCGTCCACTCATACTCCTTCACCAACTGATCCACGACATCACCGCTGCGCATCTCGGGCGGCAGGACTTCCCAGGTGTAGGTTTCCATCTCGATATGCTGGCATTTCGCTGGGTTCGTGGCCAGCCAGTCCATCGCGCCGATCAAATGATCCCGCGTGCTGTCGAAACCGCCGCCGGGCTGGGCGTGGATGGGGATGTGGAAGTGGACGCGCCATTCCTCGCCGAGTTCGTTGGGATTCGTCTGGGCGAATTTCAACGCATCGGGGAGGTCCTTGAAACGCCGTACGGGCTCGTCCTTGCCGTAACTGGCGATGACCTGATGAAAATAGACGGGTTCATCGAAGGCATGGAGCTTCGCGACGTTCTCGGCGGTCGGTTTGAGTTTAAGCGCGGAGCTGAAGTGCAGCTTGCTGAGCCGGATGCCGGCCCCGGTGATGCGGTCGAGGGCCTTTTTGGCCTCCTCAAATTCGATGGCGAGATGGCAGGTGTCGTAATTGAGGCCGATGAACTTGAAGAAGTCGTGATCACGCGGATTGCGGTCCAAATAGAGGCCGAAAAACTTCAGCGTCTCGCCGCTGGTCTCGAACAAGCCCAGCGGTTCGGGTTCGAGGCCGAGATGCAAGTCGTGCCCGCTCGCCGTGCTGACTGTTTCGATGTGTTCGCGGCACAAACGCAGATTCGTGAAGATCGCAACCAATTCATCCGCGCCGACGCCGAAGGTCTTGTGGGAACCCGGCAGCGTGCTGACGCTGCCGCTGACGCCCGGCGGGAGAAGCTGCGCGAGGATGTCGAACAGCAGGTTTGTGTAAACGAGCCGCTCCTGCGTGCTCCAGTCCGGCTTGAACACCTGCTCTTTGACGCGCGTGCCATGGAAGGCGCCATAGGGGAAGCCATTGATGGTGAAAACATAGCAGCCGTTCGCGTCGAGCCATGCCTTGAACTCGTCGATCTTGCCTGGAGCGCTCAATTCCACGGCGGCCTGCTGACTCAGCCGAAGACCGATGCCATACGGTTTCCCGCCGCTGACGCGGTCTTTGACACGGAGTGTGTAGTTCTTGAGTCCGTTCCAGGTTTCTTCCCACGTCTCACCGCGGTGGATGTTTGTGCAGTAGCCGAGGTGGATGCCGTGGTTGAGGAGCATTGTGTTCGCAGTTCGCGGTTCGCGGTTTGTTGTTCGGTTAGCGGGGATCGTTGATGGCGCGTTGTTCCAGGTTCTGAGTGAGGTACTTGATGAAGCCGCCGATTTTGTTCCGGGTATTGTCGATGAGATCGTACCACGTCTGAAAGTTCGCCTGAGTGAGGTAGCTTTGATCCAGGCAGCGATAAAGCTGGCTCTGCAGCTCCGAGCAGGATCTTTTTGAATACTGCAGGAACCTGACGAATTCCCGATTGCTGCCGGCATCAAACCCTTCGGCGATGTTGTCCATGATGGAGCCGGATGATCTCAGCATCTGGTCTTTGAGGGAGAAATCACGGTTGAGAGCAGAGACAGCGGCCAGTTCATAGACCTGCCGGGAGATATCCCGGCCCATCTGCCAGCTTTCAATGTCTTCAAATCGCCGAATGCTCATCGCTCGCGACCTTAACCAAGAACACGCCGACGAAAACCGCGAACTGCGAACCGCGAACCGCGAACCGCGAACAAAAAAGCGGGCGTCCGGTAAGACGCCCGCTTCGCTTCAAATCATCTGTCCGGCAGATTACGGGATCGTCTTGATGAACATGTCCTTGTAAAACACGGTGCTCTTCGGGTCGTGGCCCTGGAGGGCGACGGTGCCTTCACTGAGCTTGCGGCCGGGCATGCCTTTCAGCTCCTTGGCGGGATCCCAGCCTTCAGGCTCGGTGAAATCCACGGTGGTTTCGCCGTTGACCTTGAGAGTGATGTGCTTGCCTTCGACCTTGATGTTGTAGTCGAACCATTCGCCGTCCTTGCTCGGCGCGAGGGGCACTTTGATGTGCTTGCCGCCTTGGGGT
Organism: Prosthecobacter sp.; assembly: GCF_034366625.1. Taxonomy (NCBI): domain Bacteria; kingdom Pseudomonadati; phylum Verrucomicrobiota; class Verrucomicrobiia; order Verrucomicrobiales; family Verrucomicrobiaceae; genus Prosthecobacter; species Prosthecobacter sp. The sequence continues at coordinate 686,637 of NZ_JAXMIH010000008.1, forward strand.
TCCTTCTGGTCAGGCAGGAGGGCGAGGATGTTGATGACGCCATAGAGGCTGCCGGTTTTCTTGGGGTCGGTGTGGGTGCTGTTGACCTGGCACTCGTAGCCGGCATCCGGCCAGCCTTTGTCCTGGAACTTGGTGTGAATGTACACGCCGCTGTTGGAGCCGGCGGTGGTTTTGACCTTCATCTTCAGTTCGAAGCTCTTGAACTTGGCTTCGCCGGTTTCGCCGACGTAGAAAAGATGGGCGCGACCGCCGCTGACTTTAAGCTGGCCGTCCACGACAGTGAAGCAGCCGGGGGTTTCTTCGCTGGATTTCCAGCCGCTGAGATCCTTGCCGTTGAACAGGGACGTCCAGCCGTCGTTACTGTCCGCCGCGAATGACGCAGCAGACACCAGCAATCCCGCGATGGCGGAAAGAGTCATGAGTTTTTTCATAGGGCGGCTGTTTTACAGCGCGGCACGGTGGCTGTCCAGCGCCCTTGCAGAGGCCGGGACTAGCTGGCCTTTTTCGCCTTTTTCACCGCAGGTGTGCTCAAGTGGCCCTGAAGGGCGGTGTTGTTCACGCCGAGGAACTTGGCGGTGCGATCCGCATCCTCTTCAAAATGGCGGTACGCCATGCGGGAGAGCTCGCGCTCGACCCAGGGCAGCAGCTCGATGTCGGGTGATTTTTCCGCCATGTTCACGAGCATGCTGAGGGCGTCGCGCATGCGGGTGACGGTATTGGTGGGGGAGTGATGACGCGAGCCTTTGCTGCCGAGCGGGATGTCGGAGGGCAGGAGAACGTCCGAATTGCAGAGGGCGCAGGCACGCTGGATGGTGTTTTCCAGTTCGCGGACGTTGCCGGGCCAGTCGTAGGCGTCGAGCATGTCGAGCGCATCATCGGTGAAGCGCATCTGCGGGCCGCGGCGGCGCAGGGAGAGGCGGTGGAGGAAGAATTCGGCCAGCAGGCGCACATCTTCGCGGCGTTCGCGCAGCGGCGGGATGTGAATGCGCACGACGTTGAGACGGTAGAACAGGTCCTCGCGGAAGTTTCCCTTCGCGACCTCCTCCTCGAGGTTCTTGTTGGTGGCGGCGAGCACGCGCACGTCCGTCTTGAGTGTCTGGTTGCTGCCGACGCGGGAATACTGGCCCTCTTGAAGCACGCGCAGCAGCTTGCTCTGCACGGCAAGGGGCATGTCGCCGATTTCGTCGAGGAAGAGCGTGCCGCCGTCACATTGCTCAAAGCGGCCGACGCGCAGGTTCACCGCCCCGGTGAAGGAGCCCTTTTCGTGGCCAAAAATCTCGCTTTCCAGCAGGTTGTCGGGGATTGCCGTGACATTGATGGCGACGAATTCCTTCTGCGCACGCGGGCTGAACTTGTGGATGGCCCCGGCGACGAGTTCCTTGCCGCAGCCGCTTTCGCCCGTGATCATCACCGGGGCGTCGGAGCGTGAGACGCGGCCGATGAGCTTGAAGACCTCCTGCATCGGACCGGAGCGGCCGATGATGGTCTCCTGGATGGATTCCGTCGGTACTTCGGCTGTCTGGGCACGGGTGGCGCGGCGTGCTTCGATGGAAGTGAGTGCGCTTTCCACCACGGTGCGCAACTCGTAGGGCAGGCGTTCTTTGCCCAGCACGTCGTAGGCGCCGAGGCGCATGGCCTCGATGACGTGGCTGGTGGTGGCCGTGCCGCTGAACAGGATCACCATGGACTGCGGATCGGTCTGGCGCAGGCGTTTGAGCAGCTCAATGCCGGTCGTGCCATTGAGCCGGACCTCTGAGAGGAGCAGGTCGGAGCGCTTTTTCTGATAGGATGCCAGCGCGTCCTCGGCTCGCTCAAAAGTGCTGATGGACACCCCGGGTGCCTTCAGATGGGCCGCAGCCCAAGCGAGGAAGTCGGCTTCTGGATCCACGATGATGATGTGGGTGTCCGGGTTATCTGGCATTAGAGAGTGAGTGGGTGAAATGAGGGTTATCGCAGCAATTGGAGGGGAGGTCAACATTCCTCACACCCCCCCGAACCGGCGGTGGCGCTGGTGAAAGGCGCGGATGGCGGCCTTCAGGTCTTCCTTGGAGAAATCAGGCCAGAGTTTTTCGGTGATGTAGAATTCCGTGTAGCTGAGCTGCCAGAGGAGGAAGTTTGACAGCCGCATTTCGCCGCTAGTGCGGATCAGCAGGTCGGGGTCCGGGTAGTAGCGCGTGTAGAGGTGCTTGCTGAAGACCTCACAATCGATCATTGCCTTGTCGAGGTGGCCGCGCTCGATGCTTTGCAGCAGGCTTTTTACGCCATCGACGATCTCCTCGCGGCCACCGTAGCTCAGCGCGAGAATCAGCGTGAGACCGGTGTTTTGCGCCGTGTTCTCGATGCAGCGGTGCAATTCCGTCTGGCAGGACTGGGGCAGGTCGTGCAGGCGGCCGATGGCTTGAAGGCGCACGTTCTGCTTCATCATCAGCGGCAGTTCACCACGCAGAAAGAACTCCAGCAGCTTCATCAAGGCCTCGACCTCGCGCTTCGGACGTTTCCAGTTCTCCGCAGAAAAGGCGTAAAGCGTGAGGAACTCGACGCCGATCTCCCCGCAGCATTCCACCACCCGCCGCACGGTTTCCGCGCCGGCTCGATGCCCCTCCGTGCGCGGCAGGCCGCGTTCTTTGGCCCAACGACCGTTGCCGTCCATGATCATGGCGATATGGCGGGGGACGGGCTTCAAATCATCGTTGGGGCGGCTCATGCGGAGGGAAAACCTACCGCAGGACGTCCGTGACGCTAGAAAGTTCTGTCTTCAAAGCTCCTGGGGAGGGATTGAATGAATCATCTGGCGCAACAACCGGCGCATGCGTTAGGTTTTGCGCACGATGAATCCCGGCATCACCGCCAGCCTGATCTGTCCGGCCTGCGGCCAGGCGTTTCTCTCCGTGCAGCAGAGCATGGAGGGCATGGCGCAGTGCCCGCACTGCGCGCATAATGCGCCGCGCGGGCACTTTGGCACCCAGGCCCAGGTGGCTGGGGTGATGCAGGTGCGGCGGCGTGTCTCCCAGACCCAGCCGCTGCAAAACATGACGGCTCCCGTGTTTCAGCCGCCCCAGAACACTGCGCCACAACCGGCGGCCTGGCCGGGCGGGCAGACGATGCCGGTGCAAACTCCCACGGCATCCATTGCACGCGCCACGTTGCAGCATTCGCAGGCGCTCATGCCGACGGGCGCGCCGCCGCCTCCACCTTCACAGGAAAACATGACTCTGCCGCACCTGCGCACCTCGTCGTGGCGCGGTGCCTTCATCATGCTGGCGTTTCTGGTCGTCTGCGGAGCCGCCGTCTGGCTGTGGTGGGATCAGGCCAACGCACCGGCTATTTCGAAATCAGCCGCGGCATCACCGCCGCCGGTTATGGCGGAAATTCGCCAGACTCCCATCGTCGCCAGGACGGAAACCGCCCATGCTTGGGTGGAACCACCGGATATCACGGCCATCTCCGCTGACGTGAAGGCATTGGTCACGGAATTCTTCGCCGCCGACACCCCGGAGCGCCGCGCGGCGTGCATACACGACGCAGGCAAACACAGCGCCGAGATCGAAGCGCAGTTTGGAGCGGCAGCGGCGGGAAAAATAGAACTGCGCCTGCTCGCACGCATTCCCGGCATGCCGCTATTCGTGCCAGGCGGGCAGCCCGCGCCGTTGTTTAAGGTGGTGACCTCGAAATGCCCCAACGGGGCGCTCATTCGTCTCGAGACCGGCGCTGATGGCAAGCGCCGCATCCACTGGCCGCTGCTGTTTGAAACGCACGCGGCCACGCTGGCCTCCTTCATGAACCAGCAGGACGCTGAGGCCGCCTGGTTCCACGTCGGCCTGAGGCCCAGCCACGGTTTGGACATTCCGGCTGAGCTGCGGCCCAAATACCTCACCTTCGACGTTCAAGTCTCTGCCAACAGCGATCCGCACTTCGTCGCCTGCGTGGAGCGCGACACACCCCTCGGACGATTTCTGGATCGTGAGACCGAATGGGGGAAGGCCTATCTGGCACGATTGCTCGTGCGCAAACTCGATGTGCAGGCCGATGCTCCCTGCCTGCTGGTGATCGATTGCGAAGGTGCGCAGGAGAAATGAGTCAAAGAGTTGGAGTTAAGCGTGCTGTGCGCCAGCACGCCTAACCCCTCACTCATAACTTCATACCCGACTTACTTCGGCGCATCACCGGAGCGCTTCTCATCCTCGCGGGCCAGTTCTTCCAGGGTCATTTCCCGGGTCGGCGCGTTGGCCGGATCTTCATCAGGCATCTGCGAGCTTTGGTCTTCGCCCAGGTATTCCTCCTCGGGTTTTTCGACTTCGGGTGGCGGCGCGGACGGCGTGGCGGCAGGAGCCTGATAATCGGCCTTCGTATCGTCCTCGTCATCAGCGGACGACCAAGGATTGTAGTTTTCATTGTCCCAGTCGTCGCCGGTGGACTGCTCCAGCTCCTTCTCGTCCTTCTCGATTTCGGCGTAGTATTCGGGGAAGGCGGCGCGGTCTTTTTTCTCCAAGATGTAAGCCAGCCAGACACAGATGGCATAGAGCACGTAGAGCGGCCCGGACATCAGCATCAGGGTCAGCACGTCCGGTGTCGGCGTGATGACAGCGGCAAAGAGGGTGATGGCCACCAGCGCATGACGCCAGGTGGACTTCATGAGCTTGAAGTTGAGGAAATCGAGCTTCACGAGCGCCATCACGATGACTGGCAGCTCAAATGAAATGCCGAAGACCAGGATGAAACGTGTGGAGAAGGTGATGTACTCGCTCAGTTCCCACATCTGCTTCGCCCCCAGGCTCTCGGCGAACTGGTCGAAGAACAGCAGCGCCTTCGGCAACACCACCCAGTAGGCGAACGCGGCTCCGCCGAGGAACAGCCCCGTGCCGATGCCGATGGCAGGAAACAGCAGTCTTTTCTCTTTCGGCTTCAGTCCGGGCAGGATGAACTGCAGCAGATAAATCAGCAGCAGCGGGAAGGAAATGATCACTGCGGCGATGAGCGAGACATTGATCGCCATCATGAACGGCCCGGCCACGCCGGTGTTGATGAGGTAGCCCTGTGCTTCTTCCAGCGATTTAACCAGACCGGAGAGCACCAGCGGGTAGAGGATGCCTTTGAACAGCTCCTTGTAGAAGACAAACGTGATGATGGTGGAAATCACCAGCGTCATCACGATGCGCACGATCATCGTGCGCAGATCCTCGAGATGTTCGAGGAACGGTTTTTCCTCATCGCCTTTGCCGCCGAGATTGAGGGCGACTTTTTCGCGAACTTTGAAGACTTTTTGAAGGATGCCGGACCACATGGGAGTGAAAAGGGAAGGGGGTTGCGGATGCAATAGGACTACGGCAGTCCTTGGGCCGCGATCCGCGCGTAGAGAGCCAGCGTCAGGGCGTTGGTGATCGCATTGGCAGCAATCATCCCACGCAGTTCTCCCGCGCTGACCAACCGCACGTCGCTGATGTGCTCGCTTCCATCCGGTTCCGGACGGCTGACGACACACACGGGCTTCGCCGTGAAAAGATAAACGATCTCATCGGTGAAACCTTGCGAAGGAAAATACCAGCCCAGCGGCTCCAGCGTGCCGTGCTCGTTGTCCAGGGCGCAGCCGCATTCTTCGCGTAGTTCGTTCAACGCGGTGTAGATGATCGATTCGCGGGTGACTTCCGTGTCGATCTGCCCGGCCGGAAACTCCCACATGGTCTGCATCACCGGCAGGCGTTCCTGATGCACCATCACGAACCGCCCATCTTCCAGCATTGGCGCAATCGCCACGGCGGCCTTTCGTTGCACCACCATCCACGGCACTTCTTCGTGGCGGTTCGGCGTGGTGAACCACGCGCGCTCCACACTCACATGCGGATTTTCAAACGTCATTTCACTGCGCGTCTTCCGCCAGCCAGGCTCGGCTCCGGGAGTGTAGAGATCGAAGTCCGGGATCTGCATGCCAGTTACGCGTTCAAAGCCGCACGCCAGCGCGCGAGTTGGGCTTTCACATTCTGCGGTGAGGGGGCGCCGATGCCCTTCCGTGCGATCATGGCGGTTTCGAGGTTCAAACAGGCCGTCATATCGGCTGCAAAGGCCGGCGAGAAGCGTTGGAACTCCTCCAGCTTCATTTCGCCAAACCCTCGCTTCTGCTCAATCGAGTAAGCAACGAGTTTGCCGATCACTTCATGGGCCTGACGGAACGGCACGCCGTGATTGACGAGATAATCGGCCAGATCCGTCGCCAGCAGCATTGGATCGCTCGCTGCGGCGGTCGTTTTGGCCCGGTTCACGTCCATGCCGCTGATCATTTCGGTGAAAACTTCGAGGGCGATCGAGATCGTGTCGATGGAATCAAACAGCGGCTCCTTGTCCTCCTGCAAATCGCGATTGTAGGTCATCGGCAGGCCCTTGAGCAGCGTCAGTATGCTCATGAGGTTGCCAATCAGCCGCGCCGACTTGCCACGCGTGAGTTCCGCCACGTCGGGATTCTTCTTCTGCGGCATCAACGACGAACCCGTCGTGTGCGCATCGCTCAGCGTCACAAAACCAAATTCCGCGCTCGCCCACAGGATCACATCCTCGCTCAGGCGGGACAGATGCACGCCCTGCAAGGAGATCGCGAACAGCAGCTCCGCGACGAAATCACGGTCGCTGACCGCATCCATTGAGTTCTGCGTCACGCCGTCAAAACCAAGCTGCTGCGCCACGAATTCGCGGTCGAGGATGATCGTGCTGCCAGCGAGAGCGCCAGAGCCCAGCGGCATCACGTTGAGCCGCTTCCGGCAGTCGGCCAGACGTGCCGCATCACGATCCAGCATCTCGACATAGGCCAGCAGATGATGAGCAAAGAGCACTGGCTGCCCACGTTGCAGATGCGTGTAGCCCGGCATCACTGCATCGTTGCCACGTTCGGCGCATTCGATCAGCGCTGCCTGCATCGCGCGGGTGTGTTGGAGGATCGAATCAATCGCCGAGCGGCAGTAAAGCCGCACATCGGTCGCGATCTGGTCATTCCGGCTCCGTGCCGTGTGCAGTTTCGCGCCTGCTGGCCCGATCCGCTTGGTCAGTTCGGACTCGATGTTCATGTGGACGTCTTCCAGCGACTCCTTGAACTCAAAGTTTCCTTTTTCGATCTCGTGACGGATTTCCAGCAGCCCGGATTCGATCTTCTGCTGCTCCTCGGCGGTCAAAATGCCCGCTTTGAGCAGCCCTTTCGAGTGCGCGATGGAACCGGCGATGTCATGGGCGAACAACCGCCAGTCAAACGACACGGATTCTCCGTAGCGCTGCACGAGAGCGCTGGTTTCCTGAGCAAAACGGCCTTTCCACATAATTTCGAGGGCGCGCAGACTAGCGGCTTTCGCCCCAGGCGCAACCGCCGTGGCGAAGTGCGAGATATGGCCGTTTCCAGCAACTGGCAGCGCAAAATCTGCCGCAAGTCCGCATTTGCCAGAATCCCGCTTCTTGTTAATCTCCCTTCAAAGTTTGCGACAGAGTCTCAATTGCAGAACCGTTTCCTTCCCATGCCCGCCACCCTTGCTGAACTCCCCGTTGGCTCCAGCGCCATCGTTCAGGCCATGCCCACCGGCCGTTCCTGCCTCACGCGTCTGCGTGAGATGGGTATCGTGCCCGGCACCCGTGTCCAAGTGACCCGGCGTGCTCCGCTGGGCGAGCCGATCGAGATTTGTGTGCGCGGCTCCCATCTTTCCATGCGCAACCACGAGGCGGCCTTTATCGCCATCTCCGCTGCATGAGTGCCGCCGCTGCCGAGACACCTCTTATAGCCATCGTGGGAAACCCGAATTCGGGCAAAACCACGCTCTTCAACCTGCTCACGGGATTGAAGCAAAAAGTGGCGAATTACCCTGGCGTCACCGTCGAGAAGAAGATCGGCGAGTGCTATTCCCAGCACGGCAAAAAACTTCGCCTCATCGACCTGCCGGGCGCTTACAGCCTGAACGCTCGTTCGCCGGATGAGGCCGTGCTGCGCGATGTTTTGCTCGGCCGCCGGCCCGAAACGCCGCGTCCAGACCGCGTGGTCTGCGTGGTCGATTCCGCCAACTTCGAGCGCAATCTCTACATGGTCAGCCAGGTGCTCGAACTCGGCCTGCCGACAATTTTGGTGCTCAACATGGCCGATGTGGCCGAGCAACGCGAGTGGCGCATCGACGCGGCCAAATTGACCGAGATTCTCGGTGTTCTCGTCGTCAAAACAAACGCTGTCAGCGGCGAGGGCCTCATCGAACTCAAGCTCGCTCTCAGTCGCGAAGACATCACACCACCCAAGTGGCAGAACGCCGCACTGCCTGAAGGCGTGAAGGCTGCCTTGGAGCACAGCCGTGATGCCATGCGCCAAGCGGGAGCCATTCACACGCGCTCCAGTCTGTTGGAGCCGCTTTACCTGCTCTCCGATCACGATCCCACGCACTACGGCATCGCGGACACGCAAATCGGCCGCATTCACGAGCTGCGCAGCCGCATGGAGGCCGATTTTCCCGGCTGGGAGGATGCGCTCGTGGCCGAACGCTACCGCCGCATCGAGGAACTCTGCGCGCAGGTCTTGAAACGGCCCGACCAGGAGATCGAAACCACCACCACCAAGCTCGACCGCATCCTGCTGCATCCCGTGCTCGGCTTTGTGAATCTGCTGCTCGTGCTCGGGTTGCTGTTCTTCCTCATCTTCAAGGTCGCCGAAGGCCCCATGGGCTGGATCGAGGCCGGCTTTGCCCAGCTTGGCGCGTGGGTGGAAGGTTTGATGTCTCCCGGCGATTTCCGCGATCTCATCGTCAACGGCGTGGTGCCAGGCGTCAGCGGCGTGGTCATCTTCCTGCCGCAAATTTTGATCTTGTTCTTCTTCATCGGCATCATGGAGGACACCGGCTACATGTCGCGTCTGGCCTTCATCATGGACTGGGCCATGAGCAAGGTCGGCCTCAACGGCAAATCGTTCCTGCCCTTCCTCAGCTCGTATGCCTGCGCCATTCCCGGCGTCATGGCCGCGCGCACCATCGACAGCCCGAAGGACCGGCTCATCACCATCTTGATTGCTCCGTTGGCGTCGTGTTCGGCGCGTCTGCCCGTGTACTCGCTGCTCATCGGCGTGCTGTTCCCGGTGGGCGAGGTTGGTGCCTTCGTGCAAGCCGGGATCATGCTCGGACTTTACTCGCTTGGCACGCTCGGAGCCTTTTTCTTTGCCTGGGTCTTCAACAAGTTCGTCATGAAAGGCAGTGCCAGCCCCATGATTCTCGAAATGCCGTCCTATAAGATGCCGGCGCTCAAATCCATCCTGCTGCATGTCTGGCAGCGCGCGCGTATGTTTCTCGTGCGTGCCGGAACGATCATCCTCGGCATCTCTATACTCATTTGGGCCGCTTCAACCTATCCAAAGAGCAACACCGAGGACAAAGCACTCCAGCTTGAAAACAGCTTAGCCGGACGCGCGGGCAAGTTCATCGAGCCCGCCATCTCGCCACTCGGCTACGATTGGAAGATCGGCATTGGACTCATCGGCAGTTTCGCCGCGCGTGAAGTTTTCAATTCCACCATGTCCGTCGTTTATGCCGTCGAGAGCGAGGACGACGAAAATCTCGAGCCCTTGCGCGACAAACTCGCCGCCGAACGCCGTCCCGATGGCCGCGCCGTCTATACCCCGCTTGTTTGCATCAGCCTGCTTGTCTTCTACGTCTTCGCCATGCAGTGCGTCAGCACCATCGCCATCGTCAAGCGCGAGACCGGTAGTTGGAAATGGGCGATGTTTCAGCTCGGCTACATGACCGGAACGGCGTATCTATTAAGTCTGCTCATCTTCCAGATTGGCACTGGTTTGGGCTACTGAACTCACGCTTATGGACGAAAACTGGCAATCCATCGCCGCCATCGCGGTCATCATCGTCACCGTGGCGCTTTTCATCGCTCGTGCGGCCAAACGTCGCAAGAAGCCGGGCTGCGGTGGGAGTTGCGGTTGCGGGAAGTGAGGGGCAGGTTGAGTGACGCGTATGATCACGCTCGACCTCTGCACCTTTGATCCCGGCGTTGTCGCGAAATCACCGGCGGCTTTTGCGGCAGTCGTTGTGGAGTGTGTTGAGACTTCGTGGGGTGAGGGCGCGGATATCGTTTTGCTGCCGGAGTTCACCTGGATGGGCCTGGAGCCGTTGGTGGAGCCGAAATCTCTGAAACGTGTGGCCGAAGTGTTCTGGAGCGAGCTGTTTCCGACTTTGTGCTCCCTCCTGATTCGTCCAGGCAAGGCCGTGGTGCTCGGCACGGCACCCTTTTGGGATGTGGAGTCTGGTGCGTTGCGAAATCGCGCCCCGATCCTCGTGGGCGATCAACTGCTGCATCAGGACAAACTGCATCTCACGCCGTGGGAGTCTGATTTTGCGCCGGGCACAGAACTGCGCCTCTGGGAATTTGCCGGACTGCGTTTTGCGGTCGTTATCTGTCTCGACATCGAGATTCCCGAGATCAGCGTGAGCCTGCGGGGCAGGGGAGTGGATGTGGTGCTGGTTCCGAGTGCCACGGAGACGGTTTTAGGCGTCGAACGCGTGGATCGCTGTGCTTCAGCGCGTGCGGTGGAGATGGGCAGTGTCGTTGGCGTTTGTCATCTTACGGGCAAAGCGGCGTCGGAGCTGATTGATGAGAATGTGGGCCGCACAGCGGTTTATTTTCCTTCCCAGGCCGCATTTCGTGATTCACCACGCTGGGTGGAGGGTGAGATTTTCGAAAGCGGCATTCACAAGCAGCGGGTGGTCATCTCCCCGCGGGATCTCGAAGTCATGCGCCGCATGAAACAGGAGACGAATCCGGCGTTGCTCGAGTCTCTGCCCGATTTTGAAGTCAGGCTCGGCTGAGTCCGCGCCGCATCAGGCCTTCGCTTTTGATTTGGACGAAGATTGGCCAGCCACCTTGGTGTCAGAGTGCGATTTGGATTTGGGCTTGGCGACGGGCTTTTCTGGTCCTGCCTTCTGCTTTGCCTTCGCCTCGTTTTCCTCGGCACGTTTCTTCTCGCCAGCAGTCGGCACGAGCTTGGCGATTTCGAGCGGCTGAGCACCTGTGACCGGAGCCATGAGTGAAGGAGAACCATCATCAGCATAGACTGCCTCGGCCGCTTTTTCATCGCGGGGCAGGCCGCCTTTGGTGATGACGACCTTGGCGCCGATGTTCACGTTGTTGAAAAGATCGACTACGTCCTTCATGCCCATACGCACGCAGCCGTAGCTGGCGGGGGTGCCAAGGCGGCATTCTTCAGTCGTGCCATGGATGTAGATGAAACGGTTGGCAGCGTTCTTAGTGGCCTTCTCCGTCCCTTTCAGCCAAAGGATGCGTGAAACGATGGGATCGCGCCCCGGGGCGTTGGGTTTGAGCACTTCGCCGTTCCAGCGGCGGCTTTTCAAAACGGCTCCCGCCGGAAGTCCTTGGCCGATCTTGGCGATGATTTCATGCTGCCCAACCGGGGTGCGATAACTGCCTTTCTGGTCCCCAAGCCCGAATTTCGAGGTGGAGATGACATACTGTTTCGTCAGCTTGCCCTGGCTGTAGATGCCGAGCTTCTGCTCCTTCACACTGACCACGACATCCCCTTTCGGAGAAGAGGTGCATTGGCTGAGGAGTCCGGTCAGCAGTACGAACGCCCCAACCTTGAGCAGGCGGGCGGTGGGTTGAGAGTTCTGAGAAGTCCGGCTAAAAAACAGCATGTGTTACAAGAATGATACAAACTAAGATATTCGCAATACTAAATTATACCCCCTAAACGACGGGGTTCATCTCTCTATTTCGCAAGACTCGTGCCATTTGTACGATTGATGCTTTGCTCAACCGGCCGGGCCGCCATCCATTCCGCCCTTATTGCCCACCATGGACGATTCACCGCTCTTCATCCGCCCCTATCACGACAAAGACCTGCCTCAGCTCCGGCGGATCACTGTGGAGTCCTTCGGCAGCGTGGCTTTGGAACAAATGCTGGAGCACAAATTCGGCCTATGGGGCGGGAGAGACTGGAAGGCACGCAAAGCAGATCACATTGATGACGATGTGGCACAATGTCGCGAGGGTTGCTTCGTGGCGGAGCGTGGTGGCGAGATTCTGGGCTACATCACCACCCGCATTGATCATACGAACGCACGTGGACGCATCCCAAACATCGCGGTGGTGGAGAGTGCCCGCGGTTTGGGGCTTGGACGCCGCCTGATCCAGCACGCGCTCGATTACATGCGCGCGCAGGGCATGAAGCTCGCGCAGATCGAAACGATGGCCTCGAACGCCATCGGCCAGCACCTGTACCCGAGCTGCGGCTTCGAGGAGGTCGCCCGTCAGGTGCATTACGCGATGAAGCTGTGAGGCCGTCTCGCCTCTGTCTGCGGGTTTGCATTGTCCCTCAAAATGGCCGATAGACCTTGCCCATCCCTCCTGACACGCTTGTGACCACCCCCCGCCGCCCCGACCACGCCCCGAAGAAACCCTCCCTTTTCAGTCGCTTCAAAGCAGGACTGAAACGTGCCATTGGCGGAGGAAAAAAGAAGGATGCAGCCAAGGTGCCGGCCAAAGAGCATGCGAAAGACCACCCGCATCATCCGGCCACCATTCATGCGCACAAACGCCCGCATGATGCTCCGCGTGAACACGCGCCCCGCCGTGACCGCCCTGAGCGTGGCGACCGCCCGCCACGCGGCCGGGGTCACGATGAAAAACGCGGACCCCGTGATCGCGGCCCGCGTGAGGACAAGCCCGTCCGCGAAAATCACGCCCCAGTCGCTCCGCCTGCCCCACCACCAGTGCCCGAAGGGCCGTTCCCGGCGGCCTTTGAAGTGCTCGGCCTCTCGCCTGCGGTGCTCGCTGCCGTACGTGAAACGGGCTACGAAAAGCCCACCACGATCCAGGAACTTTCCATTCCGATCATTCTTCAAGGCCGCGATGTGATCGGTGCCTCGCAGACCGGCACCGGCAAGACCGCCGCCTTTGCCCTGCCCACGCTGACACGTCTCGGCGCTCCTGGAAAATTCCGTGTCCTCGTCCTCGAACCCGTGCGCGAGCTCGCCGCCCAGGTCGTTGAACAGTTTGAAAAATACGGCAAGCACACCGGCCTGCGCGCACTCCTCGTCCACGGCGGCGTCGGCTACGAAAAACAGCGCAAAGGCCTCCAGGAAGGCGTCGATATCGTCGTCGCCACACCGGGTCGCCTGCTCGACTTCATGGGCGAAGGTATCGCCGACCTGCGCGGCATTGAAGTTCTCATTCTCGACGAAGTGGACCGCATGCTCGACATGGGCTTCCTGCCCGACGTACGCCGTATCGTCGAAAAGACGCCCGCCACGCGCCAGACATTGTTCTTCTCGGCCACCATGCCCCCGCAGATCAAGAACCTCGCCGATTTCGCCCTCAAAGATCCCGAAAGTGTCGAGGTCGGCATCCGCTTCTCCGCCGCCGAGACCGTCAGCCACTACATGTATCCCGTCGCCGGCGATCAGCGCGAGGAGCTGCTCCTTGCCATCCTGAAGCAGACCCATTTCGAGAGCGTCATGATCTTCACCCGCACCAAGGTGCAGGCCGACAAGCTCTACGCCGCCATCGACCGCCTCGGCGAGTACAAGGCCGCCGTCATGCACAGCGACATCGGCCAGAAAGACCGCGAGCGAGCGCTCCAGGGCTTCCGCAATGGCGACTTCGAAATCATCGTTGCCACCGACCTCGCTGCCCGTGGCCTTGATGTCAGCGGTGTCACCCACGTCATCAACTACATGGTGCCGGAGCACTCCGAGGACTACGTCCACCGCATCGGCCGCACCGGCCGCGCGCAGAAGGAGGGCGATGCTTTCACTCTCTTCGCCGCCGACGAACTCATGAACGTCGCCTCCATCGAGCGCCTCATCGGCCAGAAGATCGAGCGTCGGAAGCTCGACGGCTTCAACTATAAATATACCACTGCTCTCGACGACGAAGACCGCGCCCGCGCCATCCTCCCCGCCAACAAAAAGACACGGCGGCGGTAAAGCTTGGGCTGTTGCTTCGCAGATAGTCTCTTGCGGCCTAGGCGTCGCGCTCCCATACTCGCAGGCACATGGTTGCCCGCACCTACTCCGCCACGCTTGTCGGCGTCAACGCTGTCGAGATTGAAATCGAATCGCACGACGCGGGCGGCAATCCCAAAATGTTCATCGTGGGCCTGCCGGACACTTCAGTGAAGGAAAGCCGCGAGCGTGTCATCGCCGCCATCAGCAGCAGCGGTTTCATCATGAACGATGGCGTCACCACCGTGAATCTCGCTCCGGCTGATCTCAAAAAAGAAGGCCCTGGTTTCGATCTGCCCATCGCCATCTCCCTCATCTCCCACCGAGCCCGTATTCCGATTCAGATGCTCGGTGAGACAGCCATGATCGGCGAACTTGCCCTCAATGGCGAACTGCGTCCGGTGCGCGGCTTGCTCGCCGTCGCGCTGCAAGCACGTGCGAAAGGCCGCAAACGCCTGCTCGTCCCCAAACGTGTTGCCGCCGAAGCCAGCGTTGTCGCTGGTATCGACATCATAGGTGTCGCCAATCTGCGCGAAGCCGTCGATTACCTCAAAAGCGAGATCGAAATCGCCCCCGAGCCGTGCAGGGCCACCGAATTCTTTGCCGCCGCTTCGCATTACGACATCGACTTCTGCGACGTCAAAGGCCAGGGCGATGCGAAACGCGCCATCGAGGTCGCCGTGGCCGGTGGACACAATATTCTCATGATCGGACCGCCAGGAACCGGCAAGTCGATGATCGCCAAACGCATCGCCACCATCATGCCCGGCATGAGCGAGGAAGAGGCCATCGAAACAACCAAGATTCACAGCGCTGCGGGTCTTCTCACCGAATCCAACGCCTTCGTTGCCACACGGCCCTTCCGTTCGCCGCATCACACCATCAGCGATGCCGGTTTGCTCGGCGGCGGCAGCAATCCCGGTCCTGGTGAGGTCTCTTTGGCCCACAACGGTGTCCTCTTCCTCGATGAACTTCCCGAGTTTCGCCGCAGCACCCTCGAAGTCCTGCGCCAGCCGCTTGAAGATGGCAAAGTCACCATCTCCCGCGCCGCAGGCACCGTCACCTTTCCCGCTCAGTTCATGCTCGTCGCCGCCATGAATCCATGTCCCTGTGGGTACTACGGCGATCTCAAGCGCGAATGTCGCTGCGGCCCGCCCATCATCCAAAGATACCGCCAGCGGATCAGCGGCCCCCTTCTCGACCGCATCGATCTCCATGTCGAAGTGCCGCTTGTCGATTACAAGGCGCTCGCCTCTCACGACGGCGGTGAAGCTTCCGATCCCATCCGCAAACGCGTCGAAATCGTGCACCAGCTCCAGCAGGAGCGTTTTGCCAAACACCCAGGCGTTCACACCAACAGCGCCATGACACCGCGCCTCATCAAAAAGCACTGCGAACTCGACAGCGAAGCCGCCGGCTGCCTCGAACATGCCATGGGAGAGATGAACTTCAGTGCCCGCGCCCACGACCGCATCCTCAAAGTCGCCCGCACGCTCGCCGATCTTGGCGGTCACGAAAAAATCATCGCTGACAACGTCCTCGAAGCCATCGGCTACCGCACGTTGGACCGGAAGATGTGGACCTGAGCACGGCCCCCGGTTGTTCTGCTCAATGCCGGGGTGATGGTTCCATTATGTCCGTTTGAATGTTGATACGGGAGAATGAGATTACCTACGTTGAGATGCATGGAGTTCACATTCTCATCGGGTAGTATGCAGTGCGTTGACGCCGCTGAGTGAACAGAAGCACAAGCCCGAAAAGAAGCAGCACGGCACGGCTTGGTTCTGGCACGGCGCTGACTATGATGGTGCCATTGCTCAGGAACTGGCTGATATCCCAGGCACGGTTGAGTGTGGTGAGGTCAGGCAGGTCGAACTGGCTGGTGTCGTCGCTACTGCCATTGCGCAGGTTGTCGCCCACCGCAAAAGTGCCGCCGAGCAGGTCCGTCCAGTCGAGCAGATCAAACGAATTGCCCTCGGCGAAGGCGGTGTCGAAGGCGAGGCCGGTGAGGCTGGTGGTGATGCTGAGCCTGCCGTTCAGGGTGAGGCCGTTGCTCGCACTGACGAGGACGCGGTCGAAACTGGTCGCGCCTTCGATGTTCAGGCGTCCGGTGCTGCCAGTTTGCAGATCCACGGCGGTGAATTTAAGCGTGCCGATGCCATGCGTTGCGGAACTGGTGTCACTGCCGGGGGAAAGTGCGCTGCCGGTACCGATGATGACGGAACCGGCGATGTTGCCGGTGCTGGTGTGATTGCCAGCGAGTGTGCCGGTGATGACGCTCACGGCTCCGGTGCCGGCACCAGAGCCGGTGGTGTTGGTGACCATCAGCGTGCCCGCATTCACCTGTGTGGGACCGATGTAGGTGCTGGCGCCTGCAAGCACTAGCGTGCCGCCGCCAGTCTTGCTGAAGATGTCGGTTTCCACGGTGCCGGAGATGCGGCTGTTCACCGTGAGCGTTGTGCCCGTGTCGGTGTTGATCGCGCCGCCGCCGTTGCTGATGGTGATGCCACGATTGGCGCCAAGGGACATGTCCGCCGTGGTTTGCAGCGTGCCGCCGCTGCGTATCCGCACGTTGATCGAGGAGAAAACGCCTGGCGCGGCGCCCAGATTGCCCTCGGTGGAAACCTTCAGCGTGCCTGCGGCGATGGTGGTGCGGCCGGAGTAGCTGTTGTTCGGATTGCTGAGCGTCAGCGTCCCGCCGCCAACGGAGGATTTGAACAGCATCAGCGGCCCGGTGAGGACGCCGCTGATCTCGATGTCGCCATTGCCACCGACGTTCAAGTTGCCGGTGCCATTGGTGGTGATGTCACCGGTGATCAGCAGGTTGCCCGCATCAGAGTTGATGCGTGTGGCTCCGGCAGTCACGTTGATGTCGCCGCCCCAAGTGTTGCTGCCGCTGAGGTTCACCAGCGCGCCGACACCTGCGATCGTGCCATCACCAGTGAGTGAGAGCGCCTCGTCACCCACCGTGATGTCGCCGGACAACTGGAGTGTGGCGAGGTTGGGGACGGTCACGCCTCCTGCAACGGTGCCTAGAGCGGTGTTGTTTGAGATGGCGAGCGTGCCGGCATTCACGGCGGTCGCGCCAGAGTAACTGCTGGCACCGGACAGAGCCAGCGTGCCCGTCCCCGTCTTGGTCAGGCCGCCTGCATCCGCAATGATACCGCCATGAGTCAGCGTGGTGGCGGCGGCGACATCGAACATGCCGCCGGAAGCGCCCAGCGAGATGCCACGAGTCGATGCGAGTGTCATATCCGCCGTCGTTGCCAACGTGCCGCCGTTGAACGTGAGATGGGCCGGAGTCGCGGCTCCAGGTGCAGTGCCCAATCCAGAATCTGCGGCGATGCTCAGGACACCGGCGTTGACCACCGTGCTGCCGCTGTAAGTATTGACACCAGAGAGGATCAGCGTGCCTGTTCCCGTCTTGGTCAATGACCCTGTGCCTGCCGCGATGCCGCCATAGCTCAGCGTGGTGCTGGCGGCAACATCCACCGTGCCGCCGGAAGCATCCAAGGAGATGCCGCGATTGGAGTTCAAGGCAAGCGTCGCCGTGGTGGCGAGCGTACCGCCATTGAATGTAAGATGCGCCGGAGTTGGCGTTCCTGGGGCGGTGCCAAGGGCTGTGTCAGCGGCGATGCTGACGGTGCCGCCGTCGATGATCGTTCCGCCGGTGTAGCTGTTGCCGGTGTTGGTGAGCGTCAGCACATTCGCGCCGACTTTTGTCAGCGTACGTGAGCCGCCGCTCTCGCTCACCACGCCATCGACTGTGATGTCGCCACTGCCACCGATGCTGCTATCGCCTTCCAGCACGATGCCCGAAAGCGTCGTGGTCGCGGCGAAGGTGCCGTTGCTGAAAGCAACGGTGGGGGCGCTGGTGTAGCCGGAGCCCGTGGCGGTGATGCTGTAGGAAGAGGGTGTGAAGCTGGTCGCGTTGCCCGTGCCCGATGGGTTGGTGCCGGCGGTCGTCACCGTGCCTCCAGAAAAGGAAATGACAGGCGCGCTGGTGTAGCCCGATCCGGGAGTGACGATGGTGATTCCGGTCACGATACCACCACTGAGAATCGCGGTGGCTGTGGCGGTGATTCCAGCCCCTCCGCCACTGATCGTGACGGTGGGGGCTGCGGAGTACACAGTGGTTCCTCCATTGATGGTGAAGGAAGCTGAGGTAACGCCCATGGCTACCGTGGCCGTCGCGCCTGTGCCCCCGCCGCCGGAGAGGGTCAGCGTTGCGGGCACGCTTCCACTTGCTGTTTGAGTGATCGAGGCCACGCCGCTTACAATGCTGGCTGCGGTCCCCGAATTGATCAGTGCGCCATTCCCGCCAAAACCTGTGCCATTGAGTCGGATGACCTCGATAACGTCTGTCTGGCCTCCCAGATCCAGGGTGCCGGTGGCAGAGACATTGGTGCCCGTGTTCGTGTTGATGGCCAGGATGCCGGTGCGTGCGCCGAGGGCTGAAGCGTCGCCCATTTTCAAAACGCCGTTCGTGATCGTGGTCGCCCCGGTGTAAGTGTTGACTCCAGCCAGGGTCTGAGTGCCCGCGCCGGCTTTCGTCAGGTGGAGCGTCCCACCGTGAGCGGTGCTGGCTCCGTCCCGGAGCACTGTGGCGGATGAGTGATCACTTGTGTTGGTGATCGCAAGTGTGGCGACATTTCCAAACTGGCTGTTTGCGAGGTTGGTCTGGACGAATCCACCCGAGCCGTTCAGCCCGCCGATGTTTGCGGTGGACGCTGCTTTTCCTGCTGGAGCGTTATTCAGTGTCACCACGGCGGCTCCGCTCACGTCCAGAAGGCCAAGCGCATAGCTGTTGCTGCTGGCGTTGGAAACATTCATCCGCAAAAATCCACCTGTGAGCATCGTGGTCCCGCTCACCGTCAGACCACGGCTGGAATTCGAAGCCGTGAGCGAGGTGCTGCCAAAGTACAGACCACCTCCTGTGTTGATCGTGAGGTTGGCCGCGTTCACCTCCAGCCCGCCACCCCCGCTGCCATTGAAAAAAATCATGTTGTCCGTGGCAAGCGTGAGGTCGCCGATGTTCAGTGTGCCCAATGTCGCGGCACCCCCGCCGATGTTCCAGCGGTTCGCCACGGTCTTGGTCAGGTTGTTGATCGTCCGGCTGATGCCGCCGACGTTGAGCGTCGCGCCACCACTGGCGATCAGCGTGGCGTCAATGTTGTCACCGATGCCTGGCGTGCCGTTTGGTGTCCATACAGTGGTGGTGCTCCAGGAACTTGTGCCGGACGTGGCGTTGAATATGTAATCAACTGCGTCTGTTTTGCCTTCGCTGGAGATCCAGAGCAAGAGGACGGTTGCAATGCCAAGCCTGCGTGCTGAGAGGTGTTCACTGAAAAATTTCATAAGCGAATGGTGTTGAGGAGAACTCATGGACCTGTCTCACGACGCTCATGTCGTGCCACGCCGCCAAGCCAACAAGGCGCGAGCATTGGCAACATGTGATGACCAGATTTTCAGATCACCGTGTCAGACGTTGGTGCTCATATGTTACCAATGCTATGACGATGGCTGGCGGCAGCGGGAGGCGTTCTATTCGCACCCTCATGCATTCCATTCTTATCATCGGCTGCGGCAGCATCGGCGAGCGCCACCTGCGCTGCTTTCAGAAAACCGGACGCTGCGCCGCCTCCGCCTGCGACACCAACCCGGCGCTGCTCGCCGCCATGAAAAACGGCTACGGGGTTCCTGTCTTTGCTTCTCTCGACGAAGCTTTGTCAAAGTCTCGGTTCGACGCCTGGGTGATCTGCACGCCCGCGCATCTCCACCTGCCGATTGCCATGAAGGCGCTGTCCCTCGAACTTCATGTGCTCATTGAGAAGCCGCTGGCGTTCGACACAGCGCTCGTCTCACAAACACGCGAAGCCCTCGTTCAATCGCAGCGGTTTCTCGGCGTGGCGTATGTGTATCACCTCATGCCGTGGATCGGCGCGGCGCGGGCTTATGTGAGCAGCGGTGAGATCGGCAAGGTGCTTCACGCCAGCAGCACGGCGGGCCAGCATTTCCCCACTTTCCGGCCAGCGTATCGCGACACCTATTACGCGCGGCATGAGCAGGGCGGCGGCGCCATCCAAGACGCGCTCACGCATGTGGTGAATGTGGTGGAGTGGCTCATCGGCCCCTGCACGCGGGTCTTCTGTGATGCGGCGCATCAAGCGCTGGAAGGCGTGACCGTGGAGGACACAGTCAACATCGCCGCCAGACACGGCGAGGTGCCGGTCAGCTATGCCATGACGCAATTTCAGGCTCCCAATGAGAACACGATCCTCATCAATGGTGAACGCGGCAGTGTGAAGATCGAAATCCATCAGCAGCGCTGGGGTTTCATCAAGCACGGCGACAAAGACTGGACCTGGCAGCAGACGCCGCCGCTGGAGCGCGACGAACTCTTCACCGCGCAAGCGAATGCCTTTATTGATGGCATTGAGGGCAGGCCCACGCCGCTCTGTACCTTTGAAGAAGCTGTGCAGACGCTCAAATTTAACGAAGCAGCGTTGCGATCAGCGAAAACGCGGCAGCTTGTCTGTATCTCCTGATTACCGCTTCCACACCTATGAAACTACCCTTTCCCCTCCTGTTCCTGACCTTGTTAGCTGACATCAACGCCGCCGATGATCCGCGCATGGCCGCCCGTAAACTGGCTCGCGAGGCGGCGGTGCAGTCGGCAGGCATCGACAAGGCGCTGTCACGCGAGATGCCAGACGAACTGAAAGCCCTGCCGGTGTTCGGCGAGATCGTCTGGACCGTGAAAGAGATGCCCTTCATCGCGAAGGGGCCGCATGCAGGCGTCAGCGGCGCGGGCATGGTGGTGGTGGGTGGGAAGATCTACTTTGCAGGCGGCTTCATCCCTGAGGGTGACAAGACGCAGGACACTGCCTACCGCACCTCGCGCTGGGCGCACTGCTATGATCCGGCGACGGATCAGTGGACGCAGCTTCCTGATCTTCCCGCGCGTCGTGAGTACACACGCGCCATCGCCACAGAGGATGCTGTCTATGTGCTCGGCGGTGCCATTCAAGACCGCCCCACATTACCGTCTGCCGAGGTCTATCGACTGGATGTCACGAGGACCCCGCTGGCCTGGCAAACAGTGGCTCCGCTGACCGTGCCGGTCACGCACATGGCGGCGGATCGTGCGGGCAGCTTCATGATCGTGGCGGGCGGGAACAACTATGACATCGCCGAGAAAGGCTACAGCCCGAAGACAATTCAAGGCGTGACCAACGTCCTCGATCTAGCTAAACCCGGTCACGGCTGGCAGCAGCGCGCGCCGATTCCCGGCAGCCCGCGCGGCTGGACCGCTTCCGCTGTCGCGGGCGGGAAGTTTTATATGCTCGGCGGTGTGACGTGGAATGAAAAGGGACGCCAGCGCCTGCAAGAAGCGCTGAGCTACGATCCCGCGAAGAATGAATGGCAGCGTCTCGCCGACTTCCCCTATTCCATCTCCGGCTGGGAGGGCGAGACCTTTGATAACCGCTACATCATCGCGGTCGGTGGAGCTGGTGCGCGGTGGAATGACCTGCCCTTCGTCTATGACACGCAGGAGAACCGCTGGCTGCGCAGCACGAGCCCGCTGCCGCCCGGCGCGATGTTCAATGATCCCGGTGTCTGCATCATCGGCGACACGATCTATGTGGCAGGTGGTGAAGGCTCCGGCGGCAGCCACTTCAACCACTTCCTCGTCGGCAAGATCAAGCCGAAGCCGTTGCCGGTGGCAAAGCCGTTCAACATCGCCTCGCGCTGGGAGCTGTTTGTGGACGAATACCTCGTCGCCGAGAAAAGCGGCGTTGCTTTGAAGCTGCATGAGCCGGTGAAGCGCGAGGTCGTGCTCACCACCGATCAACCTTGGGAAGGACCGACCTGCGGCTACTTCTCCGCCATTCAGGATGGTGAAAAAGTGCGGCTCTACTATCGCGGCTCCGCAGGCGGTTCGGACCACTCAGCGGATCAGGTCACCTGTGTCGTTGAGAGCAATGATGGCATTCATTTCACCCGTCCCAAGCTCGGTCTGATCGAAGCGGGAGGCACCAAGGACAACAACGTCATCTGGCGCGGCGTCGAGTCGCACAACTTTGCCGCGTTTCTCGACACCAACCCGAAAGCGAAGCCCGGCGAGCGCTACAAAGGCCTCGGCGGCGTGAAGGAACCCGGCAAGAACTGGATGACCGGCGAGACACCTGGCGGTCTCTATGCCTTTGCCTCGCCCGATGGCCTTCGCTGGCACAAGATCAGCCCGCAGATGGTGATGACCAAGGGCGCGTTCGACTCGCAGAACGTCGCCTTCTGGGATGCGCCACGAAAGCGCTATGCCAGCTACACCCGCATCTTCACCAACAAGATTCGCGACATCCAGAGCAGTCATTCCGCCGACTTTCTGACCTGGAGTGATGCCACGCTGAACCGCTACGCCGCCGATGTGCAGCCCGAGCATTTCTACACCTCCGCCACGGTTCCGTGCCCTGGTGCGCCGCATCTGCTGCTGTCCTTTCCGAAGCGTTATGTCGTCACGCGCCAGAAGATCACAGAGCACAAGTTCAAGGGCGTCTCCGATGCTGTTTTCATGAGCAGCCGTGATGGCGTGAACTGGAGCCGCGCTTTTCGCGAAGCCTGGGTGCGTCCCGGTCCCGATCCAAAGAACTGGACGGACCGCAATCAAATGACCGCCGCCGGAATCATCGAAACCGCGCCCAATGAATGGTCTCTCTATGTGAGCGAGCACTACCGCAGCGCCGACCACCGCATGAGGCGCGTGACCGTGCGCAAGCAGGGCTTCGCCTCCATGCACGCCAATGCCAAAGGCGGCGAGTTCACCACCAGGCCGCTCACCTTCACCGGCAGCCAGCTCATCCTCAACTACGCCACCTCCGCCGCAGGCTCCGTGCAGATCGAGGCGCTCGACGAGTCCGGCAAAGTCCTCGCCACCATGGCCGAACTCTACGGCGACGAACTCGAAGCCAAAGCGCTCGATGTTTCCGCTCTCAAAGGAAAGGCGATCCGCCTCCGCGTGAAGCTCAAAGACGCTGATCTGTATGCCATGCGCTTTGCGGATTGATACACAACCAAGCGACCCCCTCACCATGCGCCCCCTCATCGCCATCCTGCTCCTGACCACCGCCCTGCACTCAGCCGAGCCGCAGGTGAAAGTCATCGAGACCCAAATCATTTCCCGGCAGCCGTACTTTTACCATGGCTGGCCCACGCTGGCGCGTCGTGCGAATGGCGACCTTATCGTGGTCTATTCAGGTGGGCGTGAGTTTCACGTTTGTCCTTACGGTCGTCAGGAGATGATCACTTCACGCGATGATGGTCAAACCTGGACCCTGCCGCGTGTGCTGGCGGATAGCGCGCTTGATGACCGCGACTCCGGCATGCTTGAGACCAGCAAAGGCACGCTGATTGCCACGATGTTCAACTCGTTCGCCTATCAGATTCACATGAACGCGCCTGAGCGGCTGCTGAACGAGACGTTTGGCAAAGAAACACCGGCGATGCTGAAACGCTGGCACACGATGGACGATGCCACCACGCAGGCACAGAAAGAGGCGGAGACAGGTTACTGGATGCAGCGTTCCACGGATGGCGGGCTGAGCTGGTCGCCGCGTTATCGTGTTCTGGGCTACAGCCCGCATGGGCCGATCAACCTGCTCGATGGTCGGCTGTTTTACGCCACCTCGAATGGCAAGAAAGCCATCGCGTATGTTTCGGAGGATGACGGTCTGACTTGGAAGTCAGTCTCCGAGATGCCGGTGCGTGCGGGGGAGCTTCACGCCGTTCAAGCCAAGGACGGCACGATCATTGTGCAGGTGCGTGACAAGCTCGTCATCAACAAGAAGACGCAGCAGAACACCTCGCAGATCATCTCCACCGATGGTGGCAAGACGTGGACGGAGAAGGGAAAGGTGGCCGATGGCTTCCCCTCGCACCTCATCCGCTTGCGCGATGGCACGCTGCTCATGACTTACACTTGGCGGCAGGAGCCATTTGGCATTCGGGGCAAGTTCAGTACCGATCATGGCCGCCATTGGTCGGAGGAATTCATCCTGACCGATGACGCCGCCAATTGGGACCTCGGCTACCCGAGCAGCGCCGAACTCGCCGACGGTTCCCTGCTCACCGTCTGGTATGAAACGCCCAAAGACGCTCACAAAGCCGTGCTGATGCAGGCTCGCTGGACTTTGAACCGCTAACTCAACACAACTTCCATGAAACACACACTTCCTCTCCTTGGCCTGCTTATTGGCCTCACTTCATCTTCATTCGCGGCTGATCAGGCCAGCGTCATCGAGACGAAGGTCATCTCCCAGCAGCCGCAGTATTACCACGGCTGGCCCACGCTCATGCGCAAGCAGGACGGCACGCTCATCGTCGTCGTTTCCGGCGGGCGTCACGGTCATGTGTGCCCCTTTGGCCGCGTGGAGATGATGATCTCGCGTGATGAAGGCAAAACGTGGACCTTCCCACGCTCCATCCTCGACACCGATGTGGATGATCGCGATGCCGGCGCGCTGGAGACACCCAAAGGCACGCTGCTGGTCACCACCTTCACCTCCACGGCCTATGAGATTCAGATGAACCTGCTCAAGGAAGGTAAGCCCTCGAACTTCGTCAATGTGGAGACGCTGCCCGCCTGGAATGCGGCTCATGCACGCCTCACCGATGAGCAACGCAAAACTCAGCCTGGCGAATGGCTCGTGCGCTCTACAGATAAGGGCCTCACTTGGTCGCCACCGATTTCCACGCTCGTCAACAGCCCGCACGGACCCACCGTTCTGGCGGATGGACGTCTGCTCTATGTCGGCAAGGAACTCTGGAATGAAAAGAAGCGCATCGGTGCCTGTGAATCCACCGATGACGGCCTCACCTGGTGCTGGATCGCCGAAATCCCGACCCGTCCCGGCGACAACGTGACGGACGACTATCATGAACTCCACGCCGTGCAGGCCAAGGATGGCCGCATCATCGCGCACATCCGTCATCACGGAAAAAAGAACACCAAAGAGACCCTGCAAACCGAGTCCGACGATGGTGGCAAAACCTGGAGCGTGCCGCACAGCATCGGTGTCTGGGGTTATCCCTCGCACTTGCTCAAGCTGCGCGATAATACACTGCTCATGAGCTACGGTCACCGCCGCGCACCCATCGGCAATCAAGCCCGTGTCAGCCGTGACAGTGGCAGCACCTGGTCAGAAGCGATCATCGTCTCGGGCGATGCCACCAGCGGCGATATCGGCTACCCCAGCACCGTTGAACTGGCCGACGGCTCACTGCTCACCGTTTGGTATGAGCATCTGAAGGATAATAAGAACGCCGTTCTGCGTCAGGCCCATTGGAAGCTTCCGAACTAGTCATGAAACGAATTCTCCTCTTTCTCTTCGCCTCCTGTTGTGCCGCAGCAGAGCAAACCCTGCTGTTCGTGGACGACCACGATATTTTGTATCGTCCCGCCACGAAGCGCGTGCTGCATCAGCCAGTGCGTCATGAGGCGAATCCATTGCTCGTCGGCCCCTCGCTCAAGCATCAGGTCGCCTATTGCAGCGTGTATCACGATCCCACCTCGGGTCGTTATCAGATGTGGTATCAGATGAGCGGCGCGGGAAGCGTGGTGTGCTATGCGGAGTCGAAGGACGGTATCTCATGGACAAAACCTGAGCTGGACATCCTGACCTTCAAAGGCATCCCAGACCGCAATGTGGTGCTCACCAGCAGCGACCACTATAATGCCTCCGTCGTTGTCGATACTCCAGGTGGAGACCCGGCGCGGCGCTACAAAATGGCCTACTGGTCCATCCCCGAACCCGAAGTCGCGCCCACCGATCCCAAGGAGCCGCGTGGTCGCAATGGCGGCATGTATGTCGCCTTCTCGCCCGACGGCATTCATTGGACAAAGCATCCCGGTCCCGTGCTGCGCGGGAACTACGGGCGTATCACCGACCCGCCACTCGCGGGCGATACCACGCCGCTCGGCCTGCTGAACTCCGTCAGCGATGTCATCGACGCGACCTACGATCCCGTGCGGAAGAAATATGTCGTCATCGCCAAAGGATGGATTGATGGCCCTGATGGTCGCACTTTCTGGAAGCGCTCCGTCGTCCGCACCGAGAGCGATGATTTTATCCAATGGAGCCCCGCGCAGTTCGTCATGGCACCCGATGAGCACGACGGTGTGCGCCCAGGCGCGTATCCCGGCACACGCCAGGGCGTGCAACTTCACAGCGCGCCAGCCTTCGTGCATCACGGCGTGTGGTTCGGCCTCATCCAGCTCGCCGACTTTGAAACACACGGCCTGCAGCCCGTCGAACTCGCGCTCAGCCGCGATCACGGTTTCACCTGGTCGCGTCCGTTCCGTGACACGATGTTTCTTCCTGTTGGCAAAGCAGACGCCTTCGATACCGGTCGCATCTGGAGCAATGCCACACCCGTCGTCCTGGAAAACGAAATCCGCTTCTACTTCGGCGGCGCGGAGAACCCTTGGGGTTTTGGCGGAACCGAATCCGAATGGGGATCGAAGAAGAAGCTGCCTAAAACCGGCATCGGACTCGCCACTCTGCCTCTGGATCGTTTCGCTGGCCTGAAGCCGCTGGAGCGCATCGGCCAGATCACGCTCAAACCTCGCTCGCTTGCCGGAGTGAAAACCATTACCGTCAACACTACCGCCGTGAAGGCCGCCGTCCGCGTCGAGTTGCTCGATGCCCAAGGCTACCGCCTCCCCGGCTTCACCAAAGCCGACGCCGTCCCCATCACTGGCGATCACCTGCGCCATCGCGTCACCTGGAAAGACGCCGACCTCACCAAGCTCCCCGCAGGCGAGGTGATGATCCGCATTCATCTAGATCGTGCTGAAGTCTTTGCCCTCACACTCGATTTAATCAAGCCATGAAAACCGCACTCATCACTGTCCTGCTCTGCGCGAGCCTCAACGCCGCCGAGCGCACCCTCCTGCTCGTCGATGACGAGGACATACTTTACCGCCCAGGCACGATCCGTCATGTGGTGGAGTTCAAGCGGCACTCACCAGATCCCGTCATCGCGCCGGACAAGCCTTGGGAGGCGATGCTCGGCTGGACGAGTGTGTATCGCGATCCAAAAACGGGGAAGCATCAGCTCTGGTATCAGGCCTATCAGGAGCGGCGGGTGGAGGACAAGGTGATGAAGAACGTCGTCTGCTATGCGGAGAGCATGGACGGCATCAACTGGACGAAGCCGAACCTCGGGCTGTTTCCCTTCTATGAGATCAAGGACACCAACATTGTACTGATCGGCGTGCGCGGTGGTTACGGCGAGCGCTACTGCAACAGCGTGGTCTTTGACGAGCGCGATCCTGATCCGATGAAGCGATACAAGATGGCCTACTATGACTGGACGCCTAAAGAGGGCGCGGAAGGCGGATCGGGCACGCATGTGGCATTTTCACCCGATGGCATTCATTGGACGAAGCACGCGGGCGGCATCGTGTCGAAGTGCTCCTTTGGCAGCAAGGGCATGGAGCTGCCCTTCGCCGATGAGGACGGCTATGTGGAGACACCGCAGAAGAACGGCACGGTGCGCCGCGCTTGGCGCTCGCCGCTGTGCATGTCGGACGCACTCGACGTGCTCTACGATCCGCGCCGCGAGGCGTTCGTGGCCTATGGAAAGATGTGGACGCCGTGGCCCGACGGCACGCTGGCCTGGAAGCACGCGATGGGCCGCATGGAGAGCAAAGACTTCATCCATTGGAGCAAGCCCGAACTGATCACCACGGTGAATGACCGCGATGCGCCGCAGATCGAATTCCACACCTCGCCGGTGTTCACCTACAACGGCATGTATTTCTCCCTGAACCAAATACTAGATCGCTCGGTGGGTTCGATGGATGCGGAGTTCATGTCCAGCCGCGATGGCTTCCGCTGGGATCGCAGCCTGCAGGGCAGCTTTGCGATTCCTCGCGGTGCGCCGGGGCGTTTCGATGCCGGGTCAGTCATCACGAACGGCACACCGGTCATCCTCGAAAAGGAAATGCGCTTCTACTACGGCGGCTATCGCGGCACAGCCATCGGCGGCGTGGGACTGAACGAGCAGAAGCTCGGCGGCAAAGACTACCACAGCGGCGTTGGCCTCGTCACCACGCCACGCGACCGCTTTGCCGCCATCGGCATCAATCCCGACTCGCCCGTGAAGGCGCAGAAGAAAGGCAAGCCCAAGATCGTGAACACCATCGGCAACGTCACGCTCAAGGCGCTCGATCTTACCGGCGTGAAGACCATCACACTCAATGCGGATGCTTCCAAAGGCTCGGTGCGTCTCGAAATCCTCAACAAAGACGGCTACCGCCTGCGCGGCTTCACGAAAGAAGACGCCGTGCCAATGAAGACGGATGACATCAGCTTCGAGGCCGCGTGGAAGGACAAAAAGATCAGTGATCTGCCTCCAGGGAACTACATGCTGAGCGTGCATCTGGAGCAGGCAGATCTGTTTGCAGTGACACTCAAATAAACCGCCATGAGACTGCTGATTACTTATCTCTTTCTCACCGTGTCGTGTCTTCTAGCACAAACCGAGGTCGTGCCTGAAATTACCTTCAAGGACATCAGCTACGGCACCCATGAGCGTCACAAGCTGGATCTGTGGCAGGCGAAATCAGACGCCGTCACGCCGCTGGTCATCTTCATCCACGGCGGCGGCTGGGCCGGAGGAGATAAGAAGGATGTACCGCTCACTTTGCTGAAATCGATGCACGCGAAGGGCGTGTCCGTGGCCTCGATCAATTACCGTTACAGCCTTATCTCGCCGCTTCCTGCGCCCGTGCATGACGCGGCACGCGCTGTGCAGTTCCTCCGCAGCAAGGCGAGTGAGTGGAAGCTCGATCCCCGGCGTTTCGGTGCCTACGGCATCTCAGCCGGAGGATGCACGACCCTTTGGCTCGCCTGTCACGATGATCTGGCCAATCCACGCAGCAAAGATCCTGTAGAACGCGAATCCAGCCGGTTCCATGCCGCTGTCGGCATGTCGCCACAAACCTGCCTGGAGCCGAAGATCATCACCGAATGGGTAGGCGATCAGGTGTTGCAGCATCCCATGATCGCCCGAGCGGTCGGGGCGAAGAAGCTGGATGAAGTGAAGAAGCCGCGAGCGGAATGGATCAAGCTTCTGCGTGAGTTTTCGCCGATCACGCATGTGAGCGCCGATGATCCGCCCGTGCTGATTTCCAATCCACGCGTTGATCCGCTGCCAGCCACGTCGCCAGGCAGCGCCATTCATCATGCTTTGTTTGGCCTGAAATTTCAGGAGAAGGTCACCGCTGTGGGCGGCACCTGCATTCTGCGCATTGAGGACAAGGCCACGACATCAACGCCCAAGCCAGAGGAGTTTCTGCTGACGCATCTGCTCAAGCCGTCATCTGGCGTCAATCAGTGACCAGAGACCCAAGCTTGTCCGCCATTCTTCAAAGACCAAGATAACCACCGAGACCCAGCACATGAAATCACCGGCCCGCCCACACGCCTTCATCGGCATCTTGCTGTGTTGTCTCGCGATGAGTGCCTCACATGCCGAGGTTCGGCTGCCTGCGTTGTTCTCAGATCACATGGTTTTTCAGCAGGATGCGTCAGCGCCGGTGTGGGGTTGGGCATCGGCAGGGGAGCAGATCACGGTCTCTATCGAAGAACAGGCAAAGACAACGACAGCAGGAGCCGATGGCCGATGGCAGGTGAAGCTCGATCCTTTGAAAAGCAGCGAACCTTTGGAAATGATCGTCAAAGGGACGAACACTCTCTCAGTGAAGGATGTGCTGGCTGGTGAAACGTGGCTGTGTGCCGGACAGTCAAACATGGTGATGACGGTAAGCGCCTCGAAGGATTATGAGAAGGAGCGTGCGGCTGCAACGCTGCCGCAGATCCGCATGTTCACCGTCGCTGATGGTCGTTCGACTTCACCGCAGAGTGATTGCCATGGCTCCTGGATCGTTTGTTCGCCGGAAGCGGTGGGAGACTTCTCGGCGGTGGCGTTTTACTTTGGCCGTGAGCTGCACCAGCGCCTGGGGAGTGCGTTGGGGCTGATCAATTCTTCCGCTGGAGGCACTTTGATCGAGTCCTGGCTCGATTTGGAAACGCAGCAGCAGTGCGCCGAGTTGAAACCCTTTTTTGCGCAGCGTGATCGCTTGATGGCGGCGTTTGATCGTGCGGTAGCGGAGAAGCATTACGAAGCGGCGATGACGAAGTGGAAGCTGGCGGTGGAGAAGGCGAAAGCGGACAAGCAGCCGCTGCCAAAGCAGCCGAGTCATCCGTATGGCAGTCACTTGGGAGCGATGAACGTTAGCGGCTTGTTCAATGGCAAGATCGCGCCGCTCATACCCTATGCCTTGCGCGGCATCGTCTGGTATCAGGGCGAGAGCAACTGCACCCCCGAGCGCTCGCCATTCTACGAGACCCAGATGCGCCTGCTCGTGACCGACTGGCGAGCGCGTTGGGGAAGCGAACTGCCTTTCGCCTGGGTGCAGCTCCCGAATGTGCGGAAGACGCCCAGCTATGCCGACATCCGCGAAGTGCAAATGAAGTGCCTGGATCTGCCGAAGACGGGCATGGCGATCACCATCGACATTGGCGAGTCGCGTGACCTTCACCCGAAAAACAAACAGGATGTGGGCCGCCGCCTGGCGCTGTGGGTCTTGGGCACAGTGTGTGGAGAGAAGGTGTCCGCTATCTCCGGGCCGTTGTTCACTCAGCATGAGGTGCGCGGCAGCGAAATCGTGCTGCGCTTCCGCCACACCGAGGGTGGACTGATGGCGAAGGGTGGTGAACTCAAAGGCTTTCTCATTGCCGGTGCCAATCGTGCCTGGAAGCCCGCTGTGGCTCGCATTGAGGGCGATACGGTGATCGTCTCCGCGCCCAACGTGCCGCAGCCAGTGGCCGTGCGTTATGCGTGGGCCGCTGATCCTGTGTGCAACCTTTTCAACGGCGCTGGCTTGCCTGCCTCGCCTTTCCGCACGGATGATTGGGAGACAACACCTCCAGCCACCAAGCCTTGAACCCATTTCATGATGACAGCCGATCTCCTTCACGAACTCCGCGACTTCGACACGCCCCTGCTTGCCAACACCATCGGCTACATCAGTCCTGTGCCGCCGCATCAATACTACCTCAGCGGCGAGATTCAGTCCGTCACGCCACCGCTAGGTCCCACCATCGGCGTGGCCTTCACCGCGGAGATCGACAGCAGCACGCCGGGCGAACCGGGTGACACGGAGCTTTACTGGAAGCTGCTGGAAATGATGCGCCAGAGCAGCCTGCCGAGCATTCTCGTGGCCAAGGCGGTGGGCTCACGCCCCGAACATGAATGCATGATCGGCGATGGCATGGCAAAGACTCTGTTCTCCGTCGGCTGTGTCGGTCTGGTCAGCGACAGCCGCGTGCGCGACATCGCGGGCATCATGACCACTCCCTTCGCGGTGTATTGCCGAGGTCGCGCCGTGCATCACGAGGCGCTGCGCTTTCGCTTCATCAACCGACCCGTGGAGGTCGGTGGCGTGACCATCACTCCAGGCGAGGTCATCCACGCGGATCAAAATGGCGTCATCCGCATCCCGCCGGACTGCATTCGCGATCTGGCAGGCTACGCGATCAAGAATCGCGCCTTCGAGCACGAGGCGCACATGTTCCTGCGCCGCACCGACAAATCACCCGCCGAGAAACGCGCGCATGTGCAGTCGCTCGTGCAGAAATGCGGCTTCAACGACTGCGTCAGCGGTGCTGCACGCTGATGCCAACCAACATCATGAAAACACACACATTTCTCGCCCTGCTGCTCAGTTGTTCCAGCCTGCTCGCAGCGGAGCGCACCATCCTCATGGTCGATGATCATGAGGTGCTCTATCGTTCTGGGACACGGCGCTTCATGAACACGCCTCTGCGCCATGCGAAAAACCCGCTCATCGCCGAGGTGAAGCCGTGGGAGTTGACCATCGGCTGGACCAGCGTGCATCGCGACGCGAAGACGGGTAAGTATCAGCTCTGGTATCAGGGCTACGGCGGCAAGCGGGCGCAGCTCAAAACGCACGAGTGCGTGGTGTGCTATGCCGAATCCGATGACGGCATCACTTTCACGCGGCCTTATCTCGGCCTGTTCGATTTCAATGGCGACAAGAACACCAACATCGTGCTCATCGGCAGCGGCGTGTATGGCGACCGCTATTGCAACTCCGTGATCGTGGATGAGCGCGAGAAAGACGCTGCGAAGCGCTACAAGATGGCCTTCAACGACTGGTCCAAGGATGCCGATGGCTCGGTGTGGGCTGGATTGCACGTCGCCTACTCACCGGATGGCATCCACTGGACGAAACACCCGGAAGCACCGTTTTATCGCTGCTTCTACGGTGCTAAAAAGAAGCAGCCGCCCTTCGCTGGCGAGAATCCTTACAGCGAAACCAAGTCGAACGATGGGCGCGTGCGCAGGCAAGCACTGCTGCCCATGTCGCTGTCTGATGCTGCGGATGTGATCTATGATCCGAAGCACAAGACCTTCGTGATCTATGGCAAGATGTGGATCGGCGGACCTGACGGCGGTCTAGGTTGGAAGCACGGCATGGGCCGCTGTCAAAGCACGGATTTCCTGCATTGGACGAAGCCGCAGCTCGTCTGTGCGCCCGATGATGCCGATGGAGCGCTGGAATTTCACACGTCGCCGGTATTCATCCATTGCGAGCGCTACTTCAGCCTGAATCAAATCTTGGATCGTGCGAACAAAGGTGTGATGGACATCGAGCTCATGATTAGTCGCGATGGCTTCGAGTGGGAGCGCCCCTTTCGCGAGGCCTACTTCATCCCGCGCAGTCCAGGGCAGCAGTTTGACAGCGGCACCATCGTCACGAACGCCAACATGATCGTCCACGGTAACGAAATGCGCTTTTACTATGGTGCCTACAGCAGCGGTGCCATCGGCGGCGGCACTGACATCACGGGCGATCAACAAACCAGCGGCGTCGGCCTCGCCACACTGCCGCTGGATCGCTTCGCAGGCATTCGCCCCGAGCCTGAGGCACCCACGGCGAAAGTGAAACAGCCGCCGACCATCGGTCAGATTACCTTCAAGCCGATGGACCTCAAGGGCCGCACTGAGATCTATGTGAATGCCAACGCTGCTGATGGAGCTGTGTGGGCCGAGTTGCTCGATGAAGACGGCTATCGTGTGCCCGGCTTCGACAAGGAGAACTGCGTGCCGCTGAAGAAGGACGCGCTGCGCTATCGCTTCAGTTGGAAGGACAAGAAGCTGACGGATCTGCCACCTGCCAAGTATCACATCCGCCTGCATCTCGAAAAGGCTGACGTCTTTGCCATCACTCTCCGATAAATCATGAAACTCCGCCCCTCCCGAATCCTCCGAGAACTGCGCTCCGGCCAGAACTCCACCGTCATCAAGATCAACCTCAACGACCCACGGATCATTGAGCTGGCAGGACTCGCCGGAGCCAGCGCCGTGTGGCTGTGCAACGAGCATGTGCCGAACGACTGGCTCAATCTGGAGCATCAGATCCGCGCCGCGAAGCTGCATGACATGGACACCATCGTGCGTGTCAGCAAAGGCGGCTACAGCGACTACAACAAGCCCTTCGAGTGTGATGCCACCGCCATCATGGTCCCGCACATCACCAGCTCGGATGAAGTCCGCAATGTGGTGGACATGGTGCGCTGTCGCCCGCTCGGCTCCAAGCCGCTCGATGGCGGCAACATGGACGGTTCGTTCTGCCAAGTGTCGCTCGCTGACTACTGCCACCACTGCAACACGGAGAAGTTTGTGATTCTGCAAATCGAGAGTCCTGAAGCGCTCGAAGTCGTCGAAGAAATCGCTGCCGTGCCTGGTTTTGACGCATTGCTCTTCGGCGCGGGCGATTTCAGCCATCGTATCGGTAAACTCGGTCAGGTCACCTCGCCGGAGGTCGTCGCCGCCCGCAAGCGCGTTCACGCTGCTGCCATCAAGCATGGCAAGCACGCCGCTGTTGCGTCACTGTTCGGACAAAAGGACCAGCTCATCGAGGAAGGCGTGCGCATTTTCACCCTCGGCGCGGACGTGGTAGAATTGGGCAACGCCTTCAAGACCATCGTTAGCAATTTTAACGGCCAGAACAAGGCTGCTGCCAGCGACTCCGTTTACCAATCCAAGTAGCACTTATGCTCCCTTCATTCTCACTCAAAGACCACACCATCCTCCTCACTGGTGCCGCAGGACTCTTCGGTCGCGGCCTTACGGCTTCGCTGGCTGAAGCCGGTGCCACGCTCATCATCGCCTCGCGCAATGCGGACAAGCTGCAAGTCGTCGCCGATGAAGAAACCGCACGCGGGCACAAGGTCTTCGCTGAGGGCTTCGATCAAGGCGATGAAGCCTCGATTATCGCGCTCAAGGCACGCCTGGAGGAGCGTTTTGGCCCACTGCATGGCCTCGTGAACAACTCCGTGCTGCGTCCGATGAAAGGCGCGCAGGGAACGGTCGAGCAATGGGAGGACTCGATGCGGGTGAATGCCACGGGCTTGATGCTGATGCATCGTCACTTCGGCAGCGCCATGGCTGAGGTCGGACGCGGCAGCATCGTGAACATCGGCAGTATCCAGGGAATGATCGGGCCGAGCTACGAGCTGTATGCAGGCACCAACATGGGCGACATGCCGCCGGATTATTTCTTCCACAAAGGCGGCATGTTGAACCTCACCCGCTTCTACGCGGCGCTCTACGGACCGAAGAACGTGCGGGTGAACTGCCTCTCCCCCGGCGGCTTCTTCAACAACCAACCGGAGCTGTTTGTGCAGCGCTTCAGCGAGCACACCATGCTCGGCCGCATGGCCGATGAAAACGACCTTGGCGGCGCTTTGATCTTCCTTTTGAGCAATGCCTCTGTTTACATCACGGGCGTGAACCTGCCGGTGGATGGCGGCTACACAGCGAAATAAATCTCATGAGTCACAGCATAGATCTGACTGGCAAGGTCGCCCTCATCACGGGCGCTTCACAAGGCATCGGCGCGCAGATGGCCCGCACGTTTCATGCGGCGGGCGCCACCGTGGTTTTGAATCATCCAGGCATCGGCAGCACGGGCGAGGACGCCCAATGCATCGCCGATGAACTCAACGCCTTGCGTTCCGGTAGCGCGTTTGCAGCAGTGGCCAATGTGGCCGACACGCAGGCCGTGCAGACGATGATGGCAGGCATCCAGCAGGCGCATGGCGGCCTCGATTTCCTCATCAACAACGCCGCCATCCTGCGTGATCGAACCATCGCGAAGATGTCGATGGATGAATGGGACGCGGTGATCGATGTGAATCTCACGGGCGTCTTCCAGTGCTGCAAATTCGCGCTCGAAATCATGCGCGATCACGGGGCCATCGTCAGCATGGGCAGCATCGCGGCGATCCAGGGCTTCTACGGTCAGGCGAACTACGCGGCGGCCAAAGCTGGCGTGCAAGCCATGATGCGCGTGCTCAGTCGCGAGGCAGCGCGACGAAACATCCGCGCCAATGCCATCGCGCCCGGCGTGGTGGACACCGCGATGGCGGCGACCATTCCTGAAAATGTCCGTGCCGAGATGATCAAGAACGTGCCGCTGGGCCGCTTCGGCACCACGGAGGAGATCGCGAATGTGGCGCTCTTTCTCTGCTCGCCGCTGGCCTCGTATGTCACAGGTCAAACGATCGAAGTGAACGGAGGCTGGCGCGGATGAGGGCCGCAGCGCTTCAAGTGAGCGCGGATGAAGCCATCGCCGCCATCCCCAGCGGCGCGACGGTTGCCGTGGGTGGATTTGTCGGCGCGGGCCATCCCGAGATGCTCACGTCGGCCTTGGAACGTCGGTTTTTGCAAACTGGCACGCCAAACGATCTCACGCTCTACTACTGCGCGGGGCAGGGAGACCGTGGTGAACGAGGCTTGAATCATCTGGCGCATAAAGGGCTGATCAAACGCGTCATCGGCGGGCATTGGAACCTCGCGCCAAAGCTCGGTGCGCTGGCGCTCGCGAACGAGATCGAGGCCTACAACTTCCCGCAGGGCGTGCTCAGTGTGCTGCTGCGCGAGATCGCGGCCAAGCGTCCCGGACTCATCACGCAGGTGGGTTTGAACACGTTCATTGATGCCGCGCAAAGCGGTGGCCGCATGAACGCGCGGACCACGCAGCCGCTGGTGGAGCGCATCGAACTGGATGGGCAAACTTGGCTGCGCTACAAGCCCGTGCCCATCCACGTCGGCCTCATCCGCGCGACCACCGCCGATGCGCGTGGCAACCTGAGCATGGAGCGCGAAGGTTTGATCGGTGAGGTGCTGCCTATCGCACAAGCGGCGAAGAATCACGGCGGCATCGTCATCGCGCAGGTGGAGAAGGTAGTGGATTCATTTGCTGATCCTAAGTCCGTGCGCGTGCCCGGCATCCTGGTGGATTACATCGTCGTCAGCGATGGCGCACAGCATGATCAGACCTTTGGCGTCACGTTTGACGAGTCCTTGGTCACTTCGCGCAGCGATGGCTTCACCTTGCCGACGATGGGCTTCTCCGAGCGCAAGATCATCGGTCAGCGTGCACTGAAGGAGATTCGCGCAGGCGACATCGTGAACCTGGGGATCGGCCTGCCCGAAAGTGTGGCCATGGTCGCGGCAGAGACTGGGCGCTTGAAGGAATTCACGCTCACGGTCGAGAGCGGTCCCACCGGCGGCGTGCCTGCATCCGGCTTGAGCTTTGGATGCAGCCACTTCCCCGAGGCGATCATTGATCAGCCCTCGCAGTTCGACTTCTACGACGGCGGCGGCATCGACATCGCGGTGCTCGGCGCGGTGGAGGTGGATGCGGAAGGCAGCGTGAACGTCACCAGTTTCGCCGGACGCTTCGCCGGTGTCGGCGGCTTTGTGAACATTGCCCAAAGCGCCAGGCGGCTCGTGTTTTGCCTCACTCTGCGTGCTGGTGAGCTGGAGGTCGCGGTTAAAGATGGTCAGCTCGAGATTGCTAAAGAAGGCCGCCATCCCAAGTTCGTGCGCAGCATCCAGCACGTCTGCTTCCATGGCCCCACGGCGCTGCAGCGCGGGCAGGAGGTCTTCTATGTCACGGAGCGCGCCGTCTTTGCCCTCACCCCGCAAGGTCTGCAACTCACCGAGCTGGCCCCCGGTGTGGACTTGCAAACGCAGGTGCTCGACCAGATGGAATTCACGCCAATCATCGCCTCGACGACAGCGATGCCCCCAGACTGTTTCGCCACGCACCCATGATCTACTCCACACCTGTTTATATCGCCGCTGCACGACGTTCGCCGATTGGTCGGCTCGGCGGCGGCCTGCGCTCACTATCGGCGGCTGATCTCGCGCTTCCTGTCGCGCAAGCCATCGTGCCGGAGGCGCTGAAGCCTGCCATCAGCCAGGTCATCCTCGGCCAGGTGCTCACCGCTGGCTCAGGCATGAATGTGGCGCGTCAGCTCGGCCTGCGGCTCGGTTTGCCGCAGAGTGTGCCTGCGTTTGTCACGAGCATGGTCTGCGGCTCAGGCATGAAGGCCGTGGCGCTCGCTGCCGATGCCATCGCTTCCGGCGAAGCCACGCTCGTGCTCACCGGCGGCGTCGAATCCATGAGCCGAGCCCCGCATTACGCTACTGACCTGCGCAGCGGCTGCAAACTCGGCGACAGCACGCTCGTGGATGCCATCCTGGCCGATGGTCTGACCGATCCCGTGCTCAAACTCGGCATGGGCGAGACCGCTGAACGCATCGCTGACACCTGCGGCATCACCCGCGCTGAACAGGACGCTTTTGCCCTCCTCAGCCAGCAACGCGCCGCTGCCAGTCGCGATGCCTTTCAGCGCGAAATCGTGCCCATCGAAGCCCGCGAAGGCATCGTGCAGCACGACGAACATCCGCGTGCCGACACCACGCTGGAAAAGCTCGCCAAGCTCAAGCCTTCTTTCCGCAAAGACGGTAGCGTGACCGCAGGCAATGCCTCCGGCGTCAACGATGGTGCCGCGCTGCTCGTGCTGGCTTCCGCCTCCGCGATCCAAGAGCACTGCCTGCAATCACGCGCCCGTATCATCGCCAGCACCGCTGTCGGCTGCGATCCCGCCACCATGGGCCTCGGCCCCGTTCATGCCATCCGTCGTCTGTGCGAGGAAACCGGCTGGAAACTCGACGAAGTGGACGCCATCGAGATCAACGAAGCTTTCGCCGCCCAAGCCCTCGCCTGTGCCCAGCAGCTCGGCCTTGATCCGAATAAGCTGAATCAACGCGGCGGGGCCATCGCCCTCGGTCATCCCATCGGTGCCAGCGGTGCCCGCGTGCTCGTGACCTTGCTACACCTCATGGAAGACCTGAACCTCCATCGCGGCATCGCCAGCCTCTGCATCGGCGGCGGCATGGGCATCGCGATGGCGATAGAGCGTTAGACCACCTCACGGCTTCTCAGCCAGCAAGTCGCTGGCACGTATGCGCCAGCAGGTGTCAGAGCGGTGCTTCATCTGGTCTTCGCCACCGAGGAGGTGGATGAACTCGCCGCATCTCACGAAGGTGGTGTTCACGGCCAGTGGCATCGGTGTGGACGCGTTGTATTGATGGGTGCGCAGGTCGTAAATCCAGGCTTTGGCGACGAATCCCGCTGTCACGCTACTGTAGCCTCCAGCGAGGTAGATGCGATACTCGTCCAGCGGCACGCTGAAGACGCCGCGAATGGCTTCGTGATACTCGGCGAGCTTCTTCCAGGCGTCTGATGCGATCTCGTGCTGAAAAGCGGCGGTGGCGTTGTGGGCCTGCTGGCTGGCATCAATCCAGGCACCGGTGAAGCTATAGAGATGATTATCGATTGCAGTCACGGCAGGGATGCCGATAGGGTTTGGCAGTTCTTTAAGCGCGGCGAGTGTGGAGGTGCTGCCAGTGGTCAAATGGATGGCGTAGAGGCTGTTACTTCCCTTGCTCCAGTCGTCGGGATCAGGTGTGCCGCCAAAGACATGCAACTGACCATCCCGCAGAGCACCAGCGCCATACACGACAGGCTGCGGGAGATCGCCAAGGCGAGTGAGTTTGAACTGGTCATCAAGCGCATAGATCTCTTTGCGCCCTTGTTTGCCATCGGCTCCACCAGCGAAGTAAAGACGTGTGCCATCGCTGGCAAAAGCGGCGTAGGCGACGGAGTGCGGCAGCTTGGGGCCGAGGGTCCATTGATTCGTCGCGGGATCAAAGAGCCACACGGTGTCGAGCCAGCGCTTCGTGCCATCGCTCCAATTCGTGCCGCCTGCGACGATGATCTTGCCATTCACACATCCGGCGACGAAGCCAGCGGCGGGTTCGGGCAGCGGCGGCAGCTTTTCCCAGGTGGCGGCGTGCGCCATGGTGAGACTGCTCACGAGGCCGAGAATCAGGGGAGTGTTGGCGTGTTGGTTTTGCATGATTGGGGTTTGATGAAGGAAAGCAGCACGGCGCAGACGAGCAGACCGACGGCGGAGAACTCGAACATGTGGCGCACGTTCACGTTGGCATCGCGCAACGCACCACCGGCATAGATCGTGAGGCCGCCGATGCCGCAGGCGAAGAGATTCAGCACGCCGAAGCCGGTGGCGCGGTAGCGTGAATCAGAGACCATGCAGAGGATCGGCATGGTGTTGCCATCCGTGCAGGCACGGGCGAAGCCGAAGATCACCAGTCCTGTGATGGCGATGCCAAAGGTTTCCGTGTTCGACGTCAGGAAGATGGCAGGTGCGGCGATGCACATGCCGAGGATCGCGACGTAAAGACGCCCGCGCTCATGCTTGCGGCTCCAACGGTCCGCCCAAGCTCCGCCGATGATCAAACCGATGACGGTGGAGATTTGAAGATAACCCGTGGCCGCGAATCCGGCCTCGCCCTGGCCTAGATTGAACTGCTGCTGCAAATACGTCGGCATCCAGCCCACAATGCCCCAGGCGGCGAGTCCCATGAGTCCCCAATGCGCCAGCAACACGATGAAGGAGCGCTGGCTGAACAGGCTGCGCAGCGCAGGCAGGAAGCTCACTTTTTCCTCGGTGCTCGCTGATGTGGACGAGGCATCGCTTTGACGTGGCGCATCGCGCAGGCCGAAGACCAGCAGCACGGAGTAAACAACGCCGATGATGCCGAACAAACTGAACGCAAAGCTCCAGCCATGGCGCTCCGCCAGCCAACCGCCCATGCCGCCGAGACCGGAACCGATGCTGACGCCGCAGTTGTGAATACCGACCGCCAGCGAACGTGTCGATCCACGGTGATAGTCTGCGATCAAAGCGAGTGCCGCAGGCAGGTAACAGGCCTCGCTCAGCCCCATGACGGCACGTGTGATGAGCAACTGATCAAAAGTGACGCAGTGGCTTGTGACCCAGGTCGTGAGCGACCAAAGAAACAAGCTGCCGATGATGACACGGGTCCGGCTCAAACGGTCCGCGAGGAAGCCCGCAAAAGGACTCAACAGGCCATAGACCCACAGAAACACCGACGTGAGCAGGCCGAACTGCGCATCAGTCATCGGAATCGCCGACTTCACGGAATCCCGCATCGTCGTGAGCATCACACGGTCGAGGTAGTTCAGGCAGGCGACCACGCAGAGCAAGCCGACGATGAGCCAGGCGCGTGAAGGCAGGCGTGCGTCTGCTGCATCGGAAAAAGCATTGGATGTAGCAGGCATGAGGGTGAGTTAAAGACGACCGATCTGAGCGGTGGTGAGGCCGCCGTCGATGACGATGATCTCCCCAGTGATGTAACTGGCGGCAGGCGAGCACAGGAAGGCGGCCGCACCCGCGCAATCCTGCGGTTGGCCGACATGGCCGAGCAGGATTTTCTTCTCGTAGTTCTTCAGCAGGTCCTGTGCGCGTGGCTCCATCCACGTCTGCGTCAAGGGCGTGCGGATGAGGCCCGGCGCGATGCCATTCACGCGAATGCCATGCGGCGCGAGCG
Organism: Prosthecobacter sp.; assembly: GCF_034366625.1. Lineage (NCBI taxonomy): Bacteria > Pseudomonadati > Verrucomicrobiota > Verrucomicrobiia > Verrucomicrobiales > Verrucomicrobiaceae > Prosthecobacter > Prosthecobacter sp. The sequence continues at coordinate 727,487 of NZ_JAXMIH010000008.1, forward strand.
AGGCCGCGAGCGACTTTGTCATCATGACCAGGCCACCTTTGCTCGTGTCATACGTGACGCTATCGGCTTCGGCCTGAAAGCCGTTCGTGGAGGAGACGATGACGATGCTGCCACCACCACCGAGCGCGACGCGCTTCTTCGCGAAAGCCTGCGCGAGAAAGAAAGTGGCGCGGAGGTTCAGCGACATCGTTTTCTCCCACTCGGCCTCTGTCATGTCGAGAAAGGGCGTGTCGAAGAAGCTGCCGGCATTGCAGACGAGGAGGTCGAGCGATGGCTGGAGGGAGAAGGCCTGCTCAATGAGCTGTGCTGGCGCGGATGGTACGGATAGGTCACATGGGACGTATGAGGCCCATCTGGGGTCGTTTTGCAGGCCATGCCTCACGACAGTGGCACCGCACTCCGCCAGACCATCGGCGATGGCTGCTCCAATGCCCTGGGATGAGCCGCTGACGAGCGCGGCATGTCCTTCAAGAGAGAATGCTTTCATCAGGGAGCTTGAGGTAGTTCAGAGTGTTCGTGGCGGCGATGCGGCGGACGACTTCCTCACCTGCGGCTTTGAGGGCGATAACCTCGCGCTCATAGGTGCTGATGAGCTTCACGACTTCGCCGCTGATGGCCGCCGCATAGCTGTAGAAGGGCGAATCGCTGCCCCACATGAACTTGTGCGGATACGCGGCAGCGAGATCAGCGATGACACGCGCGGGATCACTATAGGCGCTGTCAAAACGGCGGCTTTTAGGGGCGATGTAGGGCATATCACCCACCGCGCCTTCGCAGTGGATGCAGTGGGCGGAGTTGTCGAACCAAGCATTCGGCAACGCCTGCACGCGGTCGAGACATTCCTTGTCAAAGCGGCAAGAGTGCGCAGCGCAGAAGCGGATGTCGGGGTTGGCTTCGGCGAGGTCGAGGATGTCGTGCGCCTGGGCCCATAAATCATCCTTTGCGACGCTGCTGTGGATGATGAAGGGCGCGTCCCATTCGCGGGCGAGATCGAGGAAAACTTGGCCTTCATGCGCGAGGCGCTTGATGTCAGCCTGGATGATCGTGCTTTGAATCTTGATGCCGTGGATGCGGTATTCAGCGCGCAGTTTCACAAGCTCAGCGGCTTGCGCGTCGGTGTGGCGCATAGGGTCCACCATGACAAACGGAAGCGTCTTGCGGCCTTCTTCAGGAAAGAGTCGATAGCACTCCTCCAACATACGGCGGTTCTCGAAGGCGTAAGGCACGGTTTCCAGGCCATTGCCGAAGCCGATCCCGCCACTGCGGAACTTGGTCACGTCCATCGCCGCATACGAGACGAAGGGAAAGACGATCCAGTGAGTGATGCCGAGCGAGCCACCGACCTGCGTCATGTCCACGAGCTGCTGCGCATACGGAAAATCGCCGTGCAGGTAGAAGAGCATGTCCGCTCCGATGTGATTGTGGCAGTCGATGATCATGGTGAGTTGAGGTAGGAAAATTTGTTGGTAGGAAGATTTTCAGAGTTCTGAGTTTGGTAATTTTCCTACCTTATTTCATCGAGCGGATAAATCGGACGGCGGACTTTGCGAAACGGCAGTGACTTCAACTGGCTGGTGCAGGGACCGGGTGTGTCCACCCAGCACATTTGTTGGGTGATGGGATCGTAGGCATGGCGGTGCGCGACGGCGGCCTTCACGCCGATCACGGAGAGATCGCGTGGCTCGATGCCCTGGCTGCGCCATTGGCCGAGATCGAAGGGCGGTGTCTTGTGGCTCGTGAGGAGAATGGTCAGCCCGGCATGACGCACGACGGCGCACTCACCCATGTCAAAATGATCGCCGCACATGCTGGCGAGGTGGCTGCGCTTGTCCTCCAGCTCGAACTTGCCATCGCCTGAGCGCAGCAGCTCGACTGTGAGAGAAACGGGACCGGCATCAAGCTGGCTGGAGCGCCCGCCCACGGTCAAAGTGGTCTTGTGCCCTGGCGCTATCGTGCGCAGCCGACGAACCGCCTCGGGATCATTGATGCAGATGGCCGCGTTGGAGGTCTGGCGTTCGATCAAGGCACGCAGCAGGCCCGTGCCATCGCCAGGAGCGCCGCCGCCGATGTTGTCAGAGGCTTCGACGAGCACGGTGAGTCCTGGTGATGTGAGATCGAGCTTTGCGAAGACTTCGTTCACCGATGCATCCGTCATATTGCCCTCTGCTTTCTTCGTCATCGCGAGATCCCATAGTTTTTGCAAGGCGGCGCGTGCCTGAGCTTCGTCTCCCAGAGTGGCGATGACGAAACTCACACCCGCGTCCGGCATGTCGGCAAAGGAGAAGCCTGCGCAGACATTCACCGCCCAGAACTCGCGCGTGGACTCCATCTCCCGCGCCATTTTTTCTAGTGACAGCATCGGCTCGCATGCCGTGGCCGTGCCGGTGGGCGGCCACATCAGCGGCGGATGCTGCCAGAACATCCTCGGCACCTGCCGCGTCGTCAGGCAGCGCTGGAGCAGCGTGGCGGCGATCTGCGCGGCTCGCCGGGCATCCGCGTGAGGATTCTCACGATACGCGACGAGGCAGTTGGCCAGATCCGCCATGCGCTGGGTGAAATTGGCATGCAGATCGAAGACGCCAAAGATGGGAACATCAGGGCCGATCCTGGCTCTCAGCCGCGCCAGGATCTCGCCCTCCACATCATCAAACGAGGGCGTCACCATCGCCCCGTGGAGCACGAGATACACGGCATCGACCGCAAGCGGCAGTCGTTTGAAAAGCTCGTGGCAAAAGGCTTCGATGACCTCGTCCTCCACCATCGCTCCTGGAGTGGCGCGGAAATCCGCCGCTGGGATGATCTCCCAGCCAAAGGCCCGCGCACAATCCAGCGCTCCGCCCATGGGTGAGCTGTCGCCCGAGCAGCGCAGCATTTCGCTGCCACAAGTGATGGTGAAGTCGCTGAGGCGCGTGCTTCCTTCGAGAAACGTGTGTGTCTCGTGAAACAGGCCGGCGAATAGAACACGCTTGAACATGGTTGCATCAGGCTGCTGACCACTCGACGGCATGTTTGGCAAAACTGAGCGATGCCTTTTCCAAAGCCTCGTCCACATCTGTCTCACGATGAGCCAGGCTGACGAACCACAGACCGCGCTCGATGGCACGCACGCCATCCTCCAGAAGACAGCGGCGCAGATGCGCCCAGCGCGGAGCATCCTGTCGCCTCACATAGTCACGGTAATCACGCACCGGTCCCTCGGCGCAGCCGGGCTTCAGCATGACGGCATGGAACACGGGCCCGGGCCCTTGTGGACGAAGCGGAATACCATGCTGATCAGCCAGAGCACGAAGTCCGCTCATCAGTTTCTGCCCCAGCTTGATCACGGTTTCAGGATGCGAGTCTCCCAGAGACAGCACATGATCAAGGCACCACTTGCTGGCCGCTAGACAGAGTGGATTGCCATTCAAGGTTCCCGCATGAACGACGGTGCCATCAATGACCTTCTTCATGGCGCTTTGTTTGCCCACCAGCGCGGCAAACGGCACGCCACCGCCGATGGCCTTGCCGAGAATCGTCAGGTCCGGCACGAAACCGAAATGCTTCTGCGCACCGCCGGGGCCGAAACGGAAGCCGGTGATCGTTTCATCGGCAATCATCAATATGCCATCGCGATCGCACAGTTCTCGAATCGTTTCGATCATGCCCGGCACGGGCTCCATGCAGCAGGTGTTGCACATGATCGGCTCGAAGATGATGGCGGCGATTTGTCCTCGATATTTCTCCACCTGACGACGCAAATGATCGGGATCATTCCAGCGGCAGACAACAAAAGTGTCCAGCACCTCTGGAATGACGCCATGGCTGGGATGCAGATGCGTCGGGGATTCATCATCGCCCCATTTGTCCGGTGGGGGACAGAAGCCGACGAGACCTTCATCCGCCCAGCCGTGATACGCGCCTTCGAACTTCAAGATCAAGGGACGCCCAGTGTGTCCGCGTGCCAGGCGCAGTGCCGAGAGCACGACTTCGGTGGCGGAGTTGTTAAATCGCACGAGTTCCGCCGAGGGAATCATCGCCTGCAGGCGCTCGGCCACCTCGATCTCCAGCTCCGACTGCGCTGCCCAATGCGTGCCGAGCCTTGCCTGCGCAGCGATGGCGTCCGCCATGCCAGCGGGCGCATGGCCGTAAAGCAGCGCACCCTGGCCGATCTGGAAGTCGATGTACTCATTGCCATCCACATCCCATACGCGCGGACCGTTGCCGTATTGAAAGTAGAGAGGCACGGGCTGCTCCATCTTGCGGATGCCGCTGTTCACACCTGCGGCGATGCTTTGCGTTGCGCGTTCGTAAAGACGACGGGAATGCGTGTAGCGATCAGTCATTAAGAAATCGTGTTCATGGGTTTTCTGCGGGTGAGAAGGAACCCGGGGGCAGGCCTGATGACAAGCATCCGGCATTGGTTGCTTTGAGTGACCAGAGTGCTGTTTTCATGAGCCCGGACCCGTGCTTCTCAGCGGCATGAACTTGTGGCCCATGTCATGTACGGTGCGCATATAGCGGACGGTGCGGCTGTGGGCGCGCAGAAGGACGGAGGATGTGACGGCCTTGTTACCCGTCATTTTCACGCCGGGCAGCAGCGGGCTGTCGCTGATGCCGGTAGCGCAAAAAACGGCGCTGCTGCCGCTGACAAGATCGTTCGTTTGCCGAACGGCATAGATCTCCTCATGCGAGTGAGTTTCGAGCAGCGAGGCCAGTTCTGCTTCATCTCGCGGCCACATTCGCACCAACATGTCGCCGCCAAGTGTCTTGAGCGCTGCGGCGGTAAGCACGGCCTCGGTGGCACCACCGATGCCGACGTAAAGATCAATGCCGGAATCCGGCATCGACGGTGCGAGAGCGGCGGTGATGTCACCATCGGTAATGAGACGCACGCCCACGCCACATTCACGCAGATTCACGATGATGTGCTGATTGCGTGGACGGTTGAGAGTGCAAACGACGAGCTTGCCCAACGGTTTGTCCAGAGCGGTGGCCACGCGGTTGAGCGTCAGGCGCAAAGGATCGTCGAGAGCGATGCTGAGGCCGGCTTTCTCCAGCCAGCACACCACCTCTGGTCCCCAGGCCAGTTTCTCTGTGTAAAAGGAAGGCAGGTGGCACATGGCATGGCTCTGACCGTCTCCGGTAATGCTGGCGGCGATGACGGAGATCGAGTTTGGCAGCCCATGCGCGATGTTGGTGGTGCCATCAACCGGGTCCAGGGCGATGTCGAAATGCGGACTGCCGGAGGTCCACCTGCCGAGTTTTTCGCCGAGGAAAATGCCGGGGGCTGCATCCTTGATTCCCTCGCCGATCATCACGGAGGCGCAGCAGTCCATGCGGTCAAAGATGCCGTAGATGGCATCGCAGGCCGCCGCGTCAGCGCCATTTTTGTCTCCTTTGCCAAGCCAAGTCATGGCATTGAGGGCGGCATTCTCTGTGGCGCGCACAAACTCGAACTCCAGTGTGCGTTCGGTATCGTCGTTGATCGTTGATGAATCGCTCATGTCGTTCTAGGCGAACTGTTTCTCCGCCTCGATGACGGTTTTGAAAATGTCGTTGAGAACGACATGCGGTGGCTGAGTGGCGTTCACATGAGTGATGCGCTCTGGTGGATAGTGATTCAGCAACTCGATGGACTCGGCCTCATAGACTTCGAGGCGACGCTTCACCACCGCATCGCTGGCATCGTCCAGGCGGTTGTCCTTGAGCGCGCGTTTCTTCAGCCGCAGAGCGATCTCATCGCGCGGCACTCCGCTGAGATGGAAAACATGCTCCACATCGACCATGGCATCCATGAGTTCCGCCTGATGCGGATTGCGCGGAATGCCATCCAGGACAAGTCTGTCCATGTCCGGTTTTATGGCCCGTGTTGTCACACAGCTCTTAATCCGTGCCAGCCAGAGCTTGATCGTGATCTCATCTGGCACGAGTTGTCCCTTGCCGGAGTATTCAAGGAAGGCACGACCCAGTTCCGTACGCACGTCCATGGCGCGGAAGACATCACCACAGGAGCAATGGAAGAAGCCGGGGAGCGAGCCGAGAGCCTTGCCCTGAGTTCCCTTGCCACTGCCGGGAGGCCCAAAAAGAAGAATGGCGGTGTATCTTTGCATGGTCGGTTGGTTTAATGGATTTGTGGCCATGAGCGCGTGGAGCGGCGTCATGGCGCACAAGATTCTGTTTGCTACATCGACAGAAACGAGTGATTACTCCTGGTCACGTCATGGCACCAGATGAAGACCAAGGCTTTTTCAACCCCCAAGTTGCCGCAGCGCCTGTCGCTCGTCGCTCAGACCGTGGAAAGCCTTTATGAGGGCATTCGGAACGGCCATTGGCAGAAGCATCTGCCGGGTGAACGCGAGCTGTGCGAGAGCCTGCAGGTCAGCCGCCGCACACTGCGTCCGGCACTCGAAGAATTGCAGCGCAAAGGCTGGCTGGAGGTCAGCGGCCGGCAGCGCCGCCGCATCAAAAGCCGCAGTAGCAGCAAAGTTGAGAACGCTCGAAAGAAGACCATCGGCATTCTCATGCCTGGTTCCTTTCTCTCCCTGCCATCGCGCATCTCCTTCGTCATGGACACCCTGCGTGCCAAGCTGACTGCTGCCGGCTGCGTCGTGCAGTTTCATATCAACCCTGCCTGTTACACCGCGAATCCAGGCCGTGTGCTGGCCCAATTCGTGGCCGAACATCCGGGCATGATCTGGATCGTCCTTAGCGCTCAGGAGCCGATGCAGCGCTGGTTCAGCCGCCAGAAGCTCACTTGTCTCATTCTGGGATCTAGCGCCCCCGGAATCAGCATGCCATCGGTGGATGTGGACTTCCACGCCACCTGCCATCATGCGGGCGGCCTGCTCTGGCGCAAAGGGCATCGCCGCATCGCGCTGGTGCTGCACAAAGGCATCTATGGTGGTGACATTGCCAGCGAGGAAGGCTTGCGTGATGCATTGAAAGGGATGCCAGGGGCGCACATCCAGGTTTTGCGTCACGACACCACGACATCGCATCTCTGCATCCTGATCGACGAGTGTCTGCGTTTGCCGAATCCTCCCACCGCCTACCTCGTAGGCGGTGCCACGCATGCCCTGACAGTCGCCATGCACCTCATGCGTCGGGGCAGGCGGATACCCAAGGATGTCACAGTACTTTCCCGTGACAACGATCCCATTCTTGACGCCGCCAGCCCTACCATCGCTCGTTACGCCATCCAGCCTGCTCAATTCGCCAGTCGCGTCGCCCTCGCCGTCCGGCAGCTTGCTGAAACCAGCACCGTGCCCGCAGACGCCATTCGCCTCATGCCCGCCTTTGTTTCTGGTGAATCGATTTAGCGAATGAACCTTTTGAGCAATCGAGGCCGAACTGGGCACTGTCGGTTCTCAGTGCATGATCAATTTATCCATGAAAAGCCCGAGCGATTCGGCTCCAGAGAGTCGAGAAGCCAAAACCTTCTTGCGAGCTCTCGGACATGAGACTGTCTTGCCGCCCAGCCACTTGAACAATGTTTTCCTCTCGATTCCAAGTCTCGCCGCCAGTTGGACTCTGGGCAGGCCGTGCCTCTTTTCGAGCGCAGTCAGGGCTTCGTCGAGATCCTTCGGGGGTGGGTGGGATCATAGCCGAGAAACTTGATGATTTCAGGCCACTTGCTGATTACCGGCGCGCCCGGTCGGCCTCCCAGTCGTTGTAAGCGGTGACGCAGATGTCGAACCGGGCCGCTGTCTGCTCCTGGGTCTTCCGGAGGTCGAGGCGGCGCTTCCGCAGGTGTTCGCCGAGAGTCTCGGGTGCCTCTAGGTAACTCTTCACCCGCTTCTCGTGGGGACCGAGGCAAAGATATCGCCAACGCATCAGCGGCCCGCTTCTGGATCGCATCGACCTCCACGTCGAAGTTCCTCTCGTCGATTACAAGGCGCTTGCTTCTCGCGACGGCGGGGAAGCCTCCGGCCCCGTCCGCCAGCGTGTCGAATCCGTGCGCCAACTCCAGCAGGAACGCTTTGCCAAACATCCCGGCGTCCACACCAACAGCGCCATGACGCCGCGCCTCATCAAAAAACACTGCGAACTCGATGCCGAAGCCGCCGGCTGCCTCGAACACGCCATGAGCTAGATGAACTTCAGCGCTCGCGCTCACGACCGCATCCTCAAAGTCGCACGGACCCTCGCCGACCTCGGCAGTCACGATAAAATCATCGCCGACAACATCCTCGAAGCCATCGGCTACCGCACGCTGGACCGGAAGATGTGGAGTTAGCGTTCCAGCGGCGCTGGAGACAGGAGTCATCCCGCAAACCGGCCACAACCTTTGGCTGCCGGAGCTGTTTATGCAGTGGCATGTCGCTTTCGGCGCACGCCCCCCATGAAGCGACTCGCCACCATTCTTTGCGCCATCTCCGTTTTCTGCAGTGGGTTTGCGTTCTCGGCCACTCCCACAGCCGTTGACGAACGCCTTCAACAATTGGTCACGCGTTTCCCTGCCGCCGACTTGAATCATGACGGCAAACTGTCCACCGACGAGTTTCGTCAGTTCAGGGGCGAAATGCAGAGTGGTGGCACGACTTCTTCAACACCTTCCACCATCGTTCCCGCCGAAACGCCCGCGCCCGCAGGCAAAGTGACCATCAAGCTCACGTCGGCGAACCCGGTGCCGATCAATCCGAAGATCTACGGCATCAATTGCGCGGAGATGTTCATCTTCGATCTGGTGCAGAAGCCGGAGTATCTCGCGGCGCTCGGCGAACTGCAGTTCAACACCTTCCTGTTTCCAGGCGGATCGTCGTATCATCATCCGACTGGCACCGGCGGCTTCAACATCAAGGAGGAAGAAATCGCACAGTCAAAGCACGGCAGTGATCACCGCATCAACAAGGTCGGCTCGCCCGACTTCTTCCTGCAATACCTCGGTTTCATGAAGCCGATGGGCGGCCATGCGGTGTTCATCCCGAACATCCCCAACGGCACGGTCGAAGAACTCGACTGGTATATGAAGAAGATGACGGACACACAGGTGCCGGTCGAAACGGTCGTGCTCGGCATGGAGGTGCAACTTGGTGCCTTCAGGTTCGAGAGCAGCGCCGACTACATCGCCAAGATCAAACCGATTATCGAGTTGCTCAAAGCGAAGTATCCGAAGGTACGCATCGTCGGCTGGAGCACGCCGGTCGGCAGAAAATCGGGCGTGCCCGAGTCCTTCCGGCAATGGAACCGGGATGTCGCCCAAGTCCCCGGCATTGATGACTTCGCGCAATACGGCTGGACGGAGTTCGCCAGTGCGGCGATGCGCAAACGCGGCAGCGGTGAAGTAAAGACTCCCGAGCAGCGACTCGGCGATTATGATGCGTTTGTGCAGAGCTTTCCTGAGAAGGAGATCAAGGCTTATGCGAATGATTGGGGAGCCGACAAAAAGATGTTCATGCTGCAATGGGGCACGCACGCGGATCGCAACACCGCCCTCGAAGGACTGCACTCGGTGAACTTCCTGTTCTTCATGACCGAATACAATGCGACGCACGACAACTACTTCGAAGTCGCGACATGGTCGGTGCCGTTGATGAGTGATCTCACCTCGGGCAAACGCAAAGGCAGTGGCGGTGGCGTGACCTACCAGCAGGACATCGCGCTGTGGTCGCCTTATCTCTATGCGAAGCCGCTCCGGCAGTTCTACAGCGGCGACAAATCACTGCTGACCGCTGCCGTTGTGGGTGTGGGTGTGGGTGTGGGGTGTGGGGTGTGGGGTGTGGAAAAACAAGGTGCGATGGAAGTTGTCAAGGCGCTCGCAAGTGCGGGACCAGACGGCAAAAAGTATCTCTGCATCCTCAATCGCGGGCTCGCCATCGCGTTGAATGCTATCACCGTGGATGGCAAGCCCCTCGCCTCGGATGCGAGCGTTCACATCGAGTCCGTCTCCGGCGACACGCTCACAACTACGGGTGGATCATTGAAGACCTTCGTCGGCGACAAGAGCGCGGCGTCCTTGTCCATCGAGCCATTCAGCGTCACGACGCTGACCTTGCCCTGAACAGACTATGATTTACCAAACCATTGCAGCAACTGTTGGCCTGGCGCTCTGCGCCATTGCCTGTTCACACGCAGAGGATGCGACCAAGCCAACGCCCGCGACGGCCGCAGCGCCAGACATCGCCTCACGCATGGCTGCGCGCGGAGCCAAGAAGAACAAAGGCGGCACCTTTGATCCGAAGACGTATCTCGCCGAACTTTCCGCCGAAGGCACGCAGCGTGGCTACCAAGAGTTTGCCTACAAGCAGACGCCGCAGGGTGAACTGCGCATCTATTTCAAGATGCCCGAGAGCTGGTCGGAGAACGACAAGCGCCCGGTCATGGTGTTCTTCTTCGGCGGCGGCTGGAGTGGCGGCAGCCCTTTTGTATGCGTCAGGGAGGCGGATCACTTCACTAAGAATGGCGTCGTGGTCGGACTCGCTGATTATCGCGCGTGCAATCGCCAGGGCACGATGCTCGACAAGTGCGCCGAAGACGCGCGCAGCGCCGTGCGCTGGGTGCGTGCCAACTGCGCCAAACTCGGCGCGGACCCAGCACGTCTCATCGTCGGCGGCGGCTCGGCGGGCGGACACATCGCGGCCTGCACCGCTGCCGCTGAAGCGCCGAGCAGTGACAGCGACGACCTGAGTGTTTCCTGCACGCCGAATGCGCTGCTGCTTTACTATCCTGTCGCCAGTCTCGTCGATGGCAGTCGCAGTTTCGCCTTCCAGCGCCTGCTCGGCGATGATCTCGCCAAAAAACTCTCGCCTGCGCAAAACGTCACCAAGCTGTGGCCGAAGACGGTGATGTTTTCCGGCACCGCCGACATTGAACTGGCCAACGGCATCTTGTTGCACAACCAGGCGAAGGCAGCGGACGTCACCTTTGAGATGTATCTCGCCGAGGGTCGCGGGCATGGCATTGCGCGGACCAAGCCGAGGGACTTCGCCTGGTTGAACTACGCGACGGATTTTTTCACGCGCATCGGCATCATCGACAAACAACCAGCTCCCGAGGTGCTCTCAGGCGATCTCAAGAAATACAACGGTGAGCCGGTCGAGAGCATCACCATCTCATCGGACACCAGCGCATCCAGACCACGACGCCAACGCGGCGTCGTTCCAGAGACGAAACCCACGCCCGCACCTGCCCCGATTCCAGAAAAGGCAAAGACCAGTGATGTGTCATCCACCAAACTCGAACTGACCCTCGGCAAGAAAGGCCAGTTGCTGCTCGAAGAGACCTTCGACGGCGACGCGCTCTCCCAAGGTTGGACTGGCAAGACTGGCGGACTCAGCGTCGCCGACGGCGTTTTGCATGCGAGCATGAAAAGCGAAGATGGGCGATTGGGCCTGTTCAACCGTGAGCAACCGATGCAGAACGCCGCCATCCAGATCGACTTCAAATTCGCCGGCGCACGCGGCATCAACATCAGTTGCAATCCGCCGCCGGGCGAGCTTAGCAAACATGGTCATCTGTTCTCGGTCATGATCACGCCGAGAATGTGGAACATCACCGAGCACAACGACAAGTCGGACCCGAATTCGCGCAGCAAGGCGCTGGCGTCCGCCGCAACGAACTTCGAGCAGGGCCAGTGGTACACGTTGTTGCTCGAAACCAAGGGCGCTGATGTCGTCGCGCGCATCGAGGGCAAGGAACCCCTGCGCGTTTCCAGCAGCGATTTCAGCGTCAAGAAGCCCGGCATCGAGTTCCGCGTCTCGGGTCGAGACAATGAAGAAGTCGTCTTTGACAACCTGCGGGCGTGGGAGCTGAACTAGCGTCGAATTGCTACTCCCCGGCGGAGCGCGGCGTGGTCACTTGCTTGAGAGCCTCGGCAGTGAATTCGGCGTCGGTGTAGCTCACATCGTGTTTGAGCTTGGAGCCATCGAGTTCTGTGACGGAGCCTTTTTGCGGGTCGCTCACGGTCAGACCGGTGGGGACGTGGCGGCCGCTGTCATCGGTGACGATACGGCCGCTGTCGATGCGGCGGGCGAGCTGGCCTGATGCGTTGTATTTTTCGATACGGAGCGGCACGAAACGGCGTGAGTCCACCCAACTGCGGACGCTTGCATAACTTAAGCGCTGGCCTTTGCCGGGTTTGGATTCGAGGATCTGGCAGCTCACGCGGTCCACGATTTCGGTGCCAATGATGGCCTGATTTTCCCAGGCGAAGAAGTTTTCGAGCACATCCGCATAGGTCAGGTCGCTGCCAAACAACGCCTCCTTCATCTGCGAGCTGTCGAGGGCACGCACCGTGGCGGGCGGCACGAAGATCGAGCCAGTGCCGGCTTGACTGCCTGTTTTGCGCAAAAGCACCGATTCTCCCAGCCGCTCTTTGGGCCAGAGGATCTGGTAAACGACCTCGGTGGCTGCTTTGGTGCGGCGTTGCTTGATCTGGAGTTGCAGCGAGACCTTCGTGGCTCCTTTCACCTCCAGTTTCAGGCGCACGAAGGACGCACCATCCTGCTGCAAGGCGCTGAGTTTGGCGGCAAGGTCGCTCGCGGACAGTGCAGGCGGGCTGTCGGCGGCGTGGGTCTGAAAAGCAGTGAGAGCGAAGACAAGCAGCGAGATAGAGGGTTTCATAGAAGGTGGGGGGTGAGGTTCAGCCCTGCATGGCAAGGCTGGGTGTCAGGCGTGAACTGCGCCAGGCAGGATAAAGGCCGCTGATCACGCCGACGCCGACGGCGATGGCCACGGAGAAGAACATGAGCTGTACGCTAAGATCGGGTTCCAACAGGCCGTGGATGGCCGGCAGTTTCTCCATCAACCGCACTCCCACGGAGCCGATGAGGACACCGGCAATGCCGCCGAGCAGACCGAGCAACGCCGATTCCCACAAGACCATGCGGATGATGCGGGCACGCTTCCAGCCGATGGCGAGCAGGATGCAGATCTCCTGCTTCCGCTCAAACACGGTCATGAGCATCGTGTTCATGACGCCGAGAACGCCGACGATCACCGCGAGCAGCGAGGTACCCCAGCTCATGGCGCTAATGATGCGATACGCCTGGCTGTTGCCCAGGTGCTCGCCCGCCACCATGGCGCGGGCTTCCGGGATGAGCGTGTTGATCTGCTCGCAGAGACGCCGTACCTCGTCCTCGCTCATACCTGGAGTGGCACGGAGGTCGATGACGTTGATCTTGCCCTCATTCCCCGACATTTCCTGAAACAACGGCAGAGACAGAATCACCGAGCCGTTCTCCACCATGGCGCCACCATCTACGATGCCGACAACGGACAATTCTTTGGCCTCGATCTGAATGGGATCGCCGACTTTTTTCTTGAGCACCTCCGCGGCCGTCTGGCCGAGGACGACCACGGGTTCCATCGCGTCCTTTGGCATTCTGCCGGAGATCAGTTTGAGGTTCTGCCATGAAAAGCCGCCCCACTCGCGGGCCGAGACGACCATCATCGAGGAATCTTCAATGCTCGTCAGATCGACAAAAATGACACAGGTGGCGGCGACCTGCGGGAGGCTGGCGATGCGGTCGCGCACGGTGGCGCTAAAGGGCTTCGGCGTGAGCGTGGCGCCCATGTTGCTGACCACCACATCGGTGCCGCGCGACTTCATCCCCGTCGCCCAGCTTTGCTCAAACCCTCGCGAGATGCCGACCAGCGCCACGACTGCGGCGATGCCGATGGAGATGCCGACAAGAGTGAGTCCGGTGCGAACAGGGCGTCGCAGCAGGCCGCGCACGACGATGGTGAGGAAGGTCATGATGGGACGAATTCCGAATGACGAATTCCGAATGACGAATGTGTGACCCAAGAGGGCACCATCATAGGCATCTCGGAGAACGCTGGGTTGCTTGGAGTTTGGTTCATTGGGATTTTATTCGTCATTCACAATCCGTCCATCCTTCATTTGGATCGTGCGTGAGGCCATGCGTGCGATGTTCAGATCATGCGTCACCAGCACCAAGGTCATGTCCTGCTCACGCTGGAGCCGGATGATGAGTTCCAGGATGTGCCCGGTGTTTTCGCTGTCGAGATTGCCCGTCGGTTCATCAGCGAGCAGCACCGACGGCCCATTGGCGAGGCTGCGGGCGATGGCGACTCGCTGCCTCTCTCCGCCGGAGAGTTTCGAGGGAAAGTGCTGCAAGCGATGCTCCAGACCGACGGACTTGAGCAGTTCGATGGCGCGATCATTCCGCTCCGAGGCCGAGATTTCCGTTTCAAACATCGGGATCTGTACATTCTCCAAGGCGGTGAAGGTCGGCAGCAGATGAAAGGACTGAAAAATGAAGCCAATTTCACGCGCACGGTAAGCCGAGAGATCAGGCAGATCAGGCAGCGAGCTGCCGCGATAGTGGAGGATGCCAGCACTGGGCACGTCGAGCGCGCCCAGCATCTGCAGCAGCGTCGTCTTGCCACAGCCGCTCGGGCCGATGACGGCGACGAATTCGCCTTGAGCGATTTGAAAGTCCACGCCACGCAGCGCCTGCACGCGACCGTCATCATATTCTTTTTTCAATCCCCTCGCCTCGAACACACATTCATGTGACACACAAAATTCGGACTGGGGGGGGGATTTCATGGTTGAAGGGGAAGGCGCGTGCTCATCGGGTGCCTTTCAAAATTTTCATCACCGCCTGCACCGTTCCTGGCTTCTCCAGGCATCCGTGTGGATAGGGCACGATGGTTTCGGATGCGGCTTCATCAAGATGCGCGCTCCAGTAGGGCACGATGCCGTCGCTGCCATTGCGGTAATCAACTTTGCCTCGAGTGGCAATGATGGAATGAAACGGGACACCAGCAGGGTGACGCGCCAGAGCGATGAAGTAAGGGTGCTTGGTGGCAAGGTTCTCGGTTCCCTCCACGCCCCAGTCATGAAATGAGCGCAAGGTCGGATGGATGAAGACGGCAGGCAGTTTCGTGAGTGCTTTCAAGCGCTGCCGTGCTGTCTTTGGCAGGAAGAGGATGAGCTTCACCAGAGTTCGCAAAATGCCATTGTTGGCAAGGACACTGCCCTGGTGCGGCGTGCTGATGAACACAACGGTCTTGATATTGGTCTGGCGTTCGAAGAACAAGCCTTCCTTCAGCATGCGTTGGGTCTTGGCATCGATCTGGCCTGCCATTTTTTCTGGCGAAGCGGTGAAGAAGGATCGCCAAAAATCGCTGTCGGAATCAATGACCTGCATGCGCGTCAGCAATCCGCCCATGCTGTGCCCCACCAGCACCATGCGGCCAAATCCTGCATCATGATGACCTGGATCGAGCCGGTCTCGTGAAGCTTTGAGAAGCTCACGCAAACGCGCGGCCGATGCCGGAATGGACAGCTTGGATGGATAAACGAAACACGCCGGCTGGTAGCGGCGGCGGAGTTTAGGGTCGGCGAACAGCTCGTTGACGGCGTTTTTCCACACACTCGGCCCCGAGCGCATGCCATGCACGAACACGACCGGCACTTTGGTGCTGTCGTAGCGGTTGAGGAAGAATAACTGTGACTCATCCTCGCCAGACGCTGACGGGCTCAGCTTGTCGGGCCCGTTCTCGTCGAGGGTCGAATCGGTCAAAGAAAACTGCAGCGCGGCGGTGAGGTTCTCCGCCAGTGGCTGGGAATGCCGTCCCATTTTTAGCTCTGACACAACCAGGGGATTATAAAAACGCAGTCTCGCCTCGGCAGGCTGACCCGGAGCGGCGGCAGGAAATTCCAACACCGCAGTCGCCGGTAGAAACTCGCCGTTTGGAGGATGAAAAGGCCCGGCTACGCGGCGCGGATCATTTTGTGCCATCACCACCGGAACACCAAGTCCGTCATGCGCGACCGCGCGGTCAAACCCGTGCAGTTTCACCTCAGCGGCAAGCCGGCAATGAGCGAACTCCGACAGTGCCAATGTCCGTGCTGAACCAGTGCGGTGCGGAACATCGAATGTCAGCCGCCATGGCCGTGCTCCGTCCAACTGAATCTCCTTGGCCCATGCGTCTGCTCCTTCGTTGTTGCGGAGCGACTTCACCACGGCTGCCACGGCGCGATCATACTTCTTCAAGGCTTTTTGCACGGTCACGGTACCGGGCGGTTCCATCTGCATGACCTGCCACGCTTGCCGGGCCTGCTCCAAACGTGCCGTCTTCAGCCCCTGGCACGCCGGGAAAACGGTGATGAGCACGCTGATGAAGATGACATGGCGCATTGGCTTCATGATTGGAGACGAGACGTGTGCCAGTGAGCGCCCACGCGCGGATCGGCAAGACTGCGAAGCATGTCGAGCATCGCATGGCGATAGCTTGGAAAGGGCGGCCGTTCCTCGGGGCTCACTGGCAGCAGTTCTGCCGCTCGCTGGGGCAGTTCCGCATGCGAAAGCCCGACATGCAGATGATGCACGCCATGAAACGGCTCATGCAGCAGCGTGAAAGCCACCACTCGGCCCCACCATCCCTCCGAAACGATGTTCCGTGTCGCGCTGTTCACCGTGCCGCCCGTCAAACCCACATGCTCGATATATTTGCGCCACGTTTGCAGGTTTGCGGCCACAGCGGCAGGGACCAGATACATCCACACAAAATAGCGCCACACTTCCGCATACGCCACCGCCGCGACAATGCCGATCCATACCACCACCATCAGTGTCAGCTCCATCCAGATGCGACGCCGCACCTTTTTGCTCCGAATCGGCGAACCTGCACGCAGGAACGACCGCAGAAACAAAAACGGCGTAAAAAACAAGCCCAGCGTGAGTTCGAGCACCGCTGCGAGCACTCGTGCCCAGCGTGGCTTTTCTGTGAACACAAATGGCCACAGCTCCTCATCCCGCTCCGTGGCAAAGTAGGCGTGATGCGTTTGATGCGCCGCACGGTAAAGACTGAAGCTCATGAAGCTGAACACACCCAGCAGCACGCCATCAAACTCATTGAAACGCCGGTTTCGCCTCAGCAGCCCGTGCGTCGCCTCATGAAACCCCACCGCCGCTCCATGCATGAGATGACTGGCGAGCAAGACCAGCGGAATCACCACCCAGAGCGATGCATCGCGATACAGGGCTGCGGCCAGGCCAATCTCGGTGAACAGAAAGAGAAAGACCACGATTTGAAACGCCGAACGGCTGACCCAATGAGGTTCGATGGATGACGAGGTGTTCATCGAGGGTTAAGTGAAAAGACGGCTGTCTGGCGAGCTGCAGACGGCGGTGAGGACGGTGAGAAAGAGGCGATGAAGATCCTCGATCTCAGATTGAGAAAAGCGGCTCCAGCGGAACAACCAGACAACTTCCAGGCCATCACCTTCCTCAGTGATTTCACAGGCGAGATCGAAGCGCGGCGTGCCGGTGGCGCGAATCTTGAGCTGGACCGAAAAGCCCGCCACCGCGAGATCCGGCACAGGCTGGTTTTGCAACGCGAAACGCACTTCATAGATGGGATTGCGGCCCGGCATTCGCGGTGGATCGAGTGCGCTCACGAGTTCGGCAAAGGGCATGGCATTGGCAAAGCAATCCATCGTCGTTTGATGCACGGAGCGGAGGCTGTCGGAGAATGTGCGGCTGTCATCCACCTGCCCGCGCAAGGGCACGATGCTGGAGAAGTAGCCCATCGTCTCGCGCACTTCCTGGCGTGCGCGATTCGCCACCGGCGTGCCCACCACGATATCCGCCACGCCGGTCCATCGCGACAGAGTGATCTGAAAGGCCGCGAGCAAGGTGCTGAACAGCGTGGCGCTGGTGCGCCGTGCCAAATCACGCACCGCCAGACCCAGCTCGGCAGACACACCGGCAATGCGCCGCTGCAATTGATCCGACTCATCCAGCGCATCTGCGCGATCATCCCAAAGCCGCGTGGAACCAGCGAGATGCGTTTTCCAAAACGCCGCTCGTTGCTCCAGCAGCGCAGGCTGCCACAAAGCACGCTCAGCAGCGCCCCAGGCCATGTAGGACTGCGGCACAGGCGGCAGTCCGCCGCTCGCGCCTAACAGCACCTGCGCATAAGCCGCATATAAATCCTGCACCAAGACGCCGAGCGACCAGCCATCCGCAATCGCATGATGAATCGCCACGACGAGCACATGATCCGTCGGTGAGCGTCGCAGCACCTCCACGCGATACAGTGGTCCCTGCACAAGATCGAAGGGCGCATCGAACGTTTCACGCGCTGCTGCATCCATGGCCTCAGAACTCGATGATGACGATGCCAGATCACGAAACCGCATCACCGGCTCGCTCTGCACCTGGATCATCTGCACCGCCCGGTCTTTGCTCGGCAGGAATGAAAGCCGCAGCACCTCATGACGGTTCACTACGCGCTGCATCGCGGCCGTGCAGTCCTGCGCGGTGATCGCACCTTTGATCTCGATGAGGCAGCAGATCGTGTTGGTTTTGTCCGAGACCGGCACGGGCGACGTTTCCCACAGCTCGCGCTGCGGAAAGGTCAGCGGATGCAGCGCCGCCTTGCCGCTGTCCAGCCAGCGTTTCAGCCGCGTTCGCTTGTCCTCGGCTATCGGGGGGCTCACGCGCGCACCTCCAGCAAGGCTGCCTCCTCGGCATGAATGGGGCGGTCCACAGGGGTGTCGGCACCGAGCAACTGATCCAAGTCCTCGTCGGAAATCGCATCGAGATCCACATCTTCAGCCGCCGCTGGTTCCACAACGATCACTGCGGGAACAGGCGTGGCACCTTTGGCCGCGCCCATGTGCTCGGCGATCAAGGTCGCGATCTGGCCGATGGTGCGGGCGCGCATCAGGCTGGCGGGCGGCAAAGCGACGCCGATGGAGCTTTCGATGGAGTTTTCGATTTCGACGGCCATCAGCGAATCGAGGCCGAGGTCGGTGAGAGGCTGGTCAAAGCGGAGGCCTTCGGGTTTCACACGCAAGACGGAACCCACGACATCGCGCACGGCCTGGCCGATGACTTCGGTGCGATCTGCGGGCGCGGCGGACTCGATCTTGAGCCGCCAGTCGCTTTTGGCACCGCTTGTTTCCGGTGCATCAACACCAGCGGCGTAGATGCGCTCCAGCAGCGGGCTTTCCTGGCCGCCACGGTAGGATTGACGCCACTTCGACCAGTCCACACGCATCGCCAGCGCTTGCGTGGCTCCGGCATTCAGGAAGGACTCCACCAGCACGACGACTTCGCCGGGTGACAGCGGCGTGGTGCCGTGCAGGGCCAGATATTCGGCCACGCGTTCGTTGCGGGCCACATAGCCTTCGCCTCCGAGCGCGCCCCAGTTGATCGCGAGCGCAGGCAGGCCGATGGCTTGACGATGATGTGCGAGCGCATCGAGGAAGGCGTTCGCGGCGGCATAGTTGGCCTGCGCGGAGTTGCCAAAGACACTCGCCAGGGAGGAGAACATCACGAAGCAGTCCAAGTCCATGCCCAGCGTGCCTTCATGCAGCAACCAGGCGCCATGTGCTTTCGGCGCGATCACCTTGATCATGCGATCACGAGTGAGCGCTGCCATGGGCGCGTCATCAATGGCCATGGCGAGATGAAACACACCTCTCAAAGGGATACCGAGTGATGAAATATCTCCCAGCAGACGCTTCACGTCGGCCTGTGATCCAGCATCGGCCTTCACGACTTCCACATCGACGCCGCGAGCACGCAGCTTGATCAGGAAGGCTTCCGCCGCAGGTGTGGCAGCGCCGTTGCGGCTGGTGAGCACGAGATGTTTGGCACCACAGTCTGCAAGCCATTCGGCCAGCACTTTGCCAAAGCCGCCAAAAGCACCGGTGATCAGGTAAGTGCCATCCGGCTTTACTTCAAACGCGGGAACCAGAGGTTCGCCATGCCTTGCCACAAAAGGCTCGGGGAAGGACACGATGACTTTGCCGGTGTGTTTGCCCTGCGCCATCAGGCGGAAGGCGGAGTCGATTCGGCAGGCTGGGAACGAGCGGAACGGCAGCGGTTGCAGCGCCTTTTGTTCGACCAATTCAGCAATGGTTTCCAAGATCTGGCGCGTGCGCTTTTCATCGCCACTGAAGATCGCGTCCATCGCGACGACATGGAAAGAAGCGTTCTTCCGCAAGGGCCAGAGCGGGATGCGGCTGTTTTGATAGATGTCGCGCTTGCCAATCTCGATGAATCGCCCGAATTGTGCGAGGCATGAGAGACCCATTGGGATGGCTTCGGCGGCGAGCGCGTTCAGCACCACATCCACACCTTTGCCATCGGTGATTTCCATCACGGCTTCCGCAAAGTCAGCGCGACGCGAATCAATGACGTGCTTCACGCCGAGGACGGTGAGCAGCGAGCGCTTGGCCGCACTGCCCGCACTGGCGATGACTTCCGCGCCGAGATGATGCGCGATTTGAATCGCCGCCATGCCCACGCCGCCTGCGCCTGCATGAACGAGCACACGCTCGCCCGGCTGCAACTGCGCCACAGTTTTCAAAGCATGCCAGGAGGTCATGAAGACCACAGGCAGCGTCGCTGCTTCTTCAAACGACAAGCCGTCTGGGATGAGGCGCACATCACCAGCCCGTGCCATTGAGTCCGTGGCAAGGCCGAAGACTGCGAGGCCAAACACGCGGTCACCGGCCTTCACATGCGTGACGCCAGCGCCGACAGTTTTCACCACGCCGGCCACTTCATCGCCAAAGATGCGCGCATCGGCTGTCTCGGCGGGATAAAGTGCGAGCGCCTTGAGCACATCGCGGAAGTTCATGCCTGCGGCCTTCACTTCAATCACCACCTCGCCTGCGCCACAAGGCGGCAGTGCGAAGGGAACAAGACGCAACGCATCAAGCAGCCCGCGCTCACGGGATTCGAGCCTCAGCGGCACGTTGCGATCCAAAACCTGCTCTCTTGGCTCCAAGCCGCGAGTGACGCGCCTCACATAACGTGCCTCGCCACGGAAGGCGATTTCGCGCTCGGCGTCTTCTTGAAGCAGTTCGTTCCAAACCAGCGCGTTGTCGGTGGCTGAGGCCTCAGAGGGCAGATCAATACCACGGCAGGTGAAGTTGTTGTGCTCGTTGGCGATCACTCGCATCAGGCCGATGGATGGAGCTTGTGCCAGGGCGATGGAATGATCACGTCCGATGGCTTGTGCGCCGCGTGTGATGACATCCAGGTGCAGTTTGGCGGTTGGATGAATGATTTCGATTGCCTGAGTCAGATGGAATAAACCATCGGTGCCGAGCATGTCTGCACTCGGATCGGTTTCATCGAGACTCCACAGGAAGACAAAGCGCTCAGGGGCTTCATCGGCGCAGGCTAGCAGCAGGTGCTTCCAATCTTCGGGTGCTTCGGCCCGTAGGGTGAATGCATCCACTCCTTCTGATTTGAAGGCAGTGCCACGATGTGCGATGCGGCAGCGCACACCACTGAGGCGGAGTTGCGTGGCGAGGTTTTCGCCAAGACCGGACGAATCAGCGAAGACGAGCCAGGACTTCTCGGCAGGTGCTTCGACAATAGCTGGCGCAATCGCGGCTGGCTGACTCCATGGCTTGCGGGCCATGAGGCCGATGAGGCTTTCGCCGCCTTGGGAGCGGATCAGACCCGAGAGTGATGCGGTTTCGCTGAAACCGGTTTCACTGAGCACTTTCTGCCATTGCTCGCGCTCCAGCAGCGGATGATGCGGACGCAGATCGCGATCCGTGAAGCGCCACCAGCCGCTGGTGAGGCCGAAGACGGCGTTCAGCCACAAATGAGGCGTGGCGACATCGACAAAGAGCAAGCTGCCGCCGGGAGCGAGGAGGTGATTGATATTGCGCAGCGCATAGCGCACGTCGCTGACGGCATGGATGACGTTGGTGCCGAGAATGATGTCGAAGGAGCCGAGATCGAATTCCTGCTCGTTGCCGAGTTTTTCGAGATCGAAGGTATGAAACTCGACTTCGGGATAAGCGGCCAGCTTTTGACGCGCAGCGGGAAAGAAGGCTGCGGAAACATCACTAAAGATATACGAATGCACGCCACGCTCGATGAGCGGTAGCACCTGTGAAGCAAGGCCGCCAGTGCCTGCGCCGATCTCCAGAATGCGCAGGCCGCGTCCTTCAGGAAGCTGACGCGCAGCCTCCGCCACCGCGCTACCGATGGCGGCTAGCCAGGGACTTGTGACGAGGCCATCGCCATAGAATTGATCGAGCAAATCAGCGCCACCGCTGGTGAACAAGACCTGCACAGCCTCTTTTTCCCCGCGCATGATGGGGCCGAGGTCCGCGCAGGTGGCACCACAGAGCAAGGCCTCCGGCAGATGGCCTGGATACTTGCCGAGGCTCTCGCTAAGCAGTTGAGACGCGCTGTCTGCTGCTTCGGTGAACTCGGGCGTGGTTTGATAGCCACCTTGCTCCTTCGTGAGCAGATTCAATGACACCAAGTTGTCTGCCAGTTGCTCAAACGATCGACGCATGGACTCTGCCACGCTCAGTGACTCGGCGGTGAAGATTTCATCCTCGGTGCAGCCAGCGCCCATGTCTCGCAGGCCGCTCGCGACTTGTGCGGCGGTAAGTTTGTCGCCTGCGGCACTGGCGGCATCCAGATTGCCACGTCCGCGCATGTCGAGCACTTCATCCAGCGCTTGCTGCGCCACATCATGCAGTCGGGTCAAGGCCACGGGAGCAGGTGAAGCGGCTCGTGGACTCGTGGGACGTTTTTCCCAAGCCACATGGTAAGTCACATCGCGGCCTTTGCCGGTTTTGCCCGTGCGCTTGGCTCCTTCCACGCTGATGGCGCGGAAGCCGTCGATGCGCACGCAGGGCTTGCCGGATTCGTCAAAGAGTTCGATGCCGCCTTCGACGAACTCATCGTTGGCCTGCTTCACACCGGCACGCACGAGACTGGATGCCCCTGGCGAACGCAGGAACAAGATGCGGGCAAAACGCACGGGGAGTCGAAGTCCAGCCGTGCGGCCTTCAATCGTTGCGGCACCAGCGGAGAAGATTTGCAGCGCGCCATCAAAGAGCACGGGATGCAGCGGATACTCGGCCGCACGCGGTGCAATCGCAGCGCCCAACGATACGCGACCTGAGGACTTGCCAGTGCCCGCCGACAACTCGCGAATGGGTCGGAACTCCTCGCCGTAGCGCAGGCCCATGTCGGCCATGTGACCGTAGAAGGTATCGAGGCCGACGTTTGGCAAAGTGGATGCCTCCCAAGCCGACGTGGAGAAGGATGACTCGGTGCGCTCGCCGCGCATCGAGCCCACGACATGCGTGGACCATGAGGCTCCGCTTTCAAATTTGCTCTGAATCGAGAACGTGCGCTCCTCGAGATCATACGTCAGCTCCAGCAGCAGGCCGGACGGCGGATCGGGCAGGATGAGCGGCTTGCGAATCTCGAAGTCTTCGATGACGAAGGCTTTGCCCTCAAACAACTGCACACCGGCTTCGAGCACCATCTCGACAAAGCCTGCGGCTGGAAAGATGATGAGGTTTTCGACACGATGATCTTTCAGGAAGGCCATGTGGCGGTTGTCCAGCCGCGTGATCCACGTCGGTGTGGCGCGTGACAACCGCACATCGAGCAGCCCGCGACCACCGGGGGCCAGACGGCCTTCGCGCGTGTCGCTGGACTCATTCCACCAGCGGCTCTTGTCCCATGCATAGGCGGGCAGATCCAAATGCCGCCGCGATGGCGTGAGCGCGGTGAAATCGAGCACCACACCGGCAAGATGCAGGTCCATCGCCGTTTCGAGCAAAGACTCGTGTTCACGTTCGCGCCGTGTTGAGGCCATGATGGCGGTCTTCGCGCCACTTTCCGCGAGGCATTCCTGAATCGAACGCACCAAGGCAGGATGCGCGCCGATTTCCAGCCAGGCAGCGACACCAAATTCCGATAGTGCGCCAATCGCTGAGGCAAACTCGACGGGCTGCCGCACGCCGCGTGACCAGTGGTTCGCATTGCAAGACGCTCCATCGAGACGCTGACCCGTGACGGTGCTGAAGAACGGAATCGTTTCGGCGTGTGGTGTGAGTTGGCCCAGCGCCGCTTTCAACTCATCGGCGGCGGGCTGCATCATCGCATGATGGAAGGGATGACTCACCTGCAGGAAGCGTGCGAAAATGCCCTGCGACTCCAATTCGGCGGCGATGACCTCCAGAGAAGTCTTCAATCCCGACAGCGTGAGTGAACGCGGGCCGTTGAACGCGGCGATGCTCACCGTGTGATCATGCCGGGCGATGAGCGCCCGCGCCTCATCCGCGTTCAAGCCGACGGCGAGCATGGTGCCACCCGCCGCTGAGCATTCATCCATGAAACGCCCGCGATACACGATGATCTTTGCGGCTTGATCGAGCGTCAGAATGCCTGCCACACAGGCAGCCGCCACTTCACCCACACTGTGGCCCACGACTGCGGCGGGCTGAATGCCCCATGACTGCCAGAGCGCCGCGAGCGCCATCTGCATGGCGAAGATCGCAGGTTGCGAGATCTCGGTGCGCTGCATCTTCGACTCGGCTTCGGGTAGATCCAGTTCTTCCAGCAGTGAGAACTTGGCCCATGGACGCATGGCCTTGTCACAGGCCTCTATCATGCGTTTGAAGACCGGCTCATGCTGCATGAGTTCGCGGCCCATGCCCTGCCACTGCGGGCCTTGGCCGCTCATGACAAAGACAACACGCGCAGCCTGTTCGCGGCGCGGCGTGAAGGCGGTGCGCATGCGTGGACCGGGTTGTCCGGTCGAGAAGGCGCTGAGTTCCTGCACCATCTCGCCAATCGTGCGCGCCGTGAGCGCGAGGCGATGCGAGTGATGGTTGCGCCGAGCGCCGAGCATGTAGGTGAGGTCCGGCAGCAGCGGCGAGCTGCCATTCAGCTTTGAATGATCATCCAGCCACACGCTCAACTGCCATGCCGCGGCCCGCAGCGCCTCCTCCGAACGTGCGGAGAGTGTTAAAGGCCATGCGCGACCTGTGTCAGCGTTCACATGCGCCCGCGGCACCTGTTTTGGTGCCTCCGACAGGATCACATGCGCATTGGAACCGCCAAAGCCGAAGGAATTGACGCCAGCAAGACGAAGATCGCCCGTTTTCGCAAATGCTTCACTCACCACCGGCACGCGCAGCTTCAGTGCCGTGAAATCAATGTTCGGATTCGGTGTTTCAAAATGCAGGCTGGCCGGTATCCGTCCATGCTTGAGCACCAGCGCAGCCTTGACCAGTCCGGCCACACCGGATGCCGTTTCCAAGTGGCCAAGATTAGTCTTCACCGAGCCAATGACCAGCGGAGCATCCGCCGTGCGGTTGGCACACAATGCCTCAGCTAGCGCATGAGCTTCGATGGGATCTCCCACCGCCGTGCCCGTGCCATGTGCTTCGACATAGTCAATTTGTGACGGTGTAATTCCGGCGACCGCGCAGGCATCGCGCACGAGCTGCGCCTGGGCTTCAGGACTTGGCAGCGAGATGCCATTCGTGTGACCATCCGAGTTCACCGCCGAGCCGATGATCACCGCATGGATCGGATCACCATCGGCGATGGCATCCGAGAGCCGTTTCATGAGCACCATCCCCGCGCCTTCACCGCGCACGAAGCCATTCGCCGAGGCATCGAAGGCCTTGCACTTGCCTTCGGGTGACAGCATCCCGGCTTGCGAAAAACCGATGAAGCCATCCGGCGTGATCATCACGGTGACACCTCCGGCCATCGCCGTTTTGCAACGCCCCGCCAGAATGTGCTCGCAGGCGACATGCACCGCCGTCAGCGCGGATGAACACGCTGTGTCCATCGCGATGCTCGGACCGGTCAGATTCAAACAATAGGAAATACGGTTCGCCGCGATGCTGTGTGCGCTGCCCGTGGGTGTGTGCGCGCTGATGCCCGCACGATCCGTGGCGGTGTGCTGCAAGCCCTGATAGTCATTGTGCGAGATGCCGACGAACACGCCGATGTCGGTGCCTTTGTCGAGATCGAGCACCAAACCGGCATTTTCGATCGCTTCATATGCCGTTTCGAGCAGCAGACGTTGCTGGGGATCAATGTAAGGCGCCTCACGCGGCGAGATGCCAAAGAACTGCGGATCAAACTGGTCAATCCCTTCGATAAAGCCGCCGCGTTTGGCGACGGTCTTGCCCACCAGCCCCGGCTCCGCATCATAAAAGCGCTCCACATTCCAGCGATCCGCTGGCACGTCGCATACCCCCTCACGGCCTTCCTCGAGCAGCTTCCAGAACGACTCCGCGTCATTCACCCCACCAGGGAAGCGACAGCCGATCCCGATGATGGCGATGCCCTCCTTGTTCGTGATTGGCGTTGCAGGCGAGGGCGGCGGAGCGGAATGTTCGAGTGTAGGCATGTTTGATATGGGAAAGAGTTCACGGCTCCGCTGCATGAGTCCGTCTTCGCCACCTCGATTGAGGTGGTTGTGTGTTCCTTAAATACCTGACGCGCCCTTGGATCGCTATGGGGTGAAACCCTACCTTGCCAGATAACGATTGATTGTGACCACCGAACCGAACGATAGCAGACCGCATGTGTGGCATAGCTGGCGTGATGGACCTGGCCGGTAGGCGAACGGTGTCCGAAGGTGTGGTCGAACGGATGGCGCGGGCGCTGATTCATCGCGGGCCGGATGAGGAGGGCTTCCTGCATCGCCCGGGGGTGGCGCTGGCTTCGCGACGGTTGAGTGTCGTCGGTCTGGCGGATGGACAGCAGCCGATGTGCAATGAGGACCAGAGCGCGTTCACGGTCTTCAATGGCGAGTTCTTTGATTTTCCGGAGAAGCGGGCGGAGCTGGTCGGACGCGGGCATCATCTGCACACGCACTGCGACACAGAGATCATCCCGCATCTGTGGGAGGAGAGCCGTGAAGGCATGTTTGAGCGGATGCGCGGTCAGTTTGCGGTAGCCTTGTATGATGTGCATCGACATCAGCTCACGCTGGGTCGGGACCGTTTCGGCATTTCGCCACTCTATTGGACACGGCAGGGTGACTGGCTGCTGTTTGCTTCCGAGATCAAAGGACTGCTGGCATCAGGCATGGTGACGGCGAAGGCGGATCTGCACGGTCTCGATCACATCTTCACCTTTGGAGCGATGCCTGGACCGACGACGTGTTTTGAAGGTGTGCGGCTGTTGCCTGCGGGGCATTATTTGCAAATCACACCGGGGGATGTGGAGCCGATCAAGGAGCGCGCCTACTGGACGATGGATTTCCCGAATCAGGGCGATGAAGACCCTCAAGCCGATCCGCGCAAGCTGGTGGATGAGTTTGAAGACATCCTGCTCAAGGCCGTGGACAAGCGGCTGCGCGCGGATGTGCCGGTGGGTGCGTATCTCTCGGGCGGACTGGACTCTAGCATGATCGTGGCGATAGCCTGCAAGCTCAAAGGCACCGCCATCAACACCTACACGATCCGCGTGGACGATCCGAAGCTCGATGAGCTCAGTGCGGCGAATAACACGGCCAAACACATCGGCACGAAGGCACCCATCGTGCAGGAATTTCGCGCCAGCGATGCGCTGGACATGTATCCGCAATTGATCCAGGCCGCCGAGGCACCGGTGATAGACACCTCATGCGCGGCCTTGCTCATGCTGGCGAAGCGCGTGCATGCCTGCGGACAAAAAGTGGTGCTTACGGGCGAAGGCGCGGACGAATGGCTGGCGGGTTATCCTTGGTACAAGATCGCGAAGATCTTCGGTGCGATGGATGTCATTCCGGGCCTGCGATTGAGCGACAAGGTGCGCCGTGCCTTTCTCCGTATCAGCAAAGTGCCGCACTACCCTGCCACGAGCCGGGAGATGTGGGAAGATGCCGTCGGTGGCCCGAATGCGTGGATCGACAGCTATGGCGTGCTAGCGCTCTCCAAGCTGCGCTTCTATGGCGAGCCGATGCGCGAGGTGCTGGAGCAAGCGCGACCTTGGAATGATCTCGGGATGAACCTGGATCGTGCGAAGCACTGGAGTCCGCTGAACCGTGGCCTGTGGGTCGGTGCGCGGGTCACGCTGGCCGGGCATTTGCTGCAAGCGAAGGGAGATCGCGTGGCGATGCACTCCTCGGTGGAGGTGCGCTATCCGTTTCTCGATGAAGACGTGTTCGACTTCACAGCGAAACTGCATCCGCGCTGGAAGCTGAACGGCTTTCGCGACAAGCACCTGCTGCGTCTCGTCGCCGAGCGCTGGCTGCCCAAAGAGATCGCACGGCGGCACAAGGTCATCTTCCGTGCGCCGCTGGACAGCTTTCACATCGATCCTGAGCCGAAGTTTGTCAGCGAACTGCTCAGCGAAGAATCCCTTCGCCGCACCGGCTACTTCGATGTCGCTCAGGCGCGGCATTGGCGGAAGGCGTTTCGTGGAATGCGAGTCGGATCGCTGCCACGACTTTCGGTGGAGATGGGCCTCGCGGCGGTGGTGGCGACGCAGCTTTGGCATCACACGTTCATTGATGGATCGCTAGCGGATTTGCCGACTTCGGTGGGATAAATGGGTTCAGAGAACGAGTGAAAAACTCGTTTACGGCAGCTTTGCCAACGCCTCACGTCCGCGCTGCTTCAATTCAGGATCGTCGTGCTCCATGTTGGGCATCGCGAGACCTTTCTCGATGAACAGCCGCGCCTCGGCGTTTTTTCCCATCTGCGCGTAGGTGCGCCCCAGCTCGATGTAGTGGCGAAGCCGGTTGGGATTGATGGCGATGGCTGTGTCGAAGCAGGTCACGGCAGCTTCGTTTGTGGTAGTGGGCAGCTTGCCGTAAATGAGTCCACCCAGAGCGCGCTTGAGTCCGCCAATGTTAGCGAGCGCCTGATGCCAGCGGCCGAGCACATGCCAGGCCACATCGTTGCGCGGATCGAGTCGGATCGCCTTGTCGGCTCCTGCTTTGATGCGCGGCGAGGCGTCCACTTGTTCCTTGCTGCCCTGAAGCGGTAGCATCTTGCCATAAGTAATGGCGGGGGAGAGCTGCGCTTCGGAATCGTTCGGTGCAAGTGCCGCTGCACGCTGCCCATAGCCCAAGGCGATGCCGCCGAGCCGGAGCTTCTCTTCGTTCGTCCGGGCGTCGGTCATCAGATGGCGGTACTGCCGCGCGATGCGCACCAGCAGGGGGACGTTCTTTGGCTCCAGCTCTGCGGCCGGCAAATAATAGTTGAGCGCTCTGTTGGCCTGAAAGGCGCGATCGAAGACATCGCCCTTGCCGATGAGGTCGTTGGCGGACTGGGCGCGGCCTGCTGAGCAGGTCAGCAGCAGCATCGTGGCGATGACAAGGGCTTGTAGAGAAGTAGAAAGGTGCATGCAATTAGAGTTTGGTTTCGATCAATCGTCCAGCGTTCAGGAGTTCCGCCTCGCTGAGACGTGGGCCGACAAGCTGCAAGCTGGTCATGGGAACGGTCTTTCCTTTGGGCGGCATCGCGATTGGCATCGCCAGGGCAGGATTGCCCGCGAAATTCACACCCACGGTGTTTTGCATGTCGAATACCCGCCATTCAAACACGGCGTCCGAGCCCCAGAACGGCATTTTGGGCGGCAGTCCTTGCAGAGTCGGCACGGCGATGAAATCCACCTGTTTGAAGATCTGGCGGAGGTCACGCTGCCATGCGGCCTTTCGCTTTATCGCTGCTTTGTATTCGCCCTTATATTCCAGCTCTCCGGACATGATGACAAGCTTCGTCAGGAGGCTCACGCCCTTCTTGTCGGAGTATTGGGCGTCGTTGAGCCAGGCATCTGCCAGCGCCACCACTTTGCCGTCCTCCTCTGCCTGCTTCCACTTGGCCTGAAAGCTCTTGTTGAGCTTGATGACCTTGAATCCTCTTGCTGCAAGCGCGGCGTCAATAGCCTTGTCGATCTCCGGGTCGGTCCCATTCAGATAAAGCCGTCCGATGGTGATGTGCCGGGCCGAAGGTTTGTCTGCGACGGCTTGTTCATATCGGGCTGCAAAGTCTCGTTCCAGCAAATCCATACCCTGCACCAAATGATGGATGCTGCGGGCCAGCGGACCCACCGTGTCCAGGTGCTTCGGTGAGATGGGAAATACACCCTTGATGGGAACGAGTCCATAAGTCGTCTTCAAGCCGTAAACGCCGCAGCAGGCCGCCGGCACGCGGATCGAGCCGCCGGTGTCCGTGCCAAACGCCACATCTGCCATGTTCGTGGCCACCGCCATGGCCGAGCCGCTCGAAGAACCTCCGGGGATCACCTCATTTTTGCCATCCAGACGGCTTCGCGGACTGCCAAAAAAGCGGTTCTCACCGGAAACTGTCACTGCAAACTCCGTGAGATTTGTTTTCCCCACGACCCGCACATTCCGTTCCCGCGCCAGCGCCAGACACGGCGCATCCCGTGCCGCTGGAGCACTGTTCTTCGCCAAATACTCAGATCCTGCCGAAGTGACCCGGCCTTTCATGTCGATGTTGTCTTTGACCGCCAGCCGAAGTCCGGTACTGCCGGCAGGAGGGGGCCAGTAGGCGATGAAGGCATGCTCACGAGAGCGCTTCACCTGCCTTTGCTGCGAAGATGCGCAGCCATTGAAAAAGATCAGCAGTAACAGCACGCTAAAAATCGAGTGAGTCATGTCGCTGCGACGCTTGTTCATCATAAGAGCATGCATGATGATGCCGCAGCTCAGCGACAACAATGGGGTGAACACTCCATTGCGTCAGCGCGGTTTGCACAGCCGGGATGTGGGTGTGCTTACTGAGATTACCTTGCCGCCTCGTCAGACAGCGGCTTGCCGATGCTGTACACCTTGAAGCCGGTCTGGCGTAGTTTCGCGTGATCGAGCAGGCTGCGACCGTCGAAGATCCACGCGGGTTTCACCATGGACTGGTAGATGGCCTCGAAGTCGAGCTGGCGGAACTCATCCCATTCCGTGAGCACCAGCAGCGCGTGCGCGCCTTTGGCGGCCTGCACGGCGCTGGTGGCGAACTCCACGTTGGGTTCGTCGGCCTGGATGGCGAGATCTTTGCAGATCTGCGCGGTGGTGACCTTCGGGTCGTAGATCGAAACGTTGGCGCGTTCTTCCAGCAGGTCGCGGCAGATGTAGATGGCGGCGGACTCGCGGGTGTCGTTGGTGTCTTTCTTGAACGCGAAGCCGAGCACGGCGATGCGTTTGCCGGTGACGGTGTTGAACAAGGTGCGCAGCACGCGCTCGGCGAAGCGGTGTTTCTGCCAGTCGTTCATGATGATGACCTGGTCCCAATAAGCGGCGACTTCGGGCAGGCCAAAATGCCCGCAAAGATAAACGAGGTTGAGCACATCTTTCTGAAAGCATGAGCCGCCGAAGCCGACGGAGGCCTTGAGAAACTTCGAGCCGATGCGCGAGTCGGAGCCGATGGCACGGGCGACTTCATCGACGTCCGCGCCGGTTTTTTCGCAGAGAGCGGAGATGCTGTTGATGGAGGAGATGCGTTGCGCGAGGAAGGCGTTCGCGACGAGCTTGGACAGCTCGGAGGACCACAAGTTCGTGGTGAGGATGCGCTCGCGGGACACCCAGTTGGCATAGACGCTGACGAGTGTCTCCACGGCAGCCAGGCCGGCCTCGGTCTGCTCCCCGCCGATGAGGATGCGGTCGGGCTTGCTGAGATCCTTCACCGCCGTGCCTTCGGCGAGGAATTCAGGATTGGAGAGCACCTGATGCTGCAAGCCTTTGGCATTCGCGCCAAGGATGGTCTGGATGGCCTGCGCGGTGCGCACCGGGATGGTGCTCTTTTCGACGATGATCTTCGGCTCCTCGGCCACCTCGGCGATGGTGCGCGCGACGGACTCGACGAAGCGCAGGTCGGCGGCCTTGTGCGCGCCGACGCCGAAGGTCTTGGTGGGCGTGTTGACGCTGACGAAGATGATGTCGGAGTCGTGGATGCACTCTTTGACCGCGGTGGAGAAGAACAGGTTCCGCCCGCGTGCCTGGCGGACGAGATCATCGAGGCCGGGCTCATAAATGGGCAGCTCGTCGGAGTTCCAGGCCGCGATGCGATCGGCGTTGAGGTCCACCACATCGACACGGATGTGGGGGCACTGGGCGGCGATCATCGCCATGGTGGGTCCGCCGACATAGCCGGCGCCGATGCAGCAAATTCTCATGAGGGGAGGTCGGGTCAGTCAGTTGAGGGTCAGTTCACGCACCGGTGCCTTCATCGGCCGGGGCTGGCGCGAGGCCGGACTTTTGAGCAGTTGAGCAAAATATGCAATGGTGTGGTCGAGGCAGATCGTGGATAAATGAGAGCATCCAATGTTCTGCCCGGGTGTTTGACCGCCCGCGCACAACCACAACACGCCTTCATCCGTCGCATGAAACTCCTGCCATCCTCTTGCTTGCTGTCGTTCATCATCACACTCCCGCTCAGCGCCGCTGATCCCGTGTTCTCCGGCCCGCAGCCGGGCGAGGCCACGACGGCGTTCAAATCGGTGGACATCATCGGTGCGGATGCGGGCAAGGAGTGCGATGTGATCACACTCAACAACGGCGCGCCCACCGTGCTGGTGTTTGTGCATGGCCTGGAGCGCTCCATGCTGCCGCTGATGCGCGCGGTGGATGAGTACGGCGGCAAATTCAAAGACCGGCTCAAAACGGAGTTCGTCTTCCTCGCCGCCGAACGTGTCGGCGGGATGGAAAAGTACGCGCCCGCACTGAATTCGATCAAGCTCAAGGGCCGCCCGACACTGTCGGTGGATGGCGCGGAAGGGCCGGGCAACTACGGCCTCAACAAGGAATGCCTCATGACGATCATTGCCGCGAAGGATAACAAGGCGCAGGCCAGCTTTGCACTGGTGCAGCCTGGCATCGCTGATGCGGAACGTGTGATCGGTGCGATTGCCAAGATGATCGGCGATGAAAAGCCACCCACCGTCGCAGAAATCGCCGCCGCGCAGCCGCAACGAGGTGAGATGGCCCAACTTCCGATGGCGGCCAAGGGCAAAGACCCGTTTCCCGGCGCGGTGCCCACGGATGGCAAGCTTCAGTCCATGCTGCGGAGCTACATCCGCAAAGAAAACGACGATGCCACCATCGACCGCATGCTCCAGGAGGTGCGCGAGCACATCAAGGACAACGCCGATTTAAAAAAGCAGGCTCTCGACGGCTGGACGCGCATCCTGCATTTCAAAGACCGCTACGGCACTCCCTATGCGGTCAAGCAGGGCGAGGCGTTTCTCGAAGAACTCAAGAAGCCATGATCACACCCCGGCGGCTTCTGTTATTTGCGGGCGCGGTGCTCATGCCGCACCTCAAGACAGGTGCGGAGCCGTCATGGAGTTTTGCCACGCAGATCCTGCCCATCCTCACCAAGTCGGGCTGCAACACCGGCGCATGCCACGGCGCGGCCACCGGACAGGGCGGCTTCAGCCTGAGCCTGCTCGGCTACGATGCCGCCCACGATCACGCCGCCATCACGCGCGAGCTGGCCGGACGTCGCGTCGATCTGGCCGATCCCGCTCGCAGCCTTCTGCTGCGCAAAGCCTCGCGCACGATCAAGCACAAGGGTGGCCGCAAGCTGACGATTGATTCCGCGAACTATGACACACTGCGCCGGTGGATCGCCGATGGTGCTTCTTTAGGCGCGGCGACGCTTGCTGTGACCGGCCTGAGCGTGGAACCAGCCGATCTGCTGCTCCAATCGCCCGGTGATTCGCTGCCGCTGCGGGTCACCGCTCGTTATTCCGATGGCACGGCAGGTGATGTGACCGCGCTGGCACTTTACGACAGTCATGCTGATGCCGTGGCCGAAGTCTCCTCTTTAGGCGTGGTGAAAATGCTGCGCCGTGGAGCCGGTGCCGTGATGATCCGCTTTGGCGGACAGGTCACGGCGGTGCGTGCCGCCGTGCCGTTTCAAGCGGATGAAACGGCTCTCGATTTCACACCGGCCCATTTCATCGACGAACACATCGCCGCAGAACTGCGTCGTCTGCATCTGCCAGCCTCGCCACTTTCAAACGGGGCCACTTTTTTGCGACGTGTGCATCTCGATGTGACTGGAAGACTCCCAACGGAGGCCGAAGCACGCGATTTTCTCGCCCACCCTGACTCAACCGCTGCGCGTGAGGCTGTGATCGCAAGTTTACTCGGCAGCGCGGAGTTTGTCGATGTGTGGACGATGCGTCTGGCCGATGTGTTGCTCATTTCCTCAAAGAAACAGGGCGCTGAAGGCGCGCGGACCTATCACGACTGGCTGCATCAGCAAATCGCACGCAACACACCGCTCAATGGTGTCGTGAAAGCATTGCTCACCGGCCAGGGCGACATCACGCGCGACGGTCCGGCGAATTTTTACCGCCTCACCACCGATCCGCGCGACATGGGCGAGTTTGTCAGCCGCTCCCTATTGGGTGTGCGACTGGCCTGCGCACGCTGCCATCATCATCCATTCGACCGCTGGAGCATGGATGACTATTATTCCTTCGCGGGCTGGTTCGCGCAGACCGCGTTTGAGGGAACGCGAGTCGTTTTGAAGAATCGCGGCGAAGTCGAGCATCCCAAGACACGCAAACCAATGCTGCCGCGCACGCTGGGCGATTTACCGACCGCGGAGCTTCCTTCTGATCGTCGTGTGTTGCTCGCGGAGTGGGCAGTGAGCGCTGAGAACCCGTTTTTCGCTCGCACTCTGGTGAATCGCGTCTGGAAGCATCTCATGGGACGTGGGCTGGTCGAACCGGTGGATGATCTGCGCGCCAGCAATCCCGCCAGCATGCCTGCGCTGCTGGATGCGCTCGCGGATGACTTCGTGAAGCATGATTACGATCTGCGGCATCTTGTGCGCACAATTGCGGCCTCACGCGCTTATCAGCTCGCTTCGACCTCCAGCGGTGTGAACCGCCTTGACGATCAATTTGGCTCGCATGCGCGCGTCAAGCCGCTGACCGGCCCCGTTTTGGCCGATGCGCTGTCCCAGGTCATTGGAGGCAGTTTTTTGCCGGACGGAAAGCGCGCGGTGCAGATGCACGATCCGGCGGCGGAATCCTACACTCTCGACGTGCTGGGCCGCTGCCCGCGCACCGACGAATGCGGCAATCCCGCGCTCTTTGGAGGCGGTTTGTCACAGGCGCTGCATCTGCTCAATGGCGAGGACTTTAACCGCAGTCTGCGCGAGTCCGTGGCACAACGAAAGGATGACAACATCGCCGTGATGATCGAATCGTTTTATCTGCGCGCCCTGAGCCGCATGCCGACCACCGCAGAACGCACCCACTGGCTGGCGCAGGCCTCACGCGCGAAGAACCGTGCTGCCTTTGGCGAAGATTTGCTCTGGGCGCTGCTCAACAGCCGCGCATTTGCCTTCGTTCATTAAATCACCCTCATGAATGCCTCATCTTCATCTCCGCTCCGCCGCTGCGATGGCATCGTGCGCCGTGATTTCCTGCATGTCGGCCTGATGTCCGCGTTTGGACTCAGTTTGGCCGATCTGTTGCGACTCCAAGCCTCAGCAGCGTCGCCGAAGACTAAAGCGAAGTCCTGCATTCTCATCTGGCTCGATGGCGGGCC
The DNA here is from genome assembly GCF_034366625.1 of Prosthecobacter sp. Taxonomy (NCBI): domain Bacteria; kingdom Pseudomonadati; phylum Verrucomicrobiota; class Verrucomicrobiia; order Verrucomicrobiales; family Verrucomicrobiaceae; genus Prosthecobacter; species Prosthecobacter sp. The sequence continues at coordinate 762,710 of NZ_JAXMIH010000008.1, forward strand.
GAGTCATCTCGACACCTTTGACCCAAAACCTGACGCGCCGGTGGAAATCCGCGGCCCGTTCAAGGCCATTGGGACTGATGTGGCGGGCATTCAGCTTTGCGAGCATCTGCCGCAAACCGCGCGTGTGATGAAGCATGTCGCGCTGGTGCGCTCGCTCACGCATGAGCTGGGCAATCATGACACCGGCAGCCATTACCTGCTGACCGGCCATCGCCCGACGCCTGCGCTGCAATATCCGAGCCTTGGCAGCATCGTTGCGCGCGAAGGTGGGAATGGAGCCGCGCTGCCGCCCTATGTGACGATTCCCGACAGCGTGCCGTCCTTGCGCGCCGGTTATCTGCCTGCGGCCTTCGGACCGTTTGCCATCGGCGGCGATCCCTCCAAGCCCGGCTATCGCGTGCGCGATCTGCAACCGCCCGACTGGATCAGTTTCGACCGCGTCGAACAACGCCGCTCCATGCAGCAACAGCTTGATCAATTCACCCGCACTTTGGAAGAAAGCGACGACACCCGTGCGCGTGACCGCTTCTTTGAACAGGCTCATCAATTGATCGCCTCACCCGTCGCCCGTGCCGCCTTTGATCTGGAGCAGGAAGCACCGCAAACGCGCCAGCGTTACGGTCATCGGCGCATCGGCGCCGGTTGTTTGCTCGCTCGGCGGCTGGTGGAAGCAGGTTCGCGTTTCGTCAGCGTGGTGGATCGCGGCTGGGACACGCATCAGGACATCGCCCGCACCCTTCCGGATGCTCAGTTTCCCGGCAGCGGCAAAGTGCCGGACATGGATCGCGCCTATGCCGCCTTGCTCACCGATCTGCACGAACGCGGCCTGCTCGAAAGCACGCTGGTCGTGATGATGGGCGAGTTTGGTCGCACGCCGAAGCTCAACAGCATCGCCGGTCGCGATCACTGGCCGCGCGCGGGCTTTGCCTGCTTTGCCGGTGGCGGCGTGCGCGGCGGCCAGCTCATCGGCCGCACCGACGCCCACGGCGAAACCCCCGACGAACGCCCCGTCCGTCCCGAAGACATCGCGCAGAGCATTCTCGGCCTGCTCGGTGTGGACACCGATGCCGAGTATCAAACTCCAGCGGGCCGGCCGATGAAAATCCTCACCGGCGGCGAGTTTGTGAGCGAGCTGACATGAATGGCATAATGAAAACGCTGATCGCTTTCATTCTGCTAACCACGGTTGGCTGCGCTGTCGATGCTGTGCCCGTCACCGCCCTGACTTTCACGCCCGACGGCAAGCAGCTCGTTTACAACACTGCCTTTGGCCTCGTCATTCGCGATCTAGACGACAAGGCGATGCCGAAATCACTGCTCGAACTCGACTGGCCCAAGATCACCGCTGCCGCCTTTGATCCATCCGGCCGCTGGCTCGCCGTTGCCGGTGGCGTGCCAGGAGAAAAAGGAAGTGTGTTGTTGTTTGACTGGCAGACGAAACGCATTGCCGCACGCTGGGAGGAGGCCGCCGATCTCATCACTGCCGTCGCCTGGACTCACGCCGGCGGCAAACTCGCGGCAGCGTGTCATGATCAGTCCGTGCGCGTGTTCGTCGTGGGAAAAGACACGCCGCTGACGCAGCCAATGACCTTGTCCGACCATACGCGCCCCGTTTTCGCCGTCGCCTTCAGTCCCGATGACAAACTGCTCGTCAGCGCCGGTGCCGATCGCACGCTGAAAATCTGGGACACCGCAACTGACAAACTCGAACGTACTCTCGCACACCACACCGACGCCGTTCACTGCCTCGCCTTCCGTCCGCAGCATACGGGCAACTACTGTGCCAGCGGCGGTGCCGACCAGACCGTGCGTGTGTGGCAGCCCGCTATCGGCCGCATGGTGCGCATCGTCCGCCATCACGACGGCGCTGTGTTTGCCCTCGCCTGGCATCCCCAGGGCGACCACCTCTTCTCCGCCGGTCAGGAAGGCCTCGTCCGTATCATCGACGCCGACAGCGACCGCGTCCTGCACTCCTGGCAAGCGTCACAGGATTGGATCTACCGCCTAGCCATTAGTGCTGACGGCAATCATCTCGTCACTGGCGCGTGGAATGGTGACGTGAAGGTGTGGAATCTCGCCGAGGCTCCTGCATCGAACCGTTGATGAGGCATTCCGGCCGTCAGAAAAATCTTTTGCCTAAGAACAGGTAAAACTTGCCGGACTGCCGGGCAGTTATCAGAATCATGCCCCATGAAGCGCGGTGACTTTCTGCAAAAATGGGGCCTGTCCTCCCTGAAACTCAATCTCGGCTTCATGGAGGGCGAGTTCAAACCCAGCGATCCCGACAAAGCCGCCGCCTGGGAGCTGTACGTCGAGCTGCTCACCCGCATCACCACACAGGCCCTGCCCGTCGAGCACGGCGATGAAAAAACCGCCCTCGACAGCGTCTTTGCCATTTTTCCGCTCACCCGCGAGATCCTGCGGAAGCACGGCCCCAGCAACGAATTCGCCAAGCTCGCCATCCCCGTCCTGAACCAGATCATCCGCCCCTTCACGGCCAAGTGGCACAAACTGTCCCTCGCCGGAGCCTTCAGCGATGCGGCGCAATGCCAGGCCTTCCGCACCGAACTCACCACCCTACAACCGCAGCTCCGACATTACACCCAAGCTCTCGCCGCGATGGCGTGTGTGGAGGATTTGACGGGCCTGGAACAACAATGAACTGACCACTCAAAACGTAAGCCGCCACTATTTGACGTGCTGTGAAAGCTGAACCCTCTGTGTCCGCCATCGTATGATGGTGAAGCATTTTCCGAAGTCCATGTGCATGGATCTGGCAGCGCCAGATTTGATTCGACGCACGACCATCATTTTGCACAGCACCTGCACATTCTGGAGAGCAAAGCATTCCACCGTGAGTTCCTGCTTTCTGGCCTTGATTCTCCATTTGCCCCCGGCGTTGGCTGGCTCCGATATGGCTGTCGAGTGTTTTTCAAACGCGGCCTAGCCATTGGGGTTCTTTTCAGTGATTCCCCAGATGAGTTTGTTCAACGCATCTTCAGAGAAGCCTGCGCGAAAATCCACCCATGTGCGATTTCCAAGAAGCAATGGTAAATCGGGCTTTTCTCCAGTGCCTGGCAATAGCACGGGAATCACGGGGCGCTTGTCCCGAACGGCAAGGCCAAGGGCGATCTGCATCTCTTCAGATTCCCAATCACCCAAACCATTGCCACCAACAAGGATAATGATGCTCTTTGAATTTTTCACCCCCATCTCCAGCGATGCCTGCCAGGGAACGCCTGGTGGAAGCTCGTGTTCATCATACCAGACAGTCAGTTTTTTACGCAGTAGTTGCTGCTTTAATTCACGCGCAAAATTCTTGTCTCCGCTGTGGTGGCTCAAAAACACGTCAAATTGTCGTCCGCGCGTTCCCAACCCTGACTTCCTGTCGTGGGCTGGGGTGTTTTCGCGCAAGCGCTGGATTATGAAACCGTAGGCAACAGATCCCAGCGCCATCACCCCCCGCCGGGAAATCCTCACCAGTTTGACGTCCTCCAAAAGCTGACACTGCCCTAGCCGCTTCACGATTTCCCCCCGGAAGTGTGCGGTAAGGATCGGGTAATCCTTGCCTTCCAGCATATGGTCTGCATCACTGAGCCGCAGGCGGCCGCTTGCGAGGATGCAGATGCCTTCGAATTCAGGCTCATACTCTTTGAAGTCGATGACTCCACGGTTCCAGGGTATGTCCTCCTCCTTTGCATTATTAAGCAATGTGATCCATGGACGCGCGGGCAATTGCGACATCTCTTCGGACTCAGAAATGCCAGGAAAGTAATTTGTGGTCCTCCACATGTTTTCAATGATCTTGGACAAGAGCTTTCGACGAAAGTTTGCCTCAAGCGGCACTCCGACCTCAGACTGGCCAAATCTCACAAACAGTTCGTCTGGATTAAAAGCGAGCAGTGCTGAGTCCTCCATGCATATCAGCGTGGCGGTTCGTGGTCGATGCAAGGCAAATGCGAGATCCCCAACCAAGTCTCCAGGGCCCATAAAAAGGAGTTTTGAGGGAATGGCTTCAGACGGCTCTTTCTTCGGGAAGAACACACCAACGTGCCCCTTGAGGATTAAAAACATCGTTGTTCCATGGTCACCATGCTCGCAGATCGTCTCACCGCGGCGGCGCTCCACTAAGGCGCTTGCACTCACTATTTCGAACCCGAACTGCGCGTCACGCAGAAGATCATCGATCAGATTTTGCTCCTGCTGGTGACGAATGCCCTTGGTTGCCAATTCACGCAGCGCATTTTTTGCAAGACGATTTTGCGGATCGATTTCAAGCAGCCTCTTGGACTGGTATACGACCTCAAAGTACTGGCCGGCTTCCACGGCCTCACGAAGTAGAATGCGGCTGGGGGGCAGCGAACATTCCCACGTTGACTGGAACACCCCAGTTGCGGAGAGGAGAAAGACCGTCTGGCCGGGCATGCTGGCAGGCTGGATGTGATGTTCTTCATGGAAGCTGATCCCTTGTTCCGAAGCGCCATGCCCGGCCTCAATCCATTCTTTGAATTCTTTCGTAACTATGACCCGTTCCGGATCCCCGAATGGCAGGAGCCTTCCTGCCAGATTGATCCCGAGGCCAACTAATTGCACACGCTCGTCTGCGCCTTTGATCGACTCTGCAACACCACAGCTTCCAGTGATCCGCAGGCGGACGCCTGCTTGTATCGACCAGTTGCGAAGGCCCAGTATTAACTTTAACGCGCCCTGGGTTGTCCCCTCCTGGGGAAATGCAACATGACCGCCGTCGCCACCCGACGCCCAAATGACCTGTCCTGGTTGTGCAACTCGCATTATATCGCCGACAATTTCATTGATTGCCGCGACGTTGTCCGTTTGCTTCTGCAAACTTGGCTCCGATGAATGCGAGACAATGTCGCAGGAAACAAAGGCGTAGTTGTTGGCCATATCCGTAACAATTATTGCGGGGTTCTTATTATATATGGGCTGCCATTGGAAGCATTGATTTACAGAATTGCAAAAGGTGCGGCGTACCATCCGAAGTTTTTCCAGGATGTGCTTCGCCTGGCGCTAATCGCAACGTTCGACAAAAAGACTTGGGTATTCGAACGTACGCCGCCTCTTACTTCCTATGAAGAACTGCCGCAGGTTTTTTCTTTTCAAAACGAGCCATGAGGCGCAACTTTGATGTTCTTGCCTTTTCCGACCATGCCCATCACACCTTCTGACAAAACCGCCGCGCATTCTCTTTGGGTCGAACTCGCCACCCGCATCACTACGCAGCGCCTCCACTATCGCTCCGGCGATGAAGAGACGGCGGCGCGGAGCATTCATGCGCTCTTTGGCAAAACGCGGGAGTTGATGGAGAAGAATCCGGAGGCGATGAAGTTTCAGGAAGTGGCGGGGCGGATGCTCAATCACACGATCCGGCCGTTCACGGCGCGCTGGCATGGGTGGATGGTGCCGGACGCGAATTTGAAGGACAAGGATGGGCAGCCGCTGGCGAAGTTTCGTGATCCGCAGGTGCGGCGATTGTTTCGAGCGGAACTGCGGGAGTTGCAGCCGTATTTGCTGGGATATCAGAAGGCGTTTGATCTGATGCGGCAGGGAAAGGATAAGGATGCCAAGGGTGTGACCATCGAGGCATTGGTGCAGCCGGCGAAGCGATTGCTGGAGCAGTTAAGCAAGGAGTGCCGGGGGCCGCTGGGTGTTTCTTTGGGAACCGATCTGGAACTGAGCGTGGGTGATGAGGTGGAAGTGGCGGGGAACGTGACGCTGGACCAGATCGTCGAGGAGGAGCGAAAAGAGATTTTCGCACGCCGAACTGCATTGAACATGTTGCAGATGGGCGACAAGGAATCCCATGTTTCCAACGTCTCCGGTCTGGCGCTCTCCGGCGGCGGCATCCGCTCGGCGACGTTTTGTCTGGGCATCGTGCAGGTGCTGGTGCAGCTTGGATTGTTCCGGCGCTTCGACTACCTCTCCACGGTGTCCGGCGGCGGCTATTTGGGCACTTTTCTCAGCACGGCGCTTGGAACGCGGCAGGAAGGTGACGAGTCATCGAACACGAAGGATTCAGCGGTCAAAAAGATCGATGATGTGTTTCAACGGCAGGAAGGCATCGAATCCGGGCTGGTGCGGCATTTGCGGAACAACAGCAAGTATCTGCTGAATGGCGGGCTGACGACCAAGCTGGAAATCGGCGGGCTGCTCATCAGCGGTATTCTCTGGAACATGCTGATGCTGCTTCCGTTGCCATTGTTTGCGGCTTTGATCGCCTATCATCTGCAAATATGGCTGTGGGGAGGGACCATCACGACCGGAACCTTTGCACATCCGGACTGGAGCCAAGGATCGGCGGCTTCGGTGGCGATCTTCTTCGGCGTAGCGCTGGTGGTCACCTGGGCCGTCCAGCCGGTGGTGAAAATGTTCACCCATGGCGCAGATCCCAAGTCATCGGGCATGATCGCACGCAACTGCTTGGAGCGGCTCACGCCGTGGATCGGAGTGCTCTTCCTGGCGACGGCATTTGTGAACTGCATCCCAACACTGTTTTACGGCTACGAGATGCTGAGAAAGTTCGTGAACGAAATCAATCCGGACTGGTTCCACTCCAAGAAGATCAACGATTTGCTGGGGGTGTCCGCCGGGGGGATGCTTTCGGCCGGATTGGGCCTGCTGGCGGCCCGGCTGGCCCCTCGCAGGGAACTGTTGAGGAAACTGGCGGTGAAGCTGTTCATCATCAGCGGCCCGCTCCTCCTGTTGCTGGTGTTTCTCGCCGTGGGCAATCGCATGGGCCTCGGCAGGACGATTGAGCTGGTGCCGACCGTTTCGTTCATGGGCATGCCTTTTTTGGTTCCGTCTGTTGATTTCTGGACGGAGGCGCAAACGCAGTGGAGCGCCGGGTGGGTTCTGCTGGTCACGCTCGGGATCACCGCCTGGGGCTGGCTGGGGGTGAACATCAACACGCTGGCTCCGCACATCTACTACCGGAACAGCCTGTGCGGCTGCTACATGGTGCGGCGTATTGCGGAGGCGCAGGAGAAACTTCAGTGCATCAAGCGCTGGTTGTCGGGCGAGAAAGTGCAGGGCCGCGCCGAGGTGCTGCAACGCGTGCGGTTTGAGTCCATGAACAAGGATCTCACAGCCCCCTATCACTTGCTCAATATGACGTTGAACGTGCCGAGCAGTGACAACAAGAACCTCCGTGGTCGCGCCAGCGATTTCTTTGTGGCGAGCCGGCTGTTCTGCGGTTCGCCGCTCACGGGCTACAAGAAGACTGCCGAAGTCGTGGCGGTGGACCCGCACTTCGACCTCGGCACCGCCATGGCGGTGTCCGGTGCGGCCGCATCGACCAGCATGGGCTGGAAGTCCCTGCCGAACTTTCGCTTCCTGATGACGCTCTTCAATGTGCGTCTCGGCTACTGGCTGCGCTGGAGCGACAAAGCCGTCCGCGAGAACTCGCCATGGAACAAGCCCGGGCCTTGGTATTTTCTCAGAGAGATGTTTGGCATTATGAGCGAGAAGAATCGCTACCTGAATCTCTCGGACGGTGGTCACATCGAGAATCTCGCCGTCTATGAACTGCTGCGCCGTCAGACGAAGTTCATCGTCTGTGTGGATGGCGGCCAGGAGCCGGGCATGGAATGCACGGATCTCATCCGCCTCCAACGCTACGCGGAGATCGATCTGGGCATTTGCATGCACTACGATCTGCTCGACCTGGCCCTGCTGCCGGAAAAGAACTGCCGTGCCTACGGACTGCTGGTGAAGATCGACTACGAGCCTGAGGCGAATCATCCGCCGGAGAAGGCGAAACTGGGCTGGATGCTTTATCTCAAGCTGGCGATGACCGGCACGGAACCGGTCTATGTGCTGGATTACCGCCGCGAAAACCCATTTTTCCCGCACGAGACCACGGGAGATCAGATCTTCGATGAAGCTCAGTTCGAGGCTTATCGACATCTTGGCGAATGCGCTATGGAGAGCTTCTTTCGTGACGAACTGCTGGACAAGCAGCCGGAGAATTTGAGCGAGTGGTTTGAATCTCTATGCAGCCACCTGCTGCCCGACAACGACGAAGCCGTGGTCAAACACACGAAGGCGGCCAAATAGGTCATTGAAATTCCGAGTTGCGTCAGCCGTTGTCAGCGCCACTCTCCGCACGTCTGATGAACCTCAAACCTGCCAGCCGAATTGCGATTCGTGCCGTTGTAAAAACGGTACGCGCCTTTTGGCATGACTAACTCCACGGTTTGAGGAACCTGCGCTGAAAGCGATCATCATTTAAAAACGATCAGACACATGATGCCAGAAGGTAGCCCTCAGACCGGCGCCTCCATGAGCACTCATACATCTGAACTCCAATATCATTCACGGCACGGCACGATCGCGATGCTCGTCTCGTTGACCTGTTTCACCGGCAATGCGCTGCTGCTCAAGGTGCTGTCTTCCAGCCGTCATGTCGATCCCTGGATGTCGCTCGCGTTTCGCGCCGTGCTTGGATTGCTGGTGACCGTTGTGCTGTTCGCGCCTGCGGGTTCTTTGGAACTGCGGCGCTCGTTTCAAAGCTGGCTACTGGCCTCGCGCGGCATCCTGGGAGCCATCGGCACGGCTGCGTATTATGTCACCATCGGTCCGCTCGGGGCTGGGAAGGCCACGCTTATTGGCAACACCTGGACGGTCTTTGCCGCGATCATGGCGGCCTTCGTTCTGCACGAGAGACTCGGTTTGGTGAAGCTCGGTGGCATTCTGCTGGCGTTGTTCGGTCTAGGATTGCTCACGGGCATGGCTCCGGGCACGCTGACGCAGTTTGGGCAGTATGAAATCATCGCCCTGGTCGGCGCAGTGCTCGCGGCGGCAGTCGTGGTGGTCATTCGTCAGCTCACGCGCACGGAAACCAGCGCCACCATTTTCGCTTCGCAGTGCGTGTATGGCGTGCTGCTTGCCGTGCCCATCGCGTGGATGAATTTCACTTCGCTAAACTGGACGGATGTCGCGCTGCTCTCCGCCGCGGCGATGTGCGCCACCTTCGGCCAGCTTGCGATGACGGAAGGCTTTCGCTATCTCTCTGTCGCCGCGGGTGGAGCCTTTCAAGTCACCGTGCCGGTCATCATCACGATCTGCAGCATCAGCCTGTTTGCCGAAACCTTCACCACGCCGCAGGTCATTGGCTCCATCCTCGTGCTGTGGGGCAGCTTTCAGACCGTGGTGGGAGGAAGAACGAGGAAAACGGCGGCCTGAAGCGCTACTTCGTCAGTTCATCCTGCGTCCAGAACGCCGCGCGGTCCGCCGTGGCCGCGCGCACTGTTTTCACCTGCTCCGGCGTCACTGCGGCGGCCTTGTTGTTGAAATTCGCACGCACGTAGCTCAGTACATCGGCGATCTGCTGGTCGTTGAGACCCATCGGCGGCATCGGCAGCGGCGCGAGCTGTTTGAATTCCTCACCATTCACGCGAATCGGCCCGCTGAGGCCGTGCAGCAGCATCTTGATCAGCCGCTCAGGATTGCCAGCCGACCAGTCACTGCCCGCAATCGAAGGATAAATCCCCGGCAGCCCTTTGCCCTCCGGCTGATGACAATTCAAGCACAGAGCATCATACACGAGCTTCCCCGGATGCTCGACCACTGCTGCCGCACTCGCGATCTGTTTCACATAGGCTGCATGATTGCCCAGCTTCAAAGCAGCCAACTGTGGCTGCCACAACGGTTTCAAACTCTTCACCACCTGCTTGAGCGCATAGTCGATGAACTTGTCTGTCGGCTTGTCGAGTACTTGCACGACCACTTCGACGGTCTCCGGCTTCAAAACACGCGCACAGGCCACCACGGCCTCCAATCGCACGCGCGGATGCTCGTCACGCACCGCCTGGGCCAAAAGCTCCAGTGATCCAGCCGCCCGCGCACCATAAGCGCGCACGCGAGCATCCTTCGCTTTCAACAAACGCTTCACCAATTCAACCCGCGGCGATTCATGCGATTCAAACACGCCACAGACCTCCATCAGCAAGTGCTCGTCGTCGTTATTGGCGATGAAAGCATCCGCCGTTTTCAACACGTCATCCGCTGGCGCATCAAACAGCAGCCGCTTCGCCTGATAGCGCGTCCAGCGCTCCGGCGACTTCAGTTGTTCGAGCAACTCCGCCGGTTTCATTTCCGTCAGCGCGGGTTGTTTGACTGGCGTACGGCCTTTCGCCGTGATGCGCCAGATGCGGCCATGCGTGCGATCACGACGCGGATCGGCATAGCTGGCCTGGTAGTGGCCGATCACCGGATTGAACCAGTCGCACAGATACATCGCACCATCCGGGCCGATGCTCACATCCACCGGCCGAAACGAGGTGTCGCTCGATTTCACCAACTTCGGCAACTGCGAGCTCTTGAAGCCCGACGCATCATCTTCCAGCCGATGCAGCTCGACCACGCTGCCAAAGTAGCCGCCGATCAAGGCGCAGCCCTGAATGTCATCCGGCAGCGCCTTCGTGCCGATGAATTCGAGGCTGTTCGTCTTCGGATTGGAATCAAACAGCGCCCCAGTTGGGTGGTATTCATCGGGATCAGCCAGCGCCACGAGTCCAGGCACGCTGTAATAGCCTGCCGGGCGATCACCGCTCTTGTGAAAGACCTGATTGTAGTCATCAAACGCCACGCCCCAGCAGTTGTGACCCGCCTTGCCCCCGTTAAAGTAGCCTTCCATCTTCTGCGTGCGCGCATTCAGTTTCCAAACGCCTGCTTTCTCCAGCCGCGCCAGCCCATGGGCCGTTTCCACGCGTGAAAAGGCATGCAGGCCCTGCGTGAACCACAGCGCGCCATCAGGACCATGGCAGATCGAGTTCGCGAGTTGGTGCGTGTCGCCAATGCCGAAGCCGGAGAACAGCACGGTCTTCTCATCCGCCTTGCCATCGCCATTCGTGTCCTTCAAATGCACGATCTGGTCGAAGTCGCACACATAAACGCCGCCAGCACCCGGCTCAACGCCTTGCACCATCGTCAGACCTTCCGCAAAGCGCGTCGATTTGTCCGCCTTGCCGTCACCATTCGTGTCTTCGAGCACCAGGATGAAATCCGATGGCTTCACGCCCGGCAGCGCCTGCGGATACGTCGGCGAACACGCCACATACAGCCGCCCACGCTCATCCCACGAGAATTGGGTTGGTTTGGCGACACCTTCCACCTCTGAGGCGAAGAGATTCATCTCATAACCTTCCGCCACGGTGAATGCGGCCATCTGCTGCTCGGGCGTGAGCACCGTCTCGGTGATCGTTCGTAGTTCGGGCTTCAGCCCGTCTTCCACCTTCTCGCCTTTCGCCAGCGCATGAATTCGCGCATCCAGCTTCGCGACCAGAGGCTTGCGTGCTTCAAAGCTCTCCCGCAGCGAAGGCGCATCCTGCGCCGGCTTGCCAAACATCTGCGTCACACGGTCGCCGTAAACGAAGGACCAGTTCGCCGGACGCCAGCAGTCGAACCACAGGCGGTTTTTCTCCACAATCGCCGCTTTGAGTGCCGTGAGATCATCCGCATCACTCGCTGAAGCCCCAAGCTGCTGCGCAATCTCGCGCGCCACTGTCCGCAGTCCCAGCGCATTCAAATGCAGTCCGTTGTCTGTGATGCGCGCCTTGGCCGCCGGGATCGACAGCGGCGTGAACAGATCGACAAAGATCGCGCCGCGCTGCTTTGCCACTTCGCGCACCGCTTCCGCATACGCCTTCACATCCGCATTCCGCAGCGTCAAATCCGGCGTATGCGACGCCACCGGCTTCTCAAACGGCATTGGCGACACGAGCACGATGCGCGGCGTGTGCGACGCAAACTGATCCAGCAGCCGATGATACGCCGATTTGAACTCCGTGATCCGCTTCACGCCATCAAACGACTCAACCTGCCCGAATTGCGCGATCACGATGCCCGCGCCCGCCGCGTCGAGTTGTGCTTTCCAGTCGCCGAAGTTCAAATCGCGCCATTGCTCATACACCGTGTCGCCTTCCCAGGCCATCGAGCGAAAACGCGGCTGCTTCGCCGCAAAGGCCATGCCCAGCACTGCTTCCAGATCACCAGCCTTTTGATCACGCACCAGATTCTCCTGTCCGGCCATCACGATGACTTCATTCGCCTCCAAAGTGAACTTTCCATCCTGAAACGGCGCATGCTTCGCCACGCCCGAACCCGGATTGCCGAAGCGGTTCAGCACATCCTTTTCCTCCGGTACCATCGCGTCTGGCAGCGCGTCGATGGTGATGTTGCGGAAGGAGATCTGCGCCTTGCACTTGCCATGGATTTGCAGCGCGATCAGCCCCTTCAGGTCGATCCCCGGCTCACGCTCCGTGTAGTCCACGGTGCGCACACCATTCACGAAAAGCTGAATGCGCTGCTCCTCGGCGCGAATCATGTATTGGTTCCACTCACCCGGCTTCTCCGCCTTCTCGATCAGTTCCTTCGCCGGCTGCGCCAGCATCTTCTTGCGGCGCGATTCATCGTAAAGGCAGCCGGAGTAACCCGCGCCGATGTCCGCCTGAAACCCCGACATCTCGTTCGGCGGCTGCGGGATGCGCACGCTGCGGAACTGCACGCCACCGTTCACAAACCCCTCCGTACCCTCCAGCTTGTATTGCAGCTTTAGGATGAAGTTCCGATACACCTTCTTCGATGTCAGGAACTCATTCTGCGGATTTCCCTCCAGCGAGCCACCCACGATCACGCCATCCTGCACCCGCCAGACCTTGGTCTTCTCGCCGTCCCAGCCGTTGAGTGTTTTGCCATCGAACAACGACACCGGTTCGGCGGAAGCAGAGACCAGCAGGGAAAACAGGGCGAGCAGGGGGAGTGTGCGCATGGTTGGAAAGGGACGGGCGGATCAAACGCGGCTTGCCGCCGGATGCATGCGCAAAGTTTAGTGAACATCTGCCAGCCTGTTGCAGGCTTGAAGTCCTCGCCGGAGGGGCCTACACTCCGCCCATGCAGACTCTGCTTGAACGCATCACCGTGAATCCTGCCCAGTGCGGCGGACGCCCGTGCATCCGAGGCATGCGCATCCGCGTCACGGATGTGCTCGATCTCCTCGCCAACGGCCTCACTGCCGTCGAGATCCTTGATGAGATGCCGGATCTCGAAGCGGATGACATCAAGGCCGCTGTCTCTTACGCTCGCCGTCGGGTGGATCACCCCGTGCTCGCCGCCGCATGATTCTTTGGCTCGATGCGCAACTGTCACCGCGACTCGCCCGCTGGATCAACCAGCAGTTTCCTGGCTTCACGGCAACTCCCTTGCGCGACCTTGGGCTGCGCGATGCTGACGATACCGTCATTTTCGAGGCAGCCCGAACTGCAAACGCCGTCGTGCTGACCAAGGACCGTGATTTTGTGGACATGCTCCACCGTCTCGGACCACCACCGCAGATTATCTGGCTCACTTGCGGCAACACGTCGGAGGCGGCCCTGCAACTCATCCTGACCACTCATTTGCAAACTGCGGTGCAAATGCTGCAAAGTGGTGATGATTTGGTCGAAATCTCCGGCCCTTGACCGTTCTTTTGATCAACTATGCGCTTTCTGCTTTCCTTCAGCCTTATCACTACCGCCGTCTTTGCCCAGACGGAGGCCGATTTCATCACGAATACCCGCCAGCTCACCTTTGAGGGCAAAAGATCGGGTGAGGGCTATTTCAATGCCGATGGCACGAAGATGATCTTCCAATCTGAGCGCGAGGAGGGGAACCCGTTTTATCAAATCTACCTGATGGACCTCGAAACGGGCGATCAGGAGCGCATTTCGCCCGGCATGGGCAAGACGACCTGCGCGTGGATTCATCCCGACGGCAAACGCGTGCTGTTTGCGAGCACGCACACCGATCCCGACTCGAAAAAGCTCCAGCAGGCGGAGTATGAGGAGCGGAAGAACGCCAAGGTGCGTCGTTACGCCTGGGACTACGACGAGCACTACGACATCTGGGAATACTCGCTCGCCGACAAGTCGCTCAAGAATCTCACCAACACGCGTGGCTACGATGCCGAAGGCGGCTGGTCGCCGGATGGGAAGAAGATCGTCTTCGCCAGCAATCGGCAGGCTTATGAAACGAAGCTGAGCAAGGAGGACGAGGAGCGGCTGAAGATCGACAAGCAATACTTCATGGAGATCTACACCGCCGATGCCGACGGCTCGAATGTGAAGCGCCTCACTGACGCCCCCGGCTATGACGGCGGGCCGTTCTTCAGCGCCGATGGCAAACGCATCTGCTGGCGTCGCTTCACCCCGAAGGGCGACGTGGCAGAAGTCTGGACGATGAATGCCGACGGCAGCGATCAAAAAGCCATCACCAAGCTCGGCGCGATGAGCTGGGCACCGTATTTCCATCCCAGCGGCGAGTATTTGATCTTCACCACGAATTTGCAGGGCTTCGCGAACTTCGAACTCTACATCGTCGATGCCGCCGGCAAGCACGCGCCCGTCCGCGTGACCACCACGGATGGTTTCGACGGACTCCCGGTCTTCACGCCCGATGGCAAAAAACTCGCCTGGACAAGCGGGAGAAGCTCTGGCGGCCAATCGCAGATTTACATGGCGGATTGGGATCACGATCATGCGCGGGTGGCGCTGGAGCTGAGTCAAGAGGTCAAGATCGTCAAGGAGGTCAAGACGCCTGACTTTTCGCAAACAGCCGCTGACATTCGTGACGCCGATCTCAAGCAGCACATCAGCTATCTGGCCTCCGATGAACTCGGTGGTCGTCTCACCGGCACGGAGGGCGAAAAGCTCGCCACGCAGTATTTCGCGAATGTTTCCAAACAAATCGGCCTCGCGCCCTTTGGCGATGACGACACCTATTTCGACAACTTCGACTTCACCGCTGGTGTCGCGCTTGGTGAAGGCAACTTGCTGGTGTATCACAAGGGCAATACGATTCATTCTCTCTTTGGCCCATTTACCGTGGATCAAGACTGGAAACCGCTCTCCTTCTCCAAAAACGGCGAAGTCAAAACCGCCAACATCGTTTTCGCCGGTTACGGCATCGAAACGCCGGAAGAAGCCACCGGCACCGATGGCAAAAAGATCGAAGCTTACAGCAGCTACGCGCATCTCGACGTGAAGGACAAATGGGTGCTCGTGTTCCGCTACTTGCCGGAGGGCATCACGCAGGAGCGGCGCAACGAACTCAGCCGCTACTCCAGCCTGCGCTACAAGGCGCTCACGGCGCGGCAGAAGGGCGCACGCGGCTTGATCGTCGTGAGCGGGCCGAACTCCAAAGTCGTGCAGCAGCTCGCGCCGATGACGTTTGATGCCTCGCTGGCCACCAGCGGCATCGCGGCGATCAGCGTGACAGATGCGTTGGGTGACAAGTTGCTCGCAGGCAGCGGCAAGACGCTCAAGGTACTCCAGGACAAGCTCGACACGGGCGATCTCATGGGCGGCATCGACTGCAAAGGCACGCTGAGTGCGAACATCGTCATCCAGCAGGAGAAAAAGAAGGGCCGCAACGTGCTCGCGGTGCTGCCCTACGGCGACAAGCCCGACCCACACGTCGCGCCGCTTATTGTCGGCGCGCACATCGACCACCTTGGCAGCAGCGGCGGCTCGAACTCGCGTGCAAAGGGTGATGAAGTGAACAAAATTCATCACGGAGCCGATGACAATGCCTCTGGCGTCGGCGGGGTGCTCGAAATCGCCCAGTGGCTGGCCGATTTGAAGAAGCAGGGCAAGCTCACGCTCAAGCGCGACATCATCTTCGCCGCGTGGAGCGGTGAGGAGCTTGGTTTGCTCGGCAGCAACCATTTCGTCGAAGCCTACGCGAAGATGATCAAGGGCGATGCCAGCGCGAAGCTCACCGGCATGTTCGCCGCGTGCTTGAACATGGACATGATCGGCCGTTTCCAGAAAACGCTCGTGCTGCAAGGTCTCGGCTCCAGCTCGCTATGGGCGAAGGAGATCGAAAAACGTAACGCACCCATCGGTCTGCCCATCACCACGCAAAACGACGCCCACCTGCCCACCGACAGCACCGCGTTCTATTTGAAGGGCATCCCGACGCTGAACGCTTTCACCGGCTCGCATGCGGATTATCACATGCCCAGTGACACTGCTGACAAGATTGACTACGCCAACGCCGCGAAGATCACCAAGCTCATGGGCCTCATCGCGAGAGGCATCGCCACTGCCGACGCCGCGCCTGATTACATCACGATGGAGGCACCGAAGAACTCCGGCGTGCGCACCGGCCTGCGTGCGTATTTGGGAACGATTCCCGATTATGCCCAAGGCGACACCAAAGGCGTGAAACTCAGCGGCGTCTCACCCATCGGCCCCGCCGCTAAAGCTGGCGTGAAAGCTGGTGACATCATCATCAAGCTCGGCGGCAAGGACATCGCGAACATCTATGACTACACTTATGTGATGGGCGACCTCAAGATCGGCAAGGAAAGCACCATTACCGTCCAACGCGACGGCAAGGAGGTGGAGATGAAGATCACGCCGGGGTCGCGGGACTGACTTGAGTCAACTACAGAGAACACGGAAGAGCACAGAGTTCTGAAACCATGCCTCGGTGTCTCTCAGTGATCTCTGTGGGGATAATCAGTTCAGAATTTGATCATGGCCTGAACATGAACTCCGCCGTGTTGATCAAAGCCCAGGCGATGTCTTGCGAGGCGGTTTCGGGCGACGCGTAGTGATGGTTCTGGGCGATCGCCTTTTCGATGCCGCTGGGATAACGGCCGAGGATGGAAAGGAACAAATCTTCGATGCTGATGCCCGCCGGACCGGCAGCGACGGCATTTTCGACATCAGCGCTGTTCAGCATGAATCGCACGAGCTCGTGTGAGATGGGTGCCGAGCTTTCGTCCATCCATTCGCGTGTGCTGCGGCCCAGCATGCGCAGCGGGTGCTCCGCAGGCGGCACCTGCGGGAGTTGGTGGCTTTTTTCTACTGAGAGCGTGTCCCAGACCACTTCGGCGGGCAGACGACGGATTTTGGGAGCGGGCACAAGACGTGTGCCGAACATCCATTGCCGACGATGATCAAAACCAGCGCGGTTGTAGGCGTTGGTGCGGGCGAGAATGCGCTGAAACTCACCGATGCGGTGGCCGCAAAGACGGAACTCATCACCCAGGGCAACATAAGCATCCAGCAACGTGCCACGAGAAAAATCATCGCCGATCCATGTGGCGCGGTCACTTGCCGGAGTGGTAAAGCAGTTGCGGCTGTAGATGACTCTCGTGTCGGCGCGGACATCATGCCATGCAGGCGCGGGATCGACTCCTCCAACCGTGCGATCCACATCAAGACCCGGCATGCCAAAGAGACTGCTCCAGACACGCAAGGCGGCGATGGTGGCAAAGCGATGGCTGCTCTCGGTGGTGATCCATTGGGCCACCTGCATGCGCGGATCCTTGCGGTCTTTCATCTCAGGAGGTGCTTCGCGGGTCAGGCGTATCAACTTGGGGTTCACGATCTCTCCTGGCTTTCCATTGCGATACTTGTAGTCCATGGGCAGCCGGACGTTGTCAAACTCGTCACTGGCAGTGAAGCATGCCGCGAACTGATAGGCTTCCAACTCGGTGTGATCGTTGAAAGGATGATCGTGGCAAAGGGCACAGTGTAGATCCTCCCCCAGCACCGCGTAGGCGACCTCGGTGGCCGTGCGTAGCGGGTTGTTCCCGTCACGCTGGCTGAGCAGGCCGCTGCCGACGATGTGAGTCACGATTTGATCGAACGGACGGTCATCTGCGGCGGCTTGTTTGAGCCAGGCGGCCAGCGCGTCGTCGTCCTTCACGCGAAACGCCTCGGCCAGCATGCGGAAGCGCGCTTCCACCGCGCTTGGTTCTTTGATCAACGCATCGGTGAGGCGTGCGCGTTTGTCAGGCGATTGATCGGCGAGGAAGGCGCGCACCTCGTCCACGCGCGGCAACCGTCCGGCGATGTCGATGCACGCACGACGCAGGAACACGGCATCATCCGCCGCGGAAAGCACCGGCGTGGGCGGCAGTGGGTTGTTGCGGCTTCGCTGCTGTGCCAGCGCCTGCTGAAAATCACGCGTCAGGGCGGCATCGACACGCGCCACGGCCTGCTGCGTGGTGTCGGCGAGGGCTGAGGTGGTGAAGGCAAGACCGCAAAGCAGGTGTTTCATGCTCGCTGCAACGTGCGGTTTTCCCGGTTCATTAGAGTTGCCTTGTTGCTGCGCAACAAGGGATGTCCTGTTCCGCAGGAACAAGGCAACCTTCAGGAGGCTTGCGCAGTCCGAACGACTCGCTAAGGAACGCGTCCCATGAAAATCCTCGTTACTGGCAAAGGCGGACGCGAACATGCACTCATCACGGCTCTCAGTGAGTCGCCGCAGAAGCATGAGCTGTTCGCGTATCCAGGCAGCGATGCCATTGAGGAGCTGGCGACGCGGGTGGACGTGGCGGGATTGCCGGAATTGATCGCGTGGATGACGCAGAATGGCATCGACCTCTGTGTGGCGGGCGAGGAGGCGTGGCTGGTAAAGGATCGTGGCTTGTCGAATCTATGCGCTGAGGCGGGGATTCCGTGCTGGGGTCCGAAGAAGGAGATCGCTCAGCTTGAAGCGTCGAAAACGTTCGCGAAGAAGTTTTTGCAGCGTCACGGCATCCCGACGGCGGATTTCATGATCTGCACGAACGCGACGGAGGCCAAGGCAGCGCTGAGGGAGCTGCCCATCGTGTTGAAGTTCGACGGACTGGCTGCTGGCAAGGGCGTGGCGGTTTGCACGGACAAGGCGGAGGCGGAAGCATTCGTCGATGATGTGATGGAGAAGCGCTGCTTCGGCGCGGGCGATCTGCTCGTCGAAAAATGCCTCACGGGACCGGAGATTTCGGTTTTCGCATCGGTGTGCGATGAGTCGTATCAGATCCTCATGCCGGCGCGTGACTACAAGCGCATCCGCGACAACGACCAAGGACCGAACACAGGTGGCATGGGCGCGGTGGCGTCGCTGGAACTGGCGGAACCGGCGCTGATGCAGCGCATCGAACGCGAGATCGTGCAGCCGACGGTGCAGGGCATCTTGAAGGACGGCTTGAAGTATCGCGGCTTCCTGTATTTCGGACTCATGCTAACACCCACGGGGCCGCAGGTGATCGAGTACAACTGCCGCTTTGGCGATCCCGAGGCTGAGGCCGTGTTGCCGATGCTGCGGGGTGATTTTGCGACCTATGCGTTTGAAGCGGCGAAGGGGAATCTAAAACCGGAGTTGATTCAATTCGCGCCCGGCTGGAGCATCTGCGTGATCACCGCGAGCGCGGGTTATCCGGCTTCATCGCACAGTGGTGATGTGATTTCAGGTTTGGACGCGGTGAGCGGCGCACGTGTTTATCACTGCGGCACGAAGCGGAATGCAGGCGGTCAGTTCGAGACGAACGGCGGTCGTGTGCTCGCCGTAGTGGCTCAAGGCGCGACGCGAGTCGAAGCGCGGGAAAAAGCATATGCCGAGAGCGCGAAGATCACGTTCGATGGTATGCAACGGCGCTCGGACATCGGGAAGATGCATTTTGAGTGATGTCAGTCAGAGGGTGATCAGGTGCTGGGTGAAAATGTCTTCCTAAATAAACAGGTCGCAGTTACGCTCTTTGCATGTGGCCGTTCACTCCTTCGAAGATCCAGCAGACCATCGATCAAGTACTGGCCCCCGGGGCTCTGCCGAGCGCAAGGGAGAAGTCGCTGGTCGCGCTCATGGCGCTGCCGCAGAAACCCGAGTCGCTGAAGTGCTACAGCCAGATCGCCCTGGATGCCAAACAGGTGTGGAAGGTGCGCTACAAGGCCATGGAGGGCATGAAGCTCAGTCAGAATGTGGCGGGTGCTCGGGCACTGCTGGCATGCGTGGGAACGGACATGCGGTCGGTGGCATTGGGTTTTCTCTCGGCGAGTGCATTGCAGCCGTTCCTCCAGCAGATCGCGTCGGAGACCATGCCGGTATTTAGCGAGGCTCTGCGCCAGATCGCTGCGGAAGTGGAGAAAAGATTCAACAACAGGCTGCTAGAAGAGCTGCAGCATGTTCGCAGCATGCTGCGGGTGATCGACACGCCGGATGCCAACGATCTGTTGGCCGAAGTATCCCAAACGACGTCCAAACTTCAAAATGGCCTCGTGCCAGAGTGGCTGGAGTGCGCGCTGAAGAGCGGCTACCATCAGGAAGTGAAAGATGCGCTCGCCGCTCTGGAGCGTTTGGGCACTGCGGAGTCCAAGGCGGCGCTGGAGAAGTTTCGTGGCGTGGAGTCGCGCCTGGTGAAGAAATATGTGGTCGCGGGTGTCGGCGCGACAATCGATGACGGATACCGTGAGGTTTATACGAGCGAATTTGGACAGCCGAAGTGCAAGGAAGAGATTGCTCGACACGCCCAACTCGAAAAAGAATGGCAGGAGCGGCATCCACAGGACAAGGCCAAGACAGAATCGTTGCCGCAGGCCGATGATGCGGATGTCAAGGCGGCTTCCGATGGGGGAATCAACCTCGACCTGGTGGCGCTGGTGCATGATCAACTTGGGTTGCTCAAAGCGCTGCACCGCAAGAACTCGCTCGCTCCGCTTGCCGCCACGATGGATCTGAATGGTGAAATTCACGGTTTCGCGCTCACCTCCGACGACTTCGGAGGCGTCATGCCAACGGTGGAGGAGGCGGTCGCGCTCTTTCAGCAGCGATTCCGTGCTGCTGCCAGAAAAGACGAGATTCGTGCCTGCGCCGTGTTTTATCACGGTTGCCGTGGTGCGGGGCAAGACACGCTCAACTTCGCTCCCGCGCTGTCGGAGGACGATGCGGGCTGTTTTGTCGCATTGGTGGATCATAGCAATGGCCAGGCCTATGCCGGCATCGTGCCCTACCTGCGGAACTGGAACGAGGAATGGGAGTATGGTCCCACTTTCTACCATGCCAGGGAGCGCGAGATTTTTTCCTGTGGTGATGCTGGCTGGCTGGAACAGCAAGTCATTCGCGCCGAAGTGCAGCGCTGGTGCAGACGTGGAAAGCAACTGCTGCGCGACGAGGAGGCATCGACTGCCGAGGCGGAGACCTGTTTCAATTATGCGCTGGAGATGGATCCGCTCTGCGGCGAGGCGCTGATTTTCAAAGCGGCGTTTCTGCGTGAGGCCGGCCGCCATGAAGAAGCCATCGCGCACTGTGATCGTGCTATGGCGCTCGGTGCGGATCGTCTGGCGGGTCTTGATCCAAGTGTGGCCGCTTCGCTTTGGCGCAACAAGGCGCTCTCGTTTCACGCTTTGGAGCGCTTTGAGGAGGAGCAGGCTGTGTATGATCATGTCCTCGCGACGGATGCTTCGGCGGCGAATTCACCAGAGATCTGGGGCTTGAAAGGAGCCGCCTGGTTATCCTGCGGGCAGATCAATGGAGCGCTGGCCTGTTTTCAGGAGGCCGAACGTTTGGGGCATCAGCAGGCGGCTCATGGCGTGAATGTTTGCTGGCAGTTCCTCGCTGAATCAAGCAATGACGCCGAGGCGCAATATCAACTGGGCCGCCGCCACTACGGCGGCGAGGGCATGCCGGAGGATCACGCTGAAGCGGCCCGCTGGTTTCGCAAAGCTGCTGAACAAGGACATGCTGACGCGCAGCGCCTGCTCGGTCTTTGCTACGCGGAAGGCGATGGCGTGCCCATGGATGCCGAGGAAGCCGCCAAATGGATTCGCAAGGCGGACGAGCAGGATCGCGCATCATCAAAGAGCATGGCATTGAAATCAGAACCTCACCCGGTTGAAGGCGGCCTCTATTGCACACAGGACGATGACGGCCATTTTTCGATCCTGAAGGTGCTGAAGCAGGGCGGCGGAGCGGTGCATGTGCGGCTCTATGGCAATCGTCTGACCTCGCCGCCTGCCCAGGTGGATGAAAGCACGCTGTTTCTGGGGGTGGGGCACGCGCCTATCTCGGAAGCCGGCTTTCAAGGCTGGAAGGCCACGTTCATCCAGCAGTCCACGGTCGAGGAAGACGAACTCGAAGGCTACCGACTGTGGATGGGGGAGTGATGGAGAAACTGAATGGGGTGCGAGCGGGGATGCAGACGCCCAGAACGACATTGACCTTTGTTTCCTGTTCGACCATGCTTTCACGCAGTCAGCCCAGCCTGAGCATGGCGTTCAATGCTCATAATTTTTAGTTTAGGTGGTGATCAAAACGAAACATCGAAAATGATGACGTCATATCGCTCCTGCTGTCTGATCTCCATGCTGCTATGTTTAATGCAAGCAGGGCAGGGGAGCGCGGCACCGTCTGCTGACGTGCAAGACGGCAAAAATGCGGGAGTGTCCAAGAGCGCCGGTTGGTATTTCATGGGAGACAAGGCCAAGCCGCTAACCTCGCTCGATGCTCTGCCAGCGGGCGTTCTCGGGAAGTTGCAGGCTCATCTCAAATCAAGGCTTGGGCGGGAGTTTTACGCTGACCTCAAATTCAGTTCAGGAAGGCAGGCTGATGCAGAGGAAATGCGCGGTCGAGCCACTTCAAAAAACGCCTCGGACTTTAGAATGTATGACATCCAGTTCACCTGGAGCCTGCCGGATTCAGGTGTGGAATCCTATGTGGCACAGATTGGGTTGCGCGAGGACGGCTCGGTGTTTGAAGAGATTGATCTGCCGGCCTTTACGTCGAAAAAAGGGGCGCTCCCGCTGGTGCCGCTGAAGAAAGCGAAGGAGGTCGCCAAACTGCACGGCTTTGCCAAAACTTCATTTGAGACAGCCATTGGCTATGATCGCGAGACCGATGCTTTGTTTTGGCGTTTCAGTCGGCCAGCCGGAGACGAGTTTTTCCCCTTTGATCCTGCTCCGCGCACGGGAGGACTGCATTTCTACCATCTGGAGGTTTCGGCACACGACGGCAGCATCGTTCGCCAATATCTCTCGAGGGTGGTAAATTGAACAGAATGTCGTCACATCTGAAAAATATGAATGCGATCAAATCATCTCTTCAATCGTCAGCGGCAACGGTAGTCGGAATCTTCGCCGCATTCAGTTCTTTTGCGGCTTTCGCCAGCGTTGAAAAAACTGATTCAAGGCACTGTCCGACCCGGAATGAAGCAGGTGAGATCATCTGCCTGGCCGAGGTGGACAATTCCGCCCGGGAGAACAAACAGGCCGTCAAGGAGGGCGCTGAGGTTTCCCTCAGCGGGAAGCTCAAGGGCGGCATGGCTGGGATTGGCGGTGAACACACCGGCTGGGTGCTCGAATATCAAACCAAGACCGGGCCGCAGCAGATCGAGGTGGATTGTTCGGGCCTGGACGCCGCCAGCATTCACGAAGGTCCTGCGCGGATCACGGGAAGGGTTTTCAAGAAGAACTATCTCGAACGCGGCCCCGTTCTGATTTTGAAAGCGACGAAAATCGAGCGGCTGCCGACCGCTGCCGCGAAGAGCGACACTCAAGCGGCCAGACATCGCGGAAAGGCGGGTTGATAACAACCCTCATCACCGATCACCATGACCACTCTCACACGAGTTTTTATTTTTGGCCTCGCCATCCTCCTCAGCCTCCCGGTGCTCGCGCAGAGCGGCCTGGGTCTCAAAGGCACTCTTGAAGGCATTCCCACCGCCCCGGAACCCAAGGATCAAAACGGCAATCCCATCAAAATTCCGCAACGCACCCCTGCCGAGATCGAGGCCGATCGCATCGCGCAAAAAGAACGCGTTGAGCAGATCCAGGCGGAGGAGAAACGCCTTGCTGAGGAGCGTCAGCGCCAGGCCGAGTTGCAACGTGCCAACGAGCGCCTCGCCGAGGAGCAGCAGTCCCGCCAACGGAGCAACACGATGATCTATGTGTTGCTCGCGGCCGTGGCCGTCCCGTTTGTTTCGCGCTTCTTCAAGCGCCGCAGTTAGCACATCGAAAACCATTCCGCACCTCTCGTTCCCATGATTCACTCACCTTTGCTCCCTGCGCTGGCAGGTCTCGCGCTGCTCTTTGCCAGCACTCCGGCGGCGCATGCCGAGCTGCCTCCCGCCGTGTATGCAGACTTGAAGACAAAAAGCCCCGAAGCGCTTACGATCCAGGCTCTGGAGGTCAAGATCGAGGGAGCCGCGATCACCATCAGCGCGAAGGTCGCAGCGGTTGAGCGTTCCAGTTCCGGTCTAAAGCCCGGGGACACGCTCCAGATCCTCTATCATTCCGTAAAGCAAACGCAGCCCGGACCCAGCGAGGCGATCATCCTGGAAAAAGGCAAAAGTTACCGCGCTTATCTGGGCAAGAACGAAAACGACGGCAGTTATGGTCTGGGGGCACGAGGGCACAGCTTTGAGCCGGCGTCTGCCAGTGAGATTCCTCAGTGGCGCGGGCAATACGAAGGCGATGCGCAGTTCTCGACACAGCTGATCAAGTCGCAGGACAGGTGGTCCAGCTTTTGGGAACGAATGCGACGTCCTGCGCCGCAAGCCCTGGATGAAGCGCACGAGATGGCGATTTTCATCGCCGTCGGCGAACGACTTACGGGCGGCTTCAAACCGCAGGTCGTCAGCGCAGCCGAACGCGACGGAAAGCTGGTGATCGTTTATACCGACGGCCCGCCTTCCCCTGAAACCTTCGTGACGCAGGTGATCACCCATCCCTGGGTCATCGCCATCGTGCCGAAATCAGCCCTGCAGGTGGAGACCAAGAAGCAGGAGTGACGACTGCCCCTGCCAAGTGTCCGGCTTCTTCGTGCTGAAAGAGGAGCAGAAGGTGGAAATATCTTCGTAAATTTTCAAACTGTCGCTACGCTCCTTTCCATGCGGACCTTCACTGCTGCGAAGAGCGTTCAAATGCCGGCACTGCTGGCACTGCTGCTGACTGTCGGAAGCGTGAAGGCGGCGGATGACGCCGCTATGCGGAAACTTCAGGCCGACCGCGAGCATTATGACAAGCAACTGAGCGCCTACCGTGAGATGCGCGACAAGGTGGAGCGCGGCCACGTTTCGGAGGCGCAGTGGCAGGCGGCGCAGGACATGGAGGATTTCGGCATGAACACGCTCAAGGAGCTGTCGGTGCTCAGCGCGGCACGCGACATCACGAAGGCGGTGAACCTCGACAAACTCTCGGTTGTTCCATTGCGCTCGAACCTTCCGTATGTGCTCTATGTCGCTGAAGCCGTTGAGAAAGCCTACAAGGCGGAGAAGGACTTGGAAAAGCATCGCGCCGAAGGACGCGCCGCTGATCCTGAGTATGCCAGATCGTATCAGGCGAAGCTGGATGAGGCGATCGCCCTTGTCGAACATTTGAAGCGCCCCGCGCAACTCGTGCAGCGAAAAGAATGGGCCTATGGGGACGAGAAAAAGATGGATTGCCTGACTGGAACGGCGTTGAGCGCGCTCTATGCGCTCAAAGCGGCGACGGTCGAGGGCAAGGACGAGCGCATGAGGTGGGGGACCAAGGCTGGCAAGGAGGTTTCGGAAACGCTGCTGAAGCTTCCCACCATCAACACATCATCGCCCACCACGTTGGGAGGCGTGCTCAATCCCCAGACCAACAGATCAGGCGTGCTGGCGCTCAACAAGGTTCTCGCAGAAACAGGCGCCCGCCTGATGGTGTCGGCCGTGGCGATCTCATGGTCTGATTCCATGCAAGCCGAGGCGTTGTTGCGAAAGGAGAACACGCTTTCCGATCTCAGCTACCGCATCATGGTGGCGGATTACGAGAGGGACAAAGTTCTCGCCGCTGAACGCAAAATCGAACGTGGGCGGCTTCTGAAGGAACCTGGAGGCATCAAGTTCAATGGTGAACGCGCTGACGAACTCGCCTTGAAACTCGACATCGACTCGGTCGCCTACGATCCCGTGCGCGGACGGTTGGTGGTCAGCGGCAAGAAGTCGGAGGAGGCCTTCGACATGGATGTGTTTGCCGATGTGCTGCGGCTCGCGGTCGAGGAACACGAGCCTTTTTTCAGCATGGACCCGTCGCGCATCGAGGACTGGGACAATTCTGGCAGCCGGTTTGCCGAAAAACTGCGCGGAAAATACAGCACAGAGCAACTTGCCGCCCGGGTGCGCAGCCTGTGTTCACAGCCGATCCAGCGCGGCAACCGCAGCTATTACTACGCAACCGCCTATGACCTTGATGCCGGGTTGTTTGCCGCGGCCAACGAAGGCCGGGACATCAGTTGCAAGCTGGTTTTTTCACCCAACTGGCTGCGCTATTCCAAGTTGGGCTGGATTCTTTATGAAGCGGACATGGCGATCAAGGCGGTGGCAGCCGGCTTTTTCCAACACTGGCCCGATGTGGCTCCCTCTCCCGCCTGGGAGCTGCCCGATTTCAATCCGACCTGGCTCAATCGTCATGAACATCATTCAGGTCGTGCGAATTTCGAACTCGATGAGGCCAGCGTGGTGGATGCGCACGGACGGCTCAGTCTGGCGGAGATCCGTCCGAAGCTCTACGTGACCTACCGGGAATCCGGCACGCATCAGGATGTTTTTCCCCAGCCTCCCGCGTGCAAGGCTGTCAGCGACCACTTTACGCGCAACTGGCACTTCTACGTCGATCGCCTGCCTGAACTGGGACGCCTACAGAATGTGTACAAGGCCTATGTGGCGGCGAAGTATCTCGTGCGTGAGCATCCTGGCCTGGCCGAGCGCATCCGTTTGCTGCCACGGCAGGCGGACTGGCCGGAGCAGCCGCCTTTGCGGAGCATTCGTCCCAACGTGGTTCGTGTTTGTTACGAAGGAGAGCGTCTCGTTCCGCTTGATGATGAGCAGCGCGTCTGGTGGGACATCGGTGGTGGCTTCGGTGGCGGTGCTGTGTTCAAGGTCGCGGAGAAGATTGATTTCTCGGGCCGCACGGCGGCTCCGGCCGCGTTGACCGGCGCCACTTTGCTCGATGCTGCTTCAACGCTCGATTTTGAGGAGCAGGGCGATCACGCGGCGCTCGCCTTTGAAATTGGAACCACGCCCATGCCGGGCGGTCCCATGTTTCGCACGGGAGTGCTGGTGGCTGGCGTGCTGCTGGGTGTGGCGCTCCTCGGCGCGTCCTTGCGGCGCTGGGACTGGCAGCAGATCGGGGCGTCTCAAAGCTGCCGTCACTGTGAGAAGGTGTACGCAGGTGTCGGCAGGGCGGCGTTGCTGGGCCATGCGCTGACGGCGGCAGGATTGTTCTGTTTGCTGGTGCTGCCGCTGCTGGCGGCATGGCGCGAGGGTGAAGTGCCGTGGACGAGGCTCGTGGTGGCCGTGCTGGTGCTGACGGGCGTGGCGGCTCTGCTCACGTTGACGGGGAGTTTGATCCTCGCGTGCATCCGGCGTGTCCGGCCTGCGGTGCCAGGGCATCGCGGCTGGGTGCCCGCGTTTTTCGTGGGCGGGCAGCTTTGCGGCTTCGTCATGCTTGTGGCGCTGTGGCAAAGCGGCGTGTCCGCCAATGCGGTTGGAATGGCGTGCCGACGCTTGCTTGGTTCTGCCTTGGGCGAGCGTTTGCTGGTGCAGTTTGGCGGCGCAGCTCCGCTGGCATGGGCGGCGTGGACGCTTGCCGCCGGTTTGCTCTTGGTGCTGCTTTCGCGCTGGGTGGTGCCGCTGATACTCGGCAGCCGTCCGCTGTTGTTTTCATCCTCCCAATCTCATCACCATTCCTCATGAAAGAGATCCATTCGGCACTCGACACGCTCGCACGCAACATCTCCACGGTGATCATCGGCAAGGATGATGCCATCCGCCTTGTCCTCGCCGCCTTGCTCTCGCGTGGTCATGTGCTGCTCGAAGACATGCCCGGTGTGGGAAAAACGATGCTCGCACGCGCGCTCGCGCGTTCAGTGGACTGCACCTTCAAGCGCATCCAATGCACACCCGACCTGCTGCCGGTGGATGTCACGGGCTATGTCGATCCAAGGACGCGTGAGTTCCGTCAGGGGCCGGTGTTTGGCCACATCGTGCTGGCCGATGAGCTGAACCGCGCCACGCCGCGCACGCAAAGCGCGCTGCTGGAGGCCATGGGTGAGGGGCAGGTCAGCATCGAAGGCGAAACGCACCAGTTGCCCGATCCCTTCATGGTGATTGCCACGCAGAATCCCGTGGAGCATCGCGGCGTGAATGATCTTCCAGAAGCGCAGCTCGACCGCTTTCAGATGCTGCTCTCACCCGGTTATCCCGACGAAGCGGAGGAGAAGCGCATCCTGCTCGCACGCGCTACAACGGACCCGATTCAAAGCCTTCAGCCCGTCATGAACGCGGCGACGCTGCGCGGCATCATGGCCAAGGTGCCGGAGGTGAAGCTTGCGGAGTCGCTCATCGATTACATCCTGGCGCTGGTGCGTGCCACGCGTGGTGATGAGGCGTTGCAGATCGGTGCGAGTCCACGTTCCGGCCTGCAATTGATGCATCTGGCGCGGGCCTATGCGCTGGTGCAAGGGCGTGCCTATGTGATTCCCGACGACATCAAGCTGCTGGCGCAGCATGTGCTGCCTCATCGGGTGTTTCCTGCCAGCACGTCCCAGGAGACGCTCAGCACGACCGCCTGGAAGCAGGAAATCGTCAGGCGCATCATCGCGACGGTGAAGGTGCCCGGAATTTGAAGCTCTCATCCCATGCTCAAGCCCACGCGAAATGACGCCACTCTCGATCACACCACCGCCGCGTGGTGTGTGGCGGCATTGGTGGTTGGAATCATCGTGGCACAGGTGTCTCCGCATCCCGATGCGTCGAAGGTCGTGGCGGTGCTGTTGCTGCTCGGAGCCGGCTGGGTGGCGGCGGCTACGTTTCTGACGCATGGAGCAGGTGATTCACTGCTGTGCGAGGTGCTGCGCCTGCCAGAGGATTTCCACGCGCTTGGCATCGTCACACTGCGCTTGCGTCTGGTGAACGCACATCGGCGACGCCCTGCGTTGTTTCTGCAATCTCATGTCCGCGTGCGTGCCGACGGCCGCATGTTGCCCTCACCGCCGTTCATTACGCCACAGCTCGCGCCGCGTGAGGCGGTGGAGCTGGAGTGGAGCATCACGATCAACATGCGTGGCGAGCATGAAATCGTGGACCTGCGCGTGCGCCGCTGCTTTCCGGGCAGCCTGGTGGTGTGCGAGCAGATTTTCCTGCTCCAACATCGCATGCTCGCGTTGCCTGCGGTTTACCGGCTGCAGGATCGTGCGGTGCAGTTGCTGATCGGCCGCCGTCATGCCGCCGGGCGACAACATGCCAGTCCGGCGGCGATGGAGGACTTCATTGGCGTGCGCTCCTATCGCGCGGGTGACAATCCGCGGCACATTCATCTCGTCACGTCGCTGCGCATGCCGGAGTATCCGATGGAACTCGCGGTGCGAGAGTTTGAAGATCCGACCGATGATGATGTGTGCCTCGTGCTCGACACCGGCATCGCCGAAGACGAGGAAGATCGTGAGCTGCTGCTCTACCGGCACGAGAAATCCCTGTCCTTCAGCGTGGCGCTGTGCCGTTTGTTGTGCGGACGCAAGTATAGGGTGCGGTTTCGTTTTCTGGATGCCGACGGGAAGGCCCGTGACCTGCGGATTCAACATCCCGTGCGCGATCTGGCCCGCCTGGAATCGTTGCTGGCACGTGTGAAGCCGATTTCATCGCGCAAAGCGGTCCAACAACTGCTGGGCAAACAGGCCGGACTCGGCGAGGCGGCGGTTTTGTTCATCAGCTTGCGTGAAATCGCGGAGGAAAGGCGCCAACCGCGTCTCGCGGTGCTGAGCGTGACGCCGGACTGGCAGATGTCACTCGTGCGGGAGGTGGTGGACTCATGAAAGCGCCGGGCCGCGAAGTTTATGAGCAGGAACGTGATGCCGCCGGGCAGACACCGCAGGAGTTCTTGCGCCACGCCGGTGAGGAACGATTTGAAGCCGCTTTGTTCGCCGATTCGTGGCATGTGTGGCCGGTGCTGGGTGCGCTGACTCTGGCATGGATCGCCAATGTGGTGCCGGGATGGCATGTCACGGGAATCGTTGCGATACTCGAAACGGCTGCGTTTGCCGGACTTGCCGCCCAGCAGGTTGAACCTTTGGGCAGCAGGAGGCGGTATCTGATGATTTATATCGTTTGGACGATGCTCGCATGCATCAGCGCACGGGGATCAACATCTGCTCTCGCTTGGCTGGCGGGTGGATTCGTGCTGAGTTGGATCGTGGTCACGGTTGTCGGCAAGGCCGCTGCGGATGTCGTGCGGATATGGCAGCGTGTGGCCTGCATCGGCTGGGTCATCAGCTTGTCATGGACCTCATTAGCCAGTGTGCCGGCTGCGTTTGCGCTCACCATCGCCGGGTTGATGATTTTTCTCGTGATTCGCATGGCATTGCGTCGCCAGCGCCAGTTTGTGGCTGTGGTGCTGCTGTGGGCGCTGTTGCATGCGCTCGCGCTTCGCAACGGCGAAGGCGCGCTTGCGCTGCATGTGGCGCTGATCGTGCCCGGTTTCTTCTGTCTCGTCATCGCTTGCTGGCGTTTTGGCGAAGCCAGCCTCGTGCGCTGGCCGCGCAGCATTTACCGCAGTTCGCCGTTGTGTCTGGTACCACGGCTGGATCAAAGCCGCGATCATCCTTTGAAAATCGATGTCCTCTGACCGTCCAGTTCTGCCACGCCAGTGGTTTCTGATCGCCGCTTTGATCGCGTTGATCGCGGCAAGTGCTGGCCTGTTGCTGATGCGTGGCGGTGCGGACCAGCAGCCATCACCCGTGCCGATTGATCGCCCCAAGGATGAGCCCGGGCCGATCAATCAGGAACCGGAGCCCGAGCCAAAGCCGAAACCACCACCACAACCTCCTCCTCCTGAGCCACCTCCGCCGCCGCCGAAAATCGACGAACCTCCGCCACCGCCAGCACCCGAGGCCTCCACGTCCTTTTCTTCTGGCAGCGGAGGTCCGAGCAAGCCGAATCCCTCCGTGGTGGCCGAACTGCCACCGCTGTGGGAATTGCTCATCCGCCCTTGGATGCCCTGGGCTGCCGCAGGCGCGTTGATGGCGCTGGCGTTTCTACAATGGCGTCGAAGACGGTCAGGAAACGGCAACGATTCATCCCAATCTTCATGATCCCGGCCGCTGAAGCACTCTGGACGCGACTTCTCGCCCTTCTGCGCGAGCAGGGACGCATGCCACTGCGTTCAGAGCCGCTCACGCCGCATGAGATCGCGCTGCATTGCCACGAGACCGACGGCGATGACCGCGTGCGGCGTTTTGTGGACGGCTTCTACTATCCGGCCCGCTTTGGGCAGACGACCGGCAGTCTGAGCGAGGCCGAGGCCACGGCGCTGTTGGACTCTTTTGAAAAACGCGCGGCGACTGCCGGCGACGACACGCATGGGAAATCCACGCATCGTCCGCTTTGCCAAATCTGCCAGCACCGGCCAGTGTCCGGCACCCCCGCCTGATTTCGCCATGCTCTCCGAGTTCCTCCTCAAACGCCAGATCGCGCAGTTGGTGCGCCGGTCGCACGATGCTTCGCGCATGGATCAGTATGATAGCATCACCGAGCTTGGGAAACTGCCTCCCAGCGACGAGTCCATCGCCTGCCTGATTCAGCACACGCGCGACCGGAACAGCGCCACCGGCGTGACGGCCGTTCGTGCCCTGGGCATGGTCAAGGACCGCCGCGCCACGGATCATCTCATGACGTTGTTGCAGGATGCGAATGGCTGGTTGGACGAGGAAGTCGCCAAATCCCTCGGTAATCCACATCACGCCAGCGCATTGCCTGCTCTGGCCGCCATCGCTCGTGGTTATGTGCGCGACTACAACGAAGCCTGGCGCATGGGCCGGGTGATTGAGATCATGCAGGCCATCGACCCGCTGGCCTGTCAGACGTACTTCGAAGACATGGCCCGTCCCGTGTTGGAGAGCGCTCTTCGTCAGTTGCAACGTGAGGAACTCGACAAGGCACGCCCCGCCTGGGCGGAACGATTTCTGGAGCAGAGCCAGCAACCGGCGGGGCTCGCAGCGCGGCGTGAATTGCAGGAGCATCTCGTCCGGCATCATCACAAGGTGATCATGAACAGTGGAAGTTTTGACGAGATAGGGACCTCGCTCGGATGGCTGCGTCAGATCATCCTGCCAGCGGCCGCGCAGGCTGTGGCGGAGTTCGTGCGCACGCCTTCACGCAAGGCCACCCGACGTGCGAGCTACCTCGTGTCAGACGATGACGACCCCGCCGTCCAATATCAGTGGTATGACGAAACCTGTTTCACCAGCGAGCTAGGACAGCCCGCCGGACCGGAGGAACAGGCGGAGTCGCAGGACGCCGCCAAGGCGCGTGAGGTTTACGCGGATACGGAGATCACACGTCGGCATCGTGAGAACATTTATCCTGTTTTGCTCGATCACGGCACTTCCGATGATCTCGCCACCTATGCGCAGCTTTGCCTCACGCAGCCATGCTACGATTTGTTCGTTTCGTCTTCTCAGCGAGATCCGAGCATACCGAAACTGAACCGGCTGGCGGCCATGCTGCGTCACGCGCAAAAGATGCCGCGTGCCGCCGAGCTGCTGCGGCTCATTCTCGCCGGTGATCGCACGCAACTGTGGGCAAGCGTGCGTGAGGCGCTCGCCAAAGGCATCGACTGGAAACCGCAGGCGGTGGAATTGCTGGAGCAGACGCAGTATCCGGCGCTGGACGATTTGCTGGCGTCCTGGATCGAGGGCGAATGGTCCACCGGCAAGCCGAGCCTGTTCACGCCTTTTCTCTCCCGCCGCAATCCTGTGCAGCTTGCGGAACTGGCAGCGCAGCACCTGCTTCGCTGCTCTTCCAGCGCCGCACGGCTCGAAGCGCGGCAAAGTGTGCTCGCCAGCGACGAGAAAGCACTGAATGTCGCGCGGAAACTGCATGAAAGCGGCGGCTGGGCGGACCGGCGTGACGCGCTGGCCATTCTGAGTTCGCTGAACAACTCCGAAGCAGAAACAGAACTGCGCGCATGGCTCGCCACCGAAACCGATCGGGAATGTCTCGCCGAAGTCGAGGAGCGACGCGGTGCGAAATTCGTGCAGCAATGCAAGGCCGCCGCTGCTCCAGAGCCTCCACCGGAACAACCTCAGACGCCTCCGTCTGCCGCGGTGGATCATGTGGCGCTGTGGAAGCGGGTGCAGAGTTGTTTGCAAAAACGTGGTGTTCCCACGGATGATGCGGCCACGCCGGGCGATCTGGCGCGTCGTGCCGATGAGCAGCTTGGCACCCGCGAGGTGAGCCGCTTTGTGTTTGAGTATTACTATCCCTCCGCCTACGGCGAGTCGCTGGCTCCGGATGTTGTCGCCACCGCGCAGGCCTGGGTTGAACAATTTGAGAGAGGCTCCTGATGCACGCCAAACACGACGAACTCTGGGCGCGCCTGCGCAATGTGCTCTCGGCCCGCGGTGCCCTGCCTGCGGGCAATGCCACGCCGGGCGAGATCGCCGCGCATGCCACAAGCGTGCTGCCCGGAGACGCGGTGCGGCGATTCGTTCACGACTACTACTACAAGCATCAGTTCGGCGCGACGGATGGCTTGCTCAGTGAGGCCGAGGCGCTGGCCCTTGTGGTGCAGGTGGAAGCATTGCCCGCCGTCAAAGCGCCGCCTGCAACGCAACCGCTGCAGAACAAATCCAGCGCTCCCTCGGAGCCCAAGGCGTCTCGTCCTGCACGCCAACCGCAAGAAGCGTTGGGTGTGAGTGATGGCGGCGATGAACCGGCGAGGAAACGCGTCGCCAAACCGGAACCCAAGCCGGTGCCACCTCCTGAGCCTGTTTCTTCGCCACCAGCGTCTGCACCGCCGCCGAAGGCTCCTGAACCTCCGCCCGTTCCGCCTCCGCAGCCTGCCGCTCCTTCGCCGCTGGATTCCGCTCATGCCAAAATGGATGCGGGTGACCATCAGGGGGCTGTTGCGTATTTTGAGGAGTATCTCCGGCAGCATCCCAAAGACATCACCGCCCACATGGATCTGGCCTATTGCCTGAACAAGCTGGGCCAGACGCAACGCGCTCTGGAGGTCGCGAGCCGTGCGCTTGCCTACGATCCCTCCGAGTCACTGCTGTGGAACAACATCGGCGTGTATGCCGACCGGCTGGAGCGTTTCGACGATGCCATCAACGCCTATCGTGAGGCGATCCGGCTCAATCCACGCAAGGCATTGTTCCATCGCAACCTCGGCCGGTTGTTGCAGGATCAGAAACGTCATGCCGAGGCGGCCGCGGCTTATCAGCAGGCCATCATTCTCGAAGCAGATGATGACGACTCACGGATGGAGGCCGTGCGCTGCCTCGACAAGGCAGGATCAGCCACGGCTGCGCTTGAAGCGGTGCGAAATCTTCTGGAACGCAAACCAGACTACGCCACGGCACGCAACTACCTCGGCTGCCTGCTGCTGGATGCCAAGGACTACACCAATGCCGCCGTGGCCTTCAAACTGGCTGCCGATGCCGTTCCCACGGAGCCGGTCTATTGGGAAAATCTGCGCATAGCGACGGAACGCCTCGGTTGGAAGAAGGAGGCGGGCGTTGCGGAGAAAAAAGCCGTCACGTTGCGACCTGAGCTAGTGAACCAGCGCAAAAACTCGCACGCGTTCATGGAATTCATCCTCTGGTGTGCCGCGTTGTGGCTGCTGGGCAAACAACTCGGCATCACCTCTCCACTGGTCGATAGCCCGCGTGTCGCCATCCAGGCATGCATGGCGCTGCTGGCAGTCATGATCCTGCGCGTGGGACTCAGCCCGGCCTTGCGCGGCTGCGCTCTCATGGTGGCCGGTGTGGCCTTCGTGATTTACGTCGACGTTGCTTCCGTCGATGACTTCAAGAAGCTGGACCTCGGCACGTGGGTCGGAGTGATTCAGGGCGTAGTCGGCGGACTGTTTGGACTCGCCCTCAATGGCGCGTTGCTGCTGGTTCCGTTCTTCCTGCGTGGCCGCGGCGGGAAGCTCCCGAATTGAATTCGGCTCAAGCGGCTTTCTTCGGCTGCTTCGCCAGCCGTTCATCGCTTTCCAGATGCCCGGCCCAGCCGAAGTGGCAGCGAAATTCGAAGCAATCGCGCATTTGCTCAAAGGGGCCGGTCCATTCGGGCTTGTTGGAGGCGACGGTGATGTCGGTGGGAGCGAAGCCGGTGATGGGGAGGCGCTGGATGGCGAAGGCGTCGTTGAGGAGGCGGGTTTTTTTCCAATTGAGGCCCATGAGCTGGGCGCTGACGCAATCGACGGCGACGGGGTGCGTGCCGGCGAGGATGACGCCGCTTGCGACGGGATCGCAGGACATGGGGCCGTCGCCATCGCCGCCGATGATGCCATCGACGATGGTGAGGTAGCGCAGCGGCTTCTCACGGCGTCTGCCAGTGCCGTCGAAGTAGAAGAAGCATTTGTGCAGATCGAGGATCATGCGCCAGGCGGTGTTGTTGCCGTGCCAGTTGCCAGAGCGGACGACTTCCTTGGTGTCACCGAAGATGACTCGGCCGAGTTTTTTGAGCGGGACGAAGAGCTTGGAGAGGAAGAAGCGGCCAAAGAGGATCTTTTTGGCAGTGCGCATGAGCGTGCCTTCGAGCGCGCGTTTGGCGGAGGATTCGGCGAACTGATCGCCACCTTCGGCGGGCGTGCCTTCGGTGTGGCGTGGCAGCCAGTTCGTGCGCGGCGTGGTGCCGACGAGATTTTTGAGCGCGACGGTGAGACCGACTTTCTTGTGCGTCTTGAGCTTGGGAATGTTGATGAGCACGTCCGCGTTCATCGGCGTGCGGCAGATGCGGTATTCGTGATGCGGGTCGGTGTGCTGGCGGTTCGTCGTGGCGAAGTCGAAGGAGGCTCCATAGAGCTTGCCGAGGCCAGGATGGCCGAGGAATTCGCTGTCGGCATCGAGATGGATGTCCACCGCACCGGAGGGATCGCTGGGCAGCTCGCGTTTGGCGATGGTGACGCCGTCATCGATGGTCCACTCCTCACAGCGCATGTCGAACAGGAGAAAGGCGACGCCGGGGAACTCTCGCGTGAGATCGGTGATGAGATCGTCGAGGCGTTGCAGGCGGCGGATAGTGGCGAAGGACGAATCACTTTGAGGTGCATCGCACAGCGTGACAGATCCATGACCTTGCAGCTTGCCTGCGGCCCAGCGGGCGACTTCGCGCACGACGGCGGGATGCGTGATGATGGTGAGCCAGCCGTTTTCATCCTCGGGCTTGCTGGCGTTGTGTTCTTTGACCCAGTTTGGCTTGAGGACGACGCGGTCGCCCGGCTTGATGAAATCACCGGGAAGATCCAGCGCGGCGATGGCGGCCTCGATCTGCTGACGCAGGGCATCAGCATCGTCGTAGCTGGCCTTGCCGCTGAAGACGGAGACTTTGGGAGAACCAAACGAGGAAGGGGAGGGCGTGTTCACGAAGATGGGGCTATTTAAGGGGGGCACGTTCTCTTTGCAACGCTGCGGCATCCGCCGAATCTCCGACATGAAGAAAGTGATGCGGATCATGCGCGTGATTTTGACCCTTGCCCTCGCGGCAGCGGTTGTCGGTGTGATCTGGCAGCGGCTGGGACCACGGTTGGAAGATTTGCCCGACTCCGCCGTGAAACCGAAGCCGCTCGACCCGGCGTTTGTGAGGCTGACGCCGCGTGAAACGGCCACGCTGCCGCTGGCGACGCGGTTCGACATGCCGCTGGGTTCGGAGCACGGCGCATTCACCTACAATGCGCGGGCGTTTCGCATCGAACGGCATCTGGGCGATGATTTGAACGGCATCGGCGGCGAGAATTCCGACCTGGGTGATCCCGTTTACGCGGCGGGAGCAGGACGAGTCGTGTATGCGGGCATTCCGCATGAAACTTGGGGCAAAATGATCCTCATCGCGCATCGCCTGCCGGAGGGAGATGAACTTGGCCCTGTGGTGCAGACGATGTATGCGCATCTGGAGTCGGTTCGTGTGCGCATGGGGCAGATCGTGCAGCGTGGAGATCCAATCGGCACGGTGGGCACGGCGAAATCAGCGCCGCTGGCCCATCTGCATTTCGAGGTGAGAATTGGGCCGTATGTGAATCCTGGCCAGGGATATGCTGACACGGCCTTGAACCGTGTCTCACCCGAACAGTTCATTCGAGCACACCGAGGTGCTGGAGGGGAGGTTTTGAACCCGGCGCCACAAAAAGACTGAATGTCGTGAAAGACGATTTGAAGGAAGCCGCATTGAATCCGTCATTCCCTCATCCATTCTCCAACCCATGCGTTTGATTTGTCTATTCTGCCTGCTGTGTCTTGTGACATCACAGGCGCAAGCCCAGCCGGTGAAATCGAAACCGGCGCGGCTCACCTGTGAAATGCTTTGTGCGGAGCTGTTCGCAGCGATCCGGGCGAATCCTGACAAACTGGTGATGCGGCTGGAGGAGGCATTGGTCATTAACGAATCCTGTGCAGGTGAGATCGTGACGGCGGCGATCGACGCGGTGAACGCCGAGCCGGCGCAGGTGCGCAAAATTGTGGAAACGGCCATGAGTGTCGCTCCCGCCCGTTTGGCCGTGATCACGGCGGCGGTGAAGCATTACTCGGCCCCGGTCCTCGTGGTGAACGCACAGGAGGAGGTGCGCCGGGCTGAACTGCCGGACGGGGTGAAGGTGAAGCCACTACAGGGTGAAGAAGTGCGGCGTGCGGAGCTGCCTTTGGCCACGCAGAGCAGTCCTGTCTTCGAAGTGCGGCGCGCGGAACCGGTCTCCACTGCACAGATCGTGGAGCAGAAGCCAGAACCGGAGTTCCACTTGATGAGCGTGCCGAAGGCGAAGCCGCTGAAATAGTGGGAAGGTTCAATCGGACACCCAGTCGAGTTTTCGAGAGCGGGCACGCCCATGAAAGATGCCGTACATGCATCGGGCGCAGAGCCCGGCACCTAGCGCAGGCAAGAGAGGCATCGCGATGGCCAGGACAAAAGAAAATACCAGCCCGAGCGCGAGCGGCGCGAGAACGAGATACCAGCACCAATGGCTGAGCACGGCGCTTCTGGCCGGACGGGAAACTTGTTGTAGACGATAATAAATGAAGGCTGGCCGAGCCATGATCCAGCACGCGCTGAGACTCGCCGCTGTCACGAGCAGCGCGGGAATGCGCTCCGGCTGTTTCAGGATGAAGCATTGAGCCGCCAGCACCGGCAGGGCGAGCGTGAGCGCGCCCAGCGTCCGCACGGCTGTGACGCGGAAGGAGACGCGCATCAGTTCGCGGACACCGATTGGCAATCCTGCGAAGCAGGGCATGGCGTGTTGTCCCAGCGGCCACGATTCTACAGCCATCGGGATGGAATTTGAAAGCGGATACCCCAAGCCTAGTAGCAAGGCCAGCGGAGCGATCCACAACCATGGCTCCATAGCATCAGGAGTGATCCAACTCGTGCCGAACTCGAACAAGGTATAGCCCAAAACGAGCAGCAGAATGCAGAGGCGCAGCGCCAGCCACCAACGGGTGGTCCAGCCGGGATCATAACCGATCAAAATCGGAGCGAGCATGCGATCCCTGCCGCGCAACGAGGCATAGGTCAGTTTTTCGATCCAGCCGGTGCAGGCTTTGGACGTCTCTCGTGCCATGATGCGGCTGATTTTTTCAGATACACTACCAAGTGCGGTGACAATCTCGTCAGTCACCTCCGGCGCTGTCACAGGCGCGGCCCCGGATTCATTCCATGTTTCGTCATCCCCATCATCAGAGCCGGGCTGGATGAAGCCTTCCAGAGTCTGGTCGAAGACGGCGGCATTTTTGTCCGGGAAACGCCGCCACAACCAGGCTCCGAGTCCCAGGCAGACAAGCGTCAGCATGGCGGACGATTCGTGTAATACACCGTGCATGGCCCACTTCGTGGGGAGCAGCCAGGAGGCGGGTTCGCACAATGCGGGAATCCAAGACGGTAGGCTGGTGGCGTGGGAGAGAGATTTTTCCCGCCACCAGGCATAGAGTAGCAGCATGAGCCAGGTCAGCAGGACGACACGCCAGACGTGGGCCACGCGCAGATTCAAAACGAGCGGCTCGTTGTTCAGCATCACGCAAGCCAGCATGACGAGCCACAGCAGCACGCCTACGGCCAGAACCTGCGGCCATGCGGCGGCCAGTGCAGGAAAGCCCTGCCAGGCAAAGGCGACCACCAGCATGCGCGGCAGCAGTGCGAGACTGTGACGTAATGTTTCACCCAGCGCCCAACGGTTGATGTCGCGTCCGCTCACGGGCAGATGATAAAGTGCGATCACAGTGGGGCTGGAGTCCAGCAGCCGCATGAGGCGCGCGTTCAGCAGCAACGCGGTGGCGGTGACGCCACCCGCGAGCATGAAGTCCCGCCACCCAGCATCACGGAACACCGGATGAAGGAAACCGCAGAGCACGAGCACGAACCAGCCGATGATCAATTCCCACAGCACGAATTTCAACGCGGCTTTGAGGCGCGGCCAGATGCGGATGTCGCTTTTCTCCATGACCACGCCATACAGCGCAGCACGCGCCATGCGCCGGAGGGTGGTTTCGCTTTCTGGATGATGAAAAAACATGGGAGGAGGTCAGCGCAGGCCGCGCAGCACATTTTCCTGGCCCTCGGGCGCGGATGCGATCATTTCCCGCACACGGGTGCTCGTTTCCCATAAAACAACATGTCCCTGCCGCAGGACGCACACATGATCGGAAAATTCCGCAGCCAGATCGACCATCTGCGTGGTGTAAATGAGCGTGCCGCCCGTGTCGGCAAGCTTACGCGCCAGCCGGCGGAACACGCCCATGCCGATCACATCCATGCCGGAGGCGAATGGTTCATCCACGAGCCACAATTCAGGCCGCACGACGGTGACGCAGGCCATGAACGCCTTCCAAAGCTGGCCGCGTGACAAGGAGCCCGCACTGCGGTCCAGCAGCGCCGCGATGCTGGTTTCCTCAAGCATGTGCGTGAGTTCCGCGTCGTGTTCTTCCACTCGAGCGTCATAAAGAGAAGCGAAGGTGGCGATGTTGGCCGCGATGCTGCGATCCATAAACATGAACGGCACATCCGGGGTGAAGAGCAGACGTTTGCGTAGCTCCAGCTTCTCGCGGCTGAACGTCTGCCCGTCGTAGCGGATCAGGCCCTGATCAGGAGCCAGCACACCTCCGAGCAGCGACAGCAGCGTGGATTTGCCAGCGCCATTCTCTCCGAGCACCGCGATGATCGAACTCGGAGGCACATTGAGATCCACGTGGTCGAGGGCGGTCGTTCTGCCGAAACGTTTCGACAGGTCGTTGAGTTCGATGTGCATTGCGGTGGAATAGGTCAAGGAGTGGTCAAGAGGTCAAGGAATGGACAGCAAAGTTCCAGGAACAATGCTTGACCACCTTGACGGGGCTTGACGCCTTGAACCGCTACTTCGCCGGAATCTCGTTCAGCGTGTAGTAGCCGACGGTGTGGAGCAGCGGCTGTTTTTCGGCATTCTTCACGCCGTCCAGGTGAAGCTCATGGATGTGGCCCTTGGTGAGCGGCGAAATCGTGAGGCGGACGAATTTGCCGTCTTCGGCGACCTTTGCGGCGGTGATCTTTGGCAGTATCTCGTCGATTTCATCGCCGCCGTATTGCTCGCGGTAGGCATAGGTGAACTCACGCATGGAGTAGCTCTTCACATCGCCGGCGGTGGCGGGATCAACGGGCTGGGTGAAGGTGAGTTCGAAGCCATCGGGCTTGGCGCGCATTTCATGCACTTCGAAGGGCGTTTTGCCGGTCCACTCACACTTTTCGAAGCAGAAGGGTTTTCCACCGCGCGCGCCCCAGCCACGATCACTGCCGCCGACGAAGACCCGGCCTTCCTCATCCATGCGTCCGCCGATCAGGCCACTGGCGAAACCGCCGCGGAAGGGAAAGACGACTCCCTGCTTGATGCCATTGATGGTTTCGAGGAAGACGCGGCTGAGATTGCTGTGGGACTGATCGGCAACGAAAAGTTGTTTGCTGAACGGGCCGAATTTGCCAGCGCTGAGGTCGCAGATGATGGCGGAGGCGGAGTTGCCGATTTTTCCGTGAACGAGATACACGGCGGGTGGGAGGAGTTCTTTGATGCGCTCGCGTTCCTTCACCATGCGGTCGGGATCGCCGCCGGGGCGGGCCTCTTTGCGGCTGCGTTCGCCTTGGAAAGCTTCGGGGACGGGATCGATCGGGCGCGGACCCATGTTTGGGGCTTTGTCATACCAGATGTTGCCTGCGGGATGACCTTGGAAGCTGCCGGGAACGAGATGCTGGAGCGTGCAGGAGCCGTGCCACGGTCCTTGGTTGTCGCAGTAATAGACCTCGCCATCGGCGTCGAAACCCATGCCGCCTGGACTGCGGATGCCGGAGCAGGTGGGAACCATGGTGCCGTCGGGTTTGATGCGCAGAGCCCAGCCACGGAAGGGCACGGAGCTGTTGAAGGAGCCGGTGAGGCAGAGCGTGACCCAGAGATCGCCTGCTTTGTCGAAGTTGGAGCCGATGGCGTACTCGTGATAGTCGCCAGAGACGCCCCAACTGTCATTCACGTTGTCGAAGACATCGGCACGGCCGTCGCCATCCACATCTTTGAGCCGGGTGATCTCATGGCGCGTGGTGGCGTAAATGTTTTTGTCTTTGGGGTTGTAGGCGATGCCCAGCACCTCGTGCAAGCCGCTGGCAAAGAGTTTGTAGTTCACGTTGGAAGGATCACTGCTGCCAGCACCGCTGACGATCCAGATTTCGCCGCGTCGTGTGCCCATGACGAGTTTGCCATCTGGCAAGAGATCGATGGAGCCAACTTCGAGCGCGGTTTCCTTGGGCGTCTGGAAGGTGGTGATCTTGTAGTAGTCGGCTTCGGCGGGATCAGCGGCCCAAAGCGAAGGGCCAAGGGCTAAGAGCAAAGAAAGAATGCGTTTCATGGCAGTGAATTGGCGAAGGATTACTGAGCCCACTGGTAAGTGATCGTGATTGTGCTGGCTTTGGCGGGGATGACGAGATTCTGGCCGGCAAGCTGGGCTCCTGTGGCGGTGACGCGGTAAGGTTTGGGGCTTTTGAACACGAACGAATCGTCCTTGGCTTCAAACGAGCCGACACCGATGCGATACCAGGCATTGGCTGGCAATGTGCCGCTGACTTTGACGGTGCGGATGAGTTTGGCAATGCTGTCGGCCTTGTTGCCGTTGCCTTCGGTGGCGAAGGATTCTTCGATCTCGGCTCCCTGCCAGGTGTAGCGGAAGGTGGGGAGGCGTTGGGCATCGAGTGTGTAGCCTTTCCATTCAAAGCCGTCGAAGCGCTTCATCTTGTCCCACTTTGGCCATTCGGCGTCGGCTTTGTCGGTAACATGGAAGGCGGGGGTGACTTCGCCGGTGGGCTGGAGCACGTCGTAGCCGAGCGGTTTCTCGTGGCCGCCGCCGCGTGAGTTCCAGTGTTTGGCGGCGTCAATGAACGCGCCACGCCAGATGAGGGCCAGGTTCATGCTCTCGGCGCTCCAGGCGAGATTGATGCCGCCGGGATAACCGACGCCGATGGCGCGGTTGCCCGCGCCTTGGATGAAATTGCGGTAAATGACCGGTTCGCCCTTCGCCACGAGGGGGATGGGATCGAACTCCTTCTGCTTCTTGGCCCCGCCTTTCCAGTGCGGATGCAGCCATTTCGACAGCGGCGTGATCTGGAAGTCGCTGCCTTTCCATGCGGCGTAGAGTTCGATCTGCCCGCCGCCCTGGAAGTATTCGAGGCGAAACTCATGCGCGCCTTTGTCGAGCGAGAGGCCCTTTTCCTTAATGTCGCTGGAAGGATGAACACCGTCGTGATTGATAACCTCCTTGCCATCGATGAGGATGCGTGCGCCATCGTCGCTGGCGAGGAAGAAACGATAGGATCCCTTCTTCGGCGCGATGAGCTTGCCGGTGTAAACGACGCCGAACTCGTTTTTGTAGTCGTCGAGCTTCACCTGGAGGAGATTGTCCTCGACCTTGCCTTCGCGATGCGGTTTGAGTTCGGAAAAATCCGGCAACTGCTTCCAGTTGCCGAGGTAGAGGGCGAACTGGAGATCGTGCAGGATGTCGCCTGCGGGCGCGACTTTCATCTCGCCGCGCATGGTGAGCGCGTGGCCGGGGAAGGTGCAGACGTAGGGGTAGCTGCCGGGTTTTTCGGGTGCGGTGAAGCTCAGTTCCTGTTTTTCATGCGGATTGAGCATTTTGGAGCTCAGCCAGATGCGCTTGTCATCGGGCAGCCAGTTGCGTTTCAGCGCTTCCTCGGG
Source organism: Prosthecobacter sp. (assembly GCF_034366625.1). Taxonomy (NCBI): domain Bacteria; kingdom Pseudomonadati; phylum Verrucomicrobiota; class Verrucomicrobiia; order Verrucomicrobiales; family Verrucomicrobiaceae; genus Prosthecobacter; species Prosthecobacter sp. Next base: position 805,681 of record NZ_JAXMIH010000008.1, read on the forward strand.
TTTTTCCATCTGCTTCATCGCCATGGCGGCGGTGTCGGTGCCGGGCTGGCAAAAGACGAGGTTGTGCGGGAGGTCGTCGCCGTTTTCGAAAAAGATTTTCACTGCCTGGCCGGGCTGCACGAGCAGCTCGCTGGCGTCGTACTTCATCTGCGCCGTCATCGTTTTGAGGGTGAAGACGGCGGGACCGGCAGCGCGAAGACTCGTGGCGGTGAAAAGGAGGACAAGCAGAGGGCGGATCATGGAGGCGCGGATTTACGAGGGGCATGGGCGCTGTCTTGCAGGGAAGCGGCGGCGTCAAATCCGTCCGCCATCGAATTCAGCCGCACTTTGAGCTTGGCGGAGGCCCATGAATTTGATTATCTAGGGCATGCACGAACGCACCTGGCATCTGCTCAAAGCCTCGGACAAGGAAGTCTATGGCCCCATCGATCTCGAAACAATGCGCGGCTGGGCTGCCGATGCGAAAATTTCGCCGCTCGACAAGATTTCCAGTGATAACCGCATGAGCTGGCAGCGTGCACCGATGATTCCAGACCTGCAGATGGATCTGCTGGTGCAGATGCCGGACAATTACCTCTATGGCCCGACGAACGTGGCGACGATCCAGGAGTTTCTGGCCACGGGGGAAATCGACGAGAACGTGACGATCATCAACTGTCTGGACAACACAGAGGCGCGGCTGTCCGAGCTGGGCTGGTTCAAGGCCAGCCCGCATCATGTGCGCAGCGCGGCCACGACCTTGCTCGGCACCGGGCGAACGGATGAAAAATCCGGCGCGGGGGATGTCATGCAACAGTCACGCATCACCACGCTGGAAAAGCAGGTGATGGAACTGCAGCGGGTGGTGGATGAATGGCAGCAGGCCTACAGCAGTCTGCGCCAGCAGTTTGTCGAGGCCACAGGCCGCGAGCCGATGTAAAACGCCTGCCCGGTCAGGCGGCGTCTGTTTCGTCGTTGTCTTTCAATCCGGGCAGTTCCTTGGCCTTGTCGGCGTAGCGGTCGAAGCGGTTGGAGAGAATCAGCAGCGTGGGCGCCCACAAGCCGATGAAGATGCCGAAGCGTTCGGCATGCGCCTGCTCTTCGGGAGAGTCGCCATTGAGAAACCACCAGATCCAGATGGAGAGCAGGATGGAGAGCATGCCCGCCTGGAAACAGATCGTGCTGAGAGTGCGGCAGATGGAAGGATTCATGGAGCATGATTGTCACGCCCCCACGCCCTCCGGCAAGCATTCACTGCCCTCAGCGCAAAGCTGGCGCAGCAAATCGCAGTCATGGGTTGGATGCGGAGGACGCTTGAGAGACAGCGGGGCCGGGGCATAGTGAGCCAAGAATGTTTTCCAACGCTGACATCCGCTGTGCCACGGCTCCGGTGGTTCCGAAGAGGCCCCAGGTCGCCCCGCACCAGCCGCGCTCGCTGCCGCAGACAGCTCCGCCCGAGCTGGAGCCGCCGTGGCATGTCATCCTGCTGGATGACGAAGTTCACACGCACGAATATGTCATCGAGATGCTGGGAGCGATCTTTGGCCATGCGCACGATCTGGCGCTGAAAATGGCGAAGGAGGTGCATGCCAGCGGACGCGTGATCGTCGCGACAGTTCACAAGGAGCTGGCGGAACTGCGCCAGCAGCAGATCGAGGAGTATGGTCCTGACAAACGTGTGCCGGAGTGCAAGGTCTCCATGCGTGCGACCATCGAGTGCGCGGAGTAGCTACGCACGTCGTTCGCGTGGCTCGGGAATTCCGCGCAGGATCAGAATGGAAACGAGCGAGAGGACTGCCGCAAGACAGGCGACGAGGTAAAACGAGCCGCTCATGGAGTAGATCACGCCTCCGAGGCTGGTGGCGAGCAGCAGCGCCCACACATTGCAGAAGCCGAGCACGGCCTGGAGCGTGGAACGTCGCTCCGGCGGGCAGAGTTCGGCGGTGAGCGTCAGATCTCCCACCCGGTCCAGAAACAGACCAAAACCGAGGACGAAATAGGCGGCGGTGAAGCCGCTGAACGACTGAGTCAGGCATACCCAGACGCACATCACCACGCAGACGAGGCGCGAGAGGATGAGCAGCACCTTGCCGCCGCGGTGATAGCCCAGCCAGGCCGCGAGCACGCTGCCGAGGATGGTGCCGATGTTCTGGAAAGAAACGAAGTGTCCCTCATCCGCCTCCGGTCTGCCCGTGGTGTGCAGCGCGTGCAGCGTGAGGAAGGAGACGACCATCAAATAACCCATGCCGGTGAAGCGTGCGGCGATCATCTTGAGAAGCTGAGGCTGCGCGCCCAGCAGGCCCGGCAGGCTGCGCAGATAGCTCCAGTAGCTGCCGGCAGGCGGATGATAGTGATGCGCGGCGGGTAGCTCGCGCATGAACGCCTGCGAGAGCCAGGACAGGAACAAAAAGCCGAAGGTGGCCAGATGCAGAATCGCGTAGCCGCGCTGCCCAGGCGCATGTGTGAGCACCTGATGGATCACCGCGCCTGCCCCCATGCCGATGCAGGCCTGGGTGATGTAACGCGCGGCCCAGCCCGCCGCACGGATGCGCTCCGGTACCATGCGCGTGACCATTTCCATCCACGCCACCACGCCGATGCCACCGATCAGGCCGGAGATCACCGGCGTCAGCACCACCACCGGCAGCAGCCACGCGCCCGCATCCTGCATGAACCACAACAGCAGACCTGCGATGAGATACGGCAGTCGTTGCAGCAGGCCAAAGGTCATCACCCAGGGCTTGAAGCGTGTCAGGCGCTCTACCAGCGGTGACACAAACAGCCCCGCCATGGCGAAGGCGGCCGGCAGGAGCGCCGGCATGATAGCGATGATCGCGGAGCGTCCGCCGAGCTGCTCCACCATCTTCGGCATCACCGTTTCCGGCTGGAGAAATGCCACCCCGCCCATGTACAATCCACCCTCCAGGCAGTGGCAGAGGAAATTTCGCCGCACGACCTGCGGGTGATGTTCGTGATGGGGTGATGCGGCGGGCTGGGGCATCGCGGGAGGCATTCATCGTGGCGCAGGCTGGCCCAAAGGAAAGTGAATCGTCCCTCACTCCGCCTTGCAGCAGCATTCTGCCTGCATAAAAAATCATCCGAGCAGCCTTGCGCTGCGTTCCCACTGCTGGTTCAATCACGTCACACCCAAACCCAACGCGCGTCATGACACTCAATTCCAAACTCACCAAACTCCTCAACGAGCAGATCAACAACGAGATGAGCTCCAGCTACGTTTACCTCGCCATGGCCGCATGGTTTGAGCAGACGGCCTACGCGGGCTTTGCCCAGTGGATGTTCACCCAGAGCCGTGAGGAGACCATGCACGCGCTGAAGTTTTACCAATACCTCGCCGATCGCGACGCGAAGGTCGAGCTCCAGCCCATCGCCAAGCCCAAGGCGGACTTCAAATCACCCATCGATGTCTTCCAGCACAGTCTGAAGCAGGAGGAGAAGGTCACCCAGCAGATCAACGATCTCTTTGAAGTCGCCGAGCAGGTGCGGGATCACGCCTCGAAAAATCTGCTGCTCTGGTTCCTCAACGAGCAGATGGAGGAGGAGAAGATCGTGCGCGACATGCTCGACCGCCTCAAACTCGCCGACAATGACACTGCCAGCCTGCTGGTGCTCGACCGCGAGGCCGGCAGCCGTCCGGGCGGTGGTGGTGGCCGGTCCGGTGGCGGCGCGGGCGCGTAATCGCCAGTCTGCTCACGGCAACAGCGTCACCTCCCACGGCCAGAGTGGCGTGCAGGTGGCGGATTCGACCCAGCCACGGACGGGGTCGGTGCCGCTGGGGATTTCGACGTAGCTCCAGGCGCCGCGTTTTTCCAGCAGGCGCACCTGGCTGCCGGGGGGAATGTCGATGACACTGCCGGAGGTGAGCGTGGCGGCGGTGTAGGCGCTGACTTCCTTGGCGGTGACGACCATGACATCCTTCACGCGCTGGCCTGGTTCGGGGCGGATGGCGGCGAAGGTGGCGGAGGGAATGAAGAGCAGGATGCCCACGACGCTGAAGACGAGGGCGCAGGTGCCGCCGGAGGACTTGCGAGAGGAGGCGAGGATGCAGCGCATGATGGCCAGCAGGATGAGCCACACACCGGCCGAGGCGGCGATGATCCAGGTGTTTTTGCCCAGCAGCAGGCTCCATTCGGCCAGCGGGGATTCTTCCTGGAAGCGGAAAAAGCGCAGCTTCTCATCGAGATGCCGCAGGTTCTGCCGCACCTCGGGATTCGCCGGTTCCAGCAAGTGCGCGCGCTGATACCACATGGCCGCGCGGCCCAGATCTTCCTGCCGGTAGCGTGCATGGGCGATGAGTGAGAAGACGGCGGCGCTCAAAGCGGGCGGATTCTGCCGGGTGAGCGATTCACCGAGGTACTGCGCCTGGGTGAACTTGCCTTTTTCCAAAGCCTCACGCGCTTGCCGGTAAAGCTCGTCGGGAGATTCGTCCGCGGCGGCGGCATGAACCGTGAGCGTGGCCAAAGCGGCGATGAACAGGGCCGCGCGTCTCAGCAGCGGTGCCAGCATGGTCAAAATGCGGCTGCGTTCGCCCGTGCCGAGCGCTTCTGCTGCCACCGGCACGGCGGTGAAGCTCTGCGTTTCATAGCGGTGGAGGATCTGCTTCAACTCCGCGTCCTGAACCTCACCGGGCTGGCTGCGATGGATGAAATGGGCGGCACGCTGGAGGAATTCACGATCATCCAGATTTTGCTGCTCGAGTCCGCGCCATAGTTGCTGCAACTCGCCACGCAGGCCGTGGGTGACTTCCTCTCGATGGCGTCGGAACCATGCGAAGAGTGTGGCAAAGATCACGAGTGCCGCCGGAATGGACTGAATCGCCCAAAAGCGCGCGCTGGTGGTGAGCGGTGCGCTGACGGTGGCGGTGTTCAGCCAGTTCGCCTTCGCGGGGACGGTCATGAGGATGTCGCTGATGTTGGGCTTCGGCTGCTGCACAGGCGGCGGCTTGGGCGCCTCGGTGCCACTGCTGCCCGTCGTGCCAGTGGCAGCGGCGATCGCCGCGCCGGGCGTGACGCGCAGCGGAATGGGAGCGGTGCGGGCGGCGACGTATTTTTTTTCCGTGGGGCTGAAGAAGCTCAGTTCAAACGGCGGCAGCTCGGCATGCACCTTTTCCGGCACAAACACCATCGAATAGCCGATGCGGCGCTGCGCGGTGGGCGTGATGTTCGGATCGACCGGCCCATCGACGTTGTAGCGGCGCGGCGGATAGGCCTTCCAGCCGTCGGGCGGCATGAGGCTGGGCGGATTGAGTGCATCGAAATTGCCGCTGCCATCAATCGTGATGTCCACGGCCAGCGGATCGCCCACGGCGAGTTCGTTCGGCGTGGCGGTGGCGCTGATGCTGAAATCACCGACGGCACCGCTGAAGTTCGCGGGTTTGCCCTCGGCAGGCAGTGGCAGCACCTTGACCTTCACCTCCTGGCTTTTGACCACCTGTTTGCGCGTCTCGGCGTTGCCCATGATCATGCCAAAGGGCAGGCTGCGGCGCATCTGACGCGGGTCATCCTGGTCATACACTTCGTACAACAGCTCGCAGTTGGCGGGGCCTACTTTCAACTCGCCCGCGTGCAGGGCGGACAGCGTGCTGCGGTAGGTGATGACGATGTAGCCGACGCCGTTGATGACGGTCTCCGCCTGGTCGGCCTGCTGCGGGAAGCGGGCGATGGCGAAGTCGTTCTTGGTCACCTCGATGAGGCCGACGCGGCGCAGCATCACGCTGCGTGGCACGAACAGACTGGCGCTGATGGGCACGACCTCGCCCTGATAGACCTCCGTTTTGCCGACTTCGATCTGGAACAGCGGCACGTTGGCGTCATCGGCTGAATTCGGCGGCGTGGCGGGAGTGGGAGACTCGGAAACGATGAGGCGGACCTCGTTGGTCTTGAGAATTTCCCCGTTCACCTGCACTTCCTGCGGCGGAATGACAAATTCACCCGGTTCCGTGCCGGCGACGCCCCAGGAGAGCTGGGTGGAGAAAATCCGCTGATTGCCGCGGATCTCGATGTTCTGCGCGGAGGAGAGGCCGGAGTTCATGCCGACCTGCACCGGCAGCCGCAACTGCGGCACGCTTTGCACGGTGCCGTTCTGCACCGTGATGACGTAAGTGACCACCTGGCCGGTGTGCGCGCGGTCGGGCTGCAAGTACGCGCGCACCGTCGCCGCAGTGGCGCTGCCGCCGGTCAGCAGCGCCAAGGCCAGCGCGCCTGTTCTGATCAAGAGTGTCGGGAGGGCGGGCATGCGGTTCACCAGTCTTTTTTGTTCACGGGCGGGGTGTGGTAGCGATTGGTCGGCGGCGCTGTGATCTCGTCCATGTACTGGCGGATGATGCCCTCGGCCTCGCCGGGGGTGTAACCGGTGCGCGGATTGCGCTGGTCGGTGGGAAGAGTGCCTTTGGCCGTCTGTTTCTTTTCATCGCCGCCGTCGCCGGGTTTCTGGCCTTGCTTGCCCTGCTGGCCGTCTTTTTCACCCTCTTTGTCACCACCGGCGGCTTGCAGGCGGCCTTCGGGGAGTTCTTTGGCGTCTTTGCCGCCGATGCCGTCGTCAGCCTCCTTCTTTTCGCCTTTGCCTTCCTGTTCTTTTTTCTCGCCTTCGCCGTTGGGGTCGCTGCCTTGCTTGCCAGCGCCTTCCTCGTCGCCTTCTTCACCTTCCTGGCCTTCGCCTTTCTGACCTTGCTGGCCCTTTTGTCCTTTTTGACCCTTCTGGCCTTTGTTGCCCTGCTGCTCCTCCATCTGCTTCATGATCTTGCGAAGCTCGTCGAGCATTTTGGCCACGTGATCGCGGTTCTCGCGCAGTTCTTTGTTGTCAGGGTCGAGTTCGAGCGCGGCATCGAGGTGGCGCAGGGCATCCGTCCAGCGCTGGATGGTGATCTTCGGCTGCTGCTGCAGGCCGCGGGCGCCTTGATCGTAAAGCGTGTGGCCGATGCCGCGGTGGGCGCGTGCGCGCAGGGATTGGTCCTGCGTGTGCAGCACCTCGCTGAAGTTCTTCACGCTGCCATCGTAGTTGGTGAGCTCATGCTCGGTGGCGGCTAGGCCGTACAGCAGTTCCTGGCGCGCGGCTTCGCCGTAGCCCTTCTGCTTCAGCAGCTTTTCGTAAAGATTGCGGGCGCGGGCGAAATCACGGCTCTGGAGGGCTTCACTGGCATCCGCGGGCGTCGGACCGCCCGGCTTGAAAATGGAGGCGAGCGTCTCGCGGATATTGAACGCATGCGCGGACGGTGAAGGGGCGAAGGCGGCGACGGCCAGCGCCAGCATGACCGGGCGTGCGGAGGGGCGGGGCAGGGAGCTGATGATCCAGGCGAGCATGAGGAGGATTATACCCAGACCGAGCGGCCAGGCAAAGCGCTCAATCGGTCGCGAAGTCTGGCGGTTGGCGGACTGCTGCTCGGTCAGGCGGTTGAGCACGGGCAGGATGGAATTGCGATTGAGCGGCTGGGCGCCGAGTTTGAGGAAACGCCCGCCGGTGGCGGAGGCAAGCTGCTGCAGCACGCCGCTTTCAAGGCGCGAACGCACCACATTGCCGGCCTCATCGCGAATGTAGTCACCGTCGATCTCGGGATTGGGGATGAGCGTGCCGCCTTCCGTGCCAACGCCGACGGTGACGACGATGACGCCCGCAGTGGTGAGGCGCTGGATGTAGGGGACGAGGTTGGCATCCGCATCACCGCCATCGCTGAAAATGACCAGTGCGTAATTGCTCTTCGGCAGGTTTTTGATCGCGCGTAGCGTCACATCCAGCAGATCGCCGATGTTGCTGCCACCCCACTCGATGATGGTATGGTCGAAGGCCAGCAGCGATTCGATGATGGCGTCGTGATCGGTCGTCAACGGTGCCTGGAGATAGGCGCGCCCGGCGAAGGCCAGCAGGCCGACGCGCTCACCGGCGAGTTCGATCACCAAGTCGTGCGCGGCCAGCCGCGCACGGGTAAGGCGGTCCGGCGGCACGTCACGCGCGAGCATGGAGCGCGAGGTGTCGATGGCGATGAAGACGTTGCGGCCTTTGTCAGGCACTTCGAGCCGTTCCTCGCCCCAGCGCGGCTGGGCGACGGCCACGATGATGCAGGCCATGGCAAACGCATAGAGCGCGTAAATGAACCATGAGCGCCAGAGCGACCTGCCGATGACAAGCGCGGGCCGCAGCCGTGCCGCGGTGAACAGGCGCTCTGCCTGCGAGCCGTGCGCATCCACCCACAGCTTCAATCCCATGAGCGCGGGAATGATCAGCAGGAACCAGAGCAGATGTTCGTGGGCAAAGGTCATGAAAATCAGGTGGCGACCGGTTCAGGGGCCGAATGCAGGACCGTCAGCGACAGCAGCAGGGCCAGAAACAGCGCGATGGCGGAAACCGCGAGCGGCCACGGGAACAATTCATCGGTCTCGGTGATTTTGCGCCGCTCAATCTTGGTTTTTTCGAGCTTGTCGATGGTGGCGAACACATCGCCGAGGGAACTGAGGTTCTGCGCCATGTAGAACTGGCCGCTGCCGATGGCGGCTACTTCTTTGAGCGTGCCTTCATCAAACAACTGCTGGCCCACCGGCGTGAAGGTGCCGCGTTTTGGATCGGGAATGCTGTGAATGCCCGGCGTGCCGATGGCGATGGTGTAGATCTTGATGCCGAGCGTGGCGGCCAGTTTCGCGGCATCCTGCGGGCTCAGACGGCCGGAATTGTTCGCCCCATCGGTCAGCAGCACGATGACCTTGCTGGGTGATTTTTCACGACGCATGCGGTTGGCGGCGGAGGCAATGCCAGAACCAATGGCGGTACCATCCCCCACGCGCTGGGTTTGCACACGGTCGAGATTGTTGATCAGCCAGTCGCGATCGAGCGTGAGCGGGCAGGGGAGGTAGGTCTCGCCTGCAAAGGCCACGATGCCGATGCGATCGCTTTTGCGGCCCTTGATGAAGTCCGCCATCACGCGCTTGGCGGCGGTGAGACGATTCACGGGCTGTCCGCCGATGTAGAAGTCTTCGATCAGCATCGAAAGTGAGACATCCACGGTCAGCATGATCGCGATGCCCTCGGCCTTTTCCTCATCAAACGACAGCACCTTCTGCGGACGTGACAGCGCCCCGATGCCAAAGGTGAGGCTGATCAGGACCAGGCCAAAGATGAAGCCGCCGAGACCGTTGCGTGCTGGCCGGCCGAGATCACGCAGCAGCGAGGTGGTGGGAAACTTGATCGCCGCGCGTCTGCCGCGCGCACCGCGCAGCATGGCCAGCAATGGCACGAACAGCAGCAGCAGCAGCCACAGCGGATGCAGAATCTGAAAATTGGGGATGCCGGGGATGGTCATGGTTTCTCCTCCTGCATGCGTGCAAGCGCTTGATCGATGAGCACGGTTGATTCCTCCTGGGTGCGTGGAGCAGGCATGAACGAGATGTCATCACACAGGTGCGCGACGGGCTCAAAACGCTCACGCCACAATCCCTGGGTGCGAGGGATCGGCACCCCTGGCAGCCGTTCTGGTCTGCCGTCGAAAATTTCGTGGGTCGTGCGGGAGGGCGCGGGCACGGCGTAGCGCTCCTGCAGATAGCGCCGCAGAACTTGCGAAACGCGGTGGCCCATGTCCTGGGGCGGAATGGCTTGGGCGCGGGTGCGCAGATCATTCAGCGCGCGAAAGGCCGCGCTCCACGGCTGGCGCAGCGGTGCCGGCGGCAGATGCTTCGGCCGGACCAGCAGCCACACGATGATCGCGATCAATAGCACCAGCAGGAGGGCGGCGGCCCACGGAATCCACCACGGCGGCGGCAGGTCCACGCTCTCAGGCGGCGGAAGCTGCGGATGCGGCAGCGGTGCCGGGCCCGGAAACTGTGCCAGCAGTGTGTTCACGAGAAGCAGCGTGGTTTTCATCGGCGCCTCCTCCTTTTGCGTGAGCGGAAATACGCCTTCAAGGCCGGCACGTAATCCTCATCGGTGCGCACGGTGATGCGTTCCACTCCGCTGCGGCGCAGCAGATGCACCAGGGCGTTCTGTCGTTCGGTCACGCGTTGCTCATAACGCGCGCGCACGGCCGGATGGGAGGTGTTGACGAGGATTTGTTCCCCGGTTTCCGGGTCTTCGAGGCAGACGCGGCCCGCGTCCGGCAGGGTGATCTCGCGCGGGTCCATGATCTGCGCCGCCACCACGTCGTGTTTGGCCGCCACGGCACGCAGGCTCTTCTCCCAGGCGTGATCCGGGGTGATGAAATCCGAAATCACGATCACCAGCGCCCGATGCGCGATGCGTTCGAGGGCGAGGTCGAGCGCGGGCTTGATGTCCGTGCCCTGCTGCTTCGGTTCGTTGTTCAAAATATCGCGCAGGATGCGCAGCGCATGCGGCGCGCCTTTGCGTGCGGGCAGGTACTGCTCAATGCCGTTGGAAAACAGCGTGAGGCCGACCTTGTCCTGATTTTGCACGGCGCTGAAGGCAAACACCGCCGCGATCTCCGCCGCGCGCTCGCGTTTGGAGTCCTCTTGGCTGCCGTAGTCGGCGGAACCACTGACATCGACGCAGAGCATCACCGTCAGCTCACGTTCCTCGACGTACTTGCGCACAAAGGGGTCGTTCATGCGCGCGGTGACGTTCCAGTCGATGAAGCGCACATCATCGCCGGGCTGGTACTCGCGAAAATCGTCAAACTCGATGCCCTGGCCCTTGAAACGCGAGTGGTACTGCCCGCCGAGCATTTCCTTCACCATGCCACGTGTGAGCAGTTCGATGCGCCGCACGCGCTTGAGAATGCGCGTGAGCCTGGCGTCGTTGTCGTTCTGCGCAATTTCCCGGTTCACGGTGTGGGCGGTTTAAGGAACCGGCAGCTTGTCGAGCAGCGTCTTGACCACGTCTTCCGCAGTCACACCCTCGGCCTCGGCTTCATACGAAAGCAGAATGCGGTGGCGCAAGATGTCGGGGGCGAGGTCTTTGATGTCCTGCGGAATGACGTAATTGCGGCCGTTGAGGAAGGCCAGCGCTTTGGCGGCCAGGGCGAGATTGATCGTGCCGCGTGGCGAGGCACCGCAGCGGATGAGCAGCTTCAAATGCGGTGCCAGCGTCTCGGGATGACGCGTGGAATGGATGAGGGCGACGATGTAATCGCGGATCTTTTCATCCATGAAAAGGTCGTTCACCACCATGCGGCTGGCGCTGATGGTGGCGACGTCCGTCACTTGGCTCACATCCAGCTTCGGCGCGGAAGTGGCCATCGCATCAAGCACCTGGCGTTCTTCGACCGGCGTCGGATAAGTGACGCGTACTTTGAGCAGGAAGCGGTCGAGCTGAGCCTCAGGCAGCGTGTAGGTGCCCTCCTGGTCGATGGGGTTCTGCGTGGCCAGCACCATGAAGGGATCAGGCAGCTTGTGGGTGTGCTCGCCGATGGTGACCTGGCGTTCCTGCATGGATTCGAGCAGGGCGCTCTGCACCTTCGCCGGAGCACGGTTGATTTCGTCCGCCAGCACCAGATTGGCAAAAATGGGGCCGAGACGTGGCGTGAACGTGCCGTCCTTCGGATGATACACCATCGTGCCGATGACATCCGCTGGCAGCAGGTCAGGCGTGAACTGGATGCGCTGGAACTTCGCACGCAAAGTGCCCGCGAGTGTGCGCACGGCGAGCGTTTTGGCGATGCCGGGAACGCCTTCAAGCAGGACGTGGCCGTTGGTCAGCAGCGCCACCAGCAGGCGGTCCACCAGCGCCGTCTGACCTATCAGCACGCGGGCGATTTCGGTTCGGAGAGGAGCCACCCAGGAGGAGGCTTGGATGATGGCTTCCTGATCAGGAACGGCAGGGGGGGCGGCAGGGGCAGGCATGTGAAGGTGAGTACTGGTCAACGGGGCGGCATCACCCGTCAACCTTCAAGGATCAGCGTATTAACGCCGCTCATGCCTGTTTATGTTGCTGGAATTGCGGGAGGTTCCGGCTTTGATGCCGTGAATGACCCTCAACGACCTTCGCGAACAAGTCTGTGACGCCAACCGTGCCCTTGAGCCCAGCGGCCTTGTGCGTCTGACCTGGGGCAACGTCAGCGGCATCGACCGTGCATCTGGTCTGTGGGCGATCAAACCGAGCGGCGTTGATTATTCCGCGCTCAAGCCTGCCGACATCGTCGTGCTCGATCTCGCGGGGAAAGTCGTGGAGGGCAAACTGCGGCCCTCCTCCGATACGAAGACGCATCTGGTGCTTTACCGTGAATTTCCCGACATCGGCGGCATCACGCACACGCACAGCCTGCATGCCACGATGTTCGCGCAGGCCGGACGCGAGCTGCCGTGCTTCGGCACCACGCATGCCGATCATTTCCACGGCACCGTGCCCATCGTGCGTGCGCTCACGCCGGAGGAAGTGGCCGGGGACTACGAGCACTTCACTGGCGTCGCCATCGTTGAGCGTCTGCGTGAGCTGAAATTGAATCCGCTCGAAATGCCCGCCGTGCTGCAACTGCACCACGCGCCCTTCACCTTCGGCAGAAACGCCATGGACTCGCTCAACAACAGCATCGCCCTCGAAATGTGCGCCCACATGGCCCTCGGCTCGTTTTCACTCAATTCGGCGATGGAATCACTCCCGGCGCACATTTTGGAAAAACATCATCTGCGCAAACACGGGCCGGGGGCGTATTACGGACAGAAATAGTCAAAAAGCAGCCAAACATCGCCGCCTTGTGAAACACAGTCATTCATTCTCAAATTCCCGCCGCTTGAGCGTTCCCGCACTGCTGATCCTGCCGGTATTCGCAGCTTGTACAACTGAGAAGCGTCATGAAATCTGGCGCACACTCGACCCCGCCGGCTACAAGCACACGCACAGCGAGGTCTTCAATCCCAAGAAGTACAAACGCGCGCCTGAACGTGAAACCGAGGACATGGAACTGGAGATGGAAAACCTTCGGTAGGAACAAAAAGGGGAATTGACACGAAAAGTCCGTTGAGACGCCGGACGCGTGTGAGAGAATCCGCGCATGCCAAACGCCTCACACGCTCCAACCGGTGACGCTGTGCCTGCGGCGTTTCCGCCTGCCGCTTCGCGTCGTGAATTTTTGCGTCTGCTCACCTTGGCGTCGGCGGCACCACTGAGCGTCGCACCGCTTTTCGCCGACGTGAATGCGGCGACAAAGACCGGAAAGCCGCTCAAGATCATCATCGCTGGAGCTGGTCTCGCCGGTTTGTGTGCCGCCTACGAATTGGAGAAACGCGGCCACCAGTGCGTGATCCTGGAAGCAGATGGAAGTCACGTCGGTGGCCGCGTGCGGACATTGCGTCTGCAAGATGGACTTTACGGCGAAGCCGGGGCCATGCGTGTGCCAGAGTCGCATCAGATCACGCGGCATTATCTCAAAGAGCTGGGCGTGGCGCTGAGGCCCTTCGTTTACACCAACGACAACGCCTGGTGTTATCTGCGTGGCCACCGCGCACGGCTCAAGGATCTGGACACGCTCAAACCGCACTTCGCACTCAGTGAGCGTGAGCGGAAGATGTCACCGGCGGACATGTGGAAGGTATCGGTAGTGAGCCGTTTGGAAAAACTCTCCGCCGCCGAGAAGGCTGACATGCTCGCTCCCCACCCGACCACTTCCGCGTGCCAGGCGCTCGACAGGCTGTCGCTGCGGCAGTTGCTGGAGGCGGATGGATTTTCCGATGAAGCCATTGAACTGGCGGCGGTGATCTGGGGCCAGGAAGCCCTGCTCGACAGCGCCGCCACCGAGCACATGCGTGAGGAGATGGAGAATGTGTGGAACCTCACGTTCGACGAGATAGTCGGCGGCACAGATCGCTTCGCTACCGCCTTCGTGTCGCAGCTAAAATCCAAACTGCGTACGGGCTGCGAGATCATTCGACTCGAGCAAAGCGCGGACGGAAAACGCGCCGCCGCTGTTTTTCGCAATCGCGCGAACAACGGCGCGGAGGAACGTGAGGAGGGTGATTTCCTCATCTGTACGCTGCCATGTCCTGTGCTCGGTCGTATCGAGACACCCGGCTTTTCCGGCGCGAAGCTGCGCAGCATCCGCCAGCTCATCTACGACTCCTCCACCAAGGTGCTCGCGGTGACGAAACGCCGCTTCTGGGAAACAGACGACGGTATTTACGGCGGCGGCACCTTCACCGATATGCCAACCGCGACGACTTACTACCCGGCGGACAACGCGCAGGCCAAAGACCCTGCTGTTTCTGCGAAACCATCCGTTTTTCTCGCTTCCTACTCATGGGGACAGCAGGCAAGACGCCTCGGTGCGCTCGAACCCACTGCACAGCGTGACGTGGTGCTCGCGCATTTGAGCAAGGTGCATCCGCAGCTCTCCGTGCCCGGCATGGTCACGCGCACCATCGGTTGGAGCTGGGATCGCCATCCGTGGAGCGGCGGAGCCTTCGCGTGGTTCAATCCCGGCCAGCACGGCGCGCTGCATCGGCATCTGCTCGAACCCGAAGGCCGCATCCACTTCGCTGGTGAGCACGCGTCGCTCGCGCACACTTGGATGCAGGGCGCGTTGGAGTCCGCGTTGCGTGCGGTGAAGGAAGTGCTCACCGCGCAGGCTTGAGGCTGTCGCGGCTTACTTCTGCTTCGACTCGTAGCCCGGCAGCGGCTTGCCGTTTTCGTCGAGCTTGTCGCAGGCCCAAAGCAGGCCGCGTGCGACGAGATCGAGGTAAACCGGATCCTGCATCGTGCTGTTGTTGTGACCGAGCGTGGTGCCGAACACGCGGCCTGCACCGTATTGGTTCGTCCAGATGCAGTGATGGTCCTTTTGCGTGTCCTCGCCGAAGGCGGTGGCCAGCGGCTTGAAGTTCTCCCACAGCTTCTCGTTCTTGTAGAGCTCGTCCTTGGGGTCGAGCCACTCTTTGGGAAAAGCCTTCATGATCGGGTGCTCCTCGGCCACGTTCCGCACTTTGAGATCGCGGTTCTTTTCGTGGCTCATCGAGGTCTGGCCCAGGCATTTGCGCCACTCGTCGGTCTTCGCGGCACGGTAACTGTGCGTGGAGCAGTGCAGCATCACGGCGGGCACGCCTTCGAAATGCGCTTTGGCGATGCCATCGACAAACGCCACGTCCGTCACCGCTCCGAAGCATTCGTTGTGAACGACCACGTCATATTTTTTCGCCCAGCCTGCTTCCTTGTAGATGCTGATCTGATGCGTGCGGTCATCCTTCACCCGCGCCTCCTCATGCACGATGGTGAACTCGACATTCGCCCGCGCGCTGATGCCCTCGCTGAGGATCAGCTTCTGGTTTTCGTAATCATGACAGCAGCCGCCGCAGACCATGAGGACTTTGAGTGGTTTCACATCTTCGGCCCGGATGCTGGAGGCAAGCAGGCAGGTGAGGGAGAGAAGGAAGAGCAGAGTTGGGCGCATGGCGGCAGCATTATCGTCAGGTGATGACTTTTTCTCCCAAAATTCTATTTTTTCGGCTAAGCATGCCGCCCTTCTCATGAAAATCGTTCTTCTCGACGCCCACACCGCGAATCCAGGTGACCTTTCCTGGCAACCGCTCGAAGCCATCGCTCTCTGCGACGTCTATCCGCGCACGCCTCTGGATGAAACCGTGGCCCGCTGTGCCGGGGCGGAAATTGTGATCACGAACAAGGCCCCTCTGACGCGTGAAATCATCGCAGCGCTGCCAGAATTGAAATACATCGGTGTCACGGCCACGGGCTTTAATGTGGTCGATGTCGTGGCCGCGAAGGAACGCGGCATCGTGGTGACGAATGTGCCGGGCTACAGCACACCGGCGGTCGCGCAGCATGTGATCGCTTTGATGCTGGAACTGACGAATCATGTCGGCCATGCGGCGAAGAGTGTGGAGCAGGGTGGCTGGGTGAAATGCCCGGATTTTTGCTACTGGGACCATCCGATCATCGAACTAGCCGGACGCACGCTGGGAATCATCGGTTATGGCGAAATTGGCGGTGCGGTGGCGAGGATCGGCGTGGCTTTTGGCATGAAGGTGCTCGCTTCCAAGCGCACCTGGAAAGAAG
This sequence comes from Prosthecobacter sp., assembly GCF_034366625.1. Taxonomy (NCBI): domain Bacteria; kingdom Pseudomonadati; phylum Verrucomicrobiota; class Verrucomicrobiia; order Verrucomicrobiales; family Verrucomicrobiaceae; genus Prosthecobacter; species Prosthecobacter sp. The sequence continues at coordinate 821,608 of NZ_JAXMIH010000008.1, forward strand.
CACCGCCCGCAGGCGTCGAAGCCGCTGAGATCGACGATATTTTCCGCCAGTCAGACGTGATCAGCCTGCACTGCCCGCTGACCGATGCCACGAAGCATCTCGTCGGCGAGCGCACGCTCGGATTGATGAAGCGCGAGACATTCGTGATCAACACCGGCCGTGGTCCGCTCGTGGATGAAGCCGCTTTGGCCCAGGCATTGAACGAAGGCCGCATCGCCGGTGCCGGACTCGACGTGCTGTCGGTGGAGCCTGCGAAAGCGGACAATCCGCTGCTCAGCACGAAAAACTGCCTCATTACCCCGCACGTCGCCTGGGCCAGCCGCGAATCACGCGCCCGCCTCATCGACATCACCGCCGCGAACTTGAGGGCGTACCTGGCGGGGAAGCCGGTGAATGTGGTGAATCCTTGAGAGCGGACTGCTCACAGATCATCATCGTTCACGTCTTCGAATGCTTTGCGTTTTGGGAGAACGCCGGTTTCACGCCATAAGCGAGCATCGGCGACTGCCTCGGCGAGCAAGCGGTCGGTCGAAATCAAGCCTGGCGGGACTGGTGCCAGCAGGGCGTCGATGATGCATGACTGCCTGTTGGCATTTTGCATGACGTTGCCGGGGTGAAGGTCACTGAGCACCCAGGCGCGTTCATCGCACCAGATGATCCAGACCGGGCGCTTAAAGCTGGCCTTGCAAGGCACGGCGCGCATTGCTTCGATCGCTTGTGGTCGTGCGGTGTCAATTTTGGCAATCGTCGCATCGCGTTCGCTTTCGATGTCACCGAAGGATTGGGCCAGGGGCTGTTTGGCGATCAGGTAATCTCCATGCTCGTCCAAGCCGACGAGTTCGGTGGGGTGTGCGCCAGCATCGTGCAAAACCATGAGTTTCTCGATAGTCTCGGCGAGGACGGCATCGCGGACGCTCATCGAGAATCCAGTGCGCTCGGCATCACGTTCAATCTCGAAGGTCTTTCCCAAGCCGCCGTTGCTGTGCAGAGGAAAGAGCTTGTAAACGACTCCCCACTCCAGATCGGCGAAGGGGGATGCCTCGGCTCCGGTTTTGAGAGGAATCAGGAAGCGTGAAGTCAGCATGCCATCGCGGTCCAGGCCAAGCCCGAGGCCGCTCAAACTGACGAGCGGGACGGCCCAGTCGCGTGCCCTTGAGGCAACAAGGGCTGCCCAAACATCAGCCGAAAGCGATTCCCGGGATGGAGCTGATCGAGCTGCCTCCTGGATGCCTTGCGCTCGCTGTCGGTTAAGGGCAGAGCAAGCTGCGCGTTCTCCTGCCCCGAAGGCCGCGCCGGTGAGGGCGGTTTCGCGACCGGTGCGGAAGTCGATGTGAAATTGAGTTGAGGCGATTCCATTCACTTAGAATTATCCATGCTGGGGGTCGATTCAACTGCTAGACTGACGAGTTTGAAGCTCACAGCGCCGCGATGATCGCTTCGCCAATCTCCTTGGTGTTGACCTTCTTGGTGCCAGGAGCGCCGCTGAAGATGTCTCCGGTGCGGAGGCCGGCGTCGATGACTTTTTTGACGGCGGTTTCGATCTGAAGGGCTTCTTTTTCGAGGCCGAGGGAGAAACGCAGGAGGAGGGCGACGGAGAGGATCTGGGCGATGGGATTGGCGATGCCCATGCCGGCGATGTCGGGGGCGGTGCCGCCGGAAGGCTCGAAGAGGCCGAAGTAGAGGCCGTCGCCTTTCGGTTTGCCGAGGCTGGCGCTGGCGAGCATGCCGAGGGAGCCGCAGATCATGGCCATTTCGTCGCTGAGAATGTCGCCAAAGAGGTTTTCGGTGACGAGCACGTCGAAGCTGCGCGGCGCTTTGATGAGCTGCATGGCGGCGTTATCGACATAGAGATGCGCGAGGGTGACGTCGGGGTATTCCTTGGCGACTTCGACCATCGTTTCGCGCCAGAGGACGGAATTGGTGAGGACGTTGGCTTTATCGACGCTGGTGACGTGTTTGCGGCGGAGTTGCGCGGCTTTGAAGGCGACGTGCGCGATGCGGACGATCTCGCTCTTTTTATACACCATCGTGTCGATGACCTCGATGTCGCCATCGGGGAGCACGGTGCGGCTTTTCGGCTGGCCGAAGTACATGCCGCCGGTGAGTTCACGCACACAGAGCACGTCGAAGCCGCCTTGGACGAGGTCGGGGCGGATGGGGGAGGAGGAAGTCAGGGCAGGGTGGCAGATGCCGGGGCGCAGGTTGGCAAAGAGGCCGAAATGTTTTCTCAACGGGAGCAGGGCACCGCGCTCGGGCTGCTCGTTCGGGGGCAGCTTTTCCCATTTCGGGCCACCGACGGAGCCGAACAGGATGGCATCGCTGGCTTCACAGGCGGCGACGGTTTCAGCGGGGAGGGCCTTGCCCACGGCGTCGATCGCAGCGCCGCCGACGAGCTGGTGGTTGTATTCGAAGGTGAGACTGGAACGGGCGGCGACGGCGTCGAGGACTTTGAGCGCCTCGGCCATGACTTCAGGGCCGATGCCGTCTCCGGGGAGGACTGCGAGTTTGAACGTGCGTGACATATATTGAAAGGGGGCCGGTTTATGGATGAGGATGAGGCCGTAGGCAAGCGCCGGGATGGGGCCGAACAGGAGGAAATCTTGTTCACAAAGCCGTAAACTTCCCCTTGCCAAAAAAGGCTTCTATGGTTCCTTCGCGGCCCCACATCCTAGAACACACACCGCCTGACAAGTTGTCCGGCCATTCAACCAAACCATGAGCGAAGCAACCCTCCCCGATTCCACCTCCTTCAAGATCCACGACAAGGACACCGGCAGCGCCGACGTCCAGGTGGCCCTCTTGACGAAGCGAATCAACGATCTGACGCAGCACCTCGCCGCGCATCAGAAAGATCATTCCACACGTCGCGGCCTCCTTCAGATGGTCGCACGTCGTCGCAAGCTGCTGGACTACCTGAAGCTGACCGCTGTAGAACGTTACCAGAAGCTGCTCAAGAGCCTGAATCTGCGCCGCTAACAGAATTTTACGAGGGGTGATGCCACAAGCATCGCCCCTTTTCTGTTTCAGGCTTCCACCAGCATGTCGGCGATAGCCGATGCTCACGCTGCATGATGCGCCATCGCGCATCCCCGACGGGCTGAAGCCCGGGATTATTTTCACCCAAACACAAACCAACACACACACGCCAACCTATGGCCATACACAAAGTAACCGCCGCCCTCGGACAGGGCACCATTGAAATCGAAACCGGCAAGCTCGCAAAGCTCGCTGATGGAGCCGTCACCGTTCGTCTCGGCGACACCATCGTCATCGTCACCGCCGTCTCCGCCACCAAGCTGAAAGAAGGCCAGGACTGGTTCCCGCTCAGCGTGGAATACAAAGAAAAGGCATCCGCCGCAGGCCGCTTCCCTGGTGGCTACTTCAAACGCGAAGGCCGCCCCACCGAAAAGGAAATCCTCACCTGCCGCATGACGGACCGCCCATTGCGCCCGTTGTTCCCGAAAGGCTACCTCTACGACACCCAGATCGTCGCCCTGCTCCTCAGCGCTGATGGCGAAAATGATCCCGACATCCTCGCGATGAACGGCGCTTCCGCCGCCCTTTGCGTTTCCGACATCCCGTTCGCCGGCCCGGTGGGCGCGGTGCGCGTCGGCCGCATCAATGGCGAGTTCGTTGCCAATCCGACACAGACGCAGCGTCTCGACAGCGATCTCGACCTCGTCTATGTCGGCAATGCCACGGACGTGATCATGATCGAAGGCGCGGCCAATGAGCTGCCTGAAGCCGAGTTCGTGAAAGCCCTCCACTTTGCGCAAGCTCAGGTGCAGCCGATCGTGGCCGCCCAGGTTGAACTGGCCAGACTGGCTGGCAAAGCCAAGCGCGAAGTCCCTCTCATGCTCGTCAAAGATGAGCTGCTCGAAATCGCCTACCAGATCGCGGGTGACCGCATCGAAGGCGCGCTTTACACGCCTTCCAAAGTTGCCCGCGGCAAAGCCGTCGGCGCGTTGAAGGACGAAGCGGAAGCAGCCATCAAGGCCAAGTTCCCCGAAGCCACCGGCTTCGAAATCAGCCAGGCATTCGACTACCTCCAGAAGAAAGCCTTCCGCATCAGCATCCTCGACAAGAAGAACCGCTGCGACGGCCGTGGTCTCGACGATCTGCGCACGCTCTACGGCGAAGCCTCCGTGCTTCCCCGCACGCATGGTTCCGCCATCTTCTCGCGTGGCGAAACGCAGGCGCTCGCCATCGCGACGCTCGCTCCCGCTGATGAAGCCCAGGAAATGGACACCTACGCCGGTGGCCCAGAATCGAAGCGCTTCATCCTGCATTACAACTTCCCTCCGTTCTCCGTCGGTGAAACCGGCCGCTTCGGCGGTCAGAATCGTCGTGAAATCGGCCACGGCGCTCTCGCCGAGCGTTCCATCGCTCCCGTCATTCCTGCGAAGGAAGTCTTCCCTTACGCCATGCGCGTGAGCAGCGAGGTCATGGAGTCCAACGGCTCCACTTCGATGGCCTCCGTGTGCTCCGGCGTCATGGCGCTCATGGATGCAGGCGTGCCTCTGATCCGCCCTGTGGCTGGCATCAGTGTCGGCCTCGTCTCCGAGTTCGACTCCAGCGACAAGATGTCCCGCTACCTCACGATGATCGACATCCTGGGCAGCGAAGACCACTTCGGCGACATGGACTTCAAGCTCTGCGGCACCAGCGAAGGCGTCACAGGCTACCAGCTCGACCTCAAGCTCCCCGGCATCCCTTTGAGCATTCTCGAGGAAGCCATCGTGAAGGCCAAGAGCGCCCGCACCACCATCCTCTCGGCCATGCACGCCGCCATCGGCGAAATCAAGCCGCTGAGCAAGTATGCCCCGCGCATCGAGATCATCAAAATCAACCCTGACAAGATCGGTGAGCTCATCGGTCCTGGCGGCAAGAACATCAAGGCCATCCAGGCCGAGTCCGGCGCTGAAATCAGCATCGAGGACGACGGCACGGTGTACGTTTATTCCAACCGCAAGGAAGGCATCGAACGCGCGATCGAAATGATCAGCGGCACCTCCCAGGAAATCGAAGTCGGCAAGATCTACACCGGCAAGATCGTCAGCACGACGAACTTCGGCGCCTTCATGAACCTCGGCGGCAAGAAGGACGGGCTGATCCACATCAGCGAACTCGCCGACTTCCGCGTCAACCGCACCGAAGACGTCGTCAAGGTCGGCGACATCGTCACCGCCAAGTGCCTCGGCATTGACGACAAGGGCCGCGTGAAAATGAGCCGCAAGGCCGCGATGAAGGAAAAAGACGCCGCTGCCGCCGCTGGCGAAGCCGCTCCTGCCGAAGACCTCGGCTAAGCCTCACCTGCCACATAATCCAAACCACGAAGGGGCCGCGTAACTGCGGCCCCTTTTTTGTGTTCGCGATGGATTGAGGAATGAGTTGCGCCCAAGACGGCGTTCTGGCAAAAACCATACGCACCAACCACTCACCGCCATGACCTCACGTCGCTCCTTCATCACGCAATCCGCTCTCGCTTTTACTGCTTTGTCCGCCACCCGCGTGCTGGGGGCGAATGACAAGATTCGCATCGCTTCCATCGGTCTGGGTGGTCAGGGGATGGGGAATGCGAGCCGCATGGCGAAGGTGCCGGGCGTGGAGATTGCTTACCTGTGCGATCCTGACACGGCGGCTTTGGATCGGGCGAAGAAGGTGTATCCGCAGGCGAAGACGACGCAGGACTTGCGCAAGGTGATGGAGGACAAGGACATCGACGCCGTGGTCGTCTCCACCGGCAACCACTGGCATGTGCTGGCATCCATTTGGGCGCTGCAAGCGGGCAAGGATGTGTATGTGGAGAAGCCAATCTCCCACAACATCTGGGAAGGCCGCAAGCTGGTGGAAGCGGCGCGGAAGTACAACCGCATCGTGCAAGGCGGCACGCAGCAGCGCAGTGATCCGCTGCAGGACGAGATCAAGGGCTTCCTGGACGCGGGCACGATCGGCAAGATCAAGTATGTGCGCTGCAACCATTACAGCATGCGTTCCACCATCGGCAAGCAGGCCGAACCACTGGCACCGCCGTCCACGTTGAACTACGACCTGTGGCTCGGCCCGGCGAAGGATGAACCGATCTTCCGCAAAAAGTTCCACTACGACTGGCACTGGGACTGGAACACCGGCAACGGCGAGATGGGCAACTGGGGACCGCACATTCTCGACGACCTGCGCAACGTCGTCTTCCGCGACAAGGTCACGCTGCCGAAGCGTGTGATCGCCGGTGGCGGACGTTTTGCCTGGGACGACGCGGGCGAGACGCCGAACACGCACTTCGCCTACATGGACACGGGCGACATTCCGGTGATCGTTGATTTCCACAACCTGCCACGGCAGAAAGACATCAAGGCTCCAGATGTGTATCTGCGTCGTCGCACCGGAGCCTTCCTCATCATTGAGTGCGAGGGCGGCTACTACACCGGCAGTCGTGGCGGTGGCACGGCTTATGACGCCGAAGGAAATAAGCTCCACACCTTCAAAGGCGACGGCGGCAAAACGCACGCGGCCAATTTCATCGCCGCCATCCGCAGCCGCAAACAGGCGGAGCTGAAGGCCGAGATCGAAGCCATTCATTACTCCAGCGCGTGGTGTCATCTGGGCAATCTGTCCTATCGTCTCGGTCAGCAATACAATCGCGAGCAGGCCGAGGCCGTCGTGAAGGATTTCCAGCCTTGGAACGACGTGATCGCCGATTTCCACGAGCATCTGGGCCGCAACGAGCTCGACGCCGCGAAGCTCGACATTAAAATGGGGCCGCTGCTGGAGCTGGATGCCGCAAAGGAAACCTTCATCGGCGAAACGGCGACTCCTGAGGCCCTGGCGTTGCTCACGCGTGAGTATCGCGCGGGCTATGAGGTGCCGCAGGCGGTTTGATCTCGCCGCACGACGACAAAAAAGAGCGTCAGGAGTGATCCTGACGCTCTCGCGTGGTTCAGAGATGAACGGCAATCATTTTGGAGGCGCTGGAGCTGCCGGAGGCGCAGCGGGAGCCGCTGGCGGTGTGGCAGGAGCAGGAGGCGTGAGGGCTTCCTGAGCCTTCTTGGCGGCGTCTTCGACGGCCTTGGCGGCTTCAGCGGCCTTTTTAGCGGCAGCTTCCTTGAGCGCGGCGGCTTCTTTTTCAGCCGCAGCTTTCAATTCCGCAGCCTTCTTCGCAGCATCAGCTTTGGCGATCTCCAATTCCTTGGCGGCGGCGTCAGTGCTGGACTTGACGGCTTCTTTGAGAGCTTCCGTCGCCTTTTTGGTGTCTTCGGCAGCCTTGGCGGCTTCCGGTGTTTTTTTGTTGCATGAGGTGAGGCCGCCCGCGAGCAGCCCGATCAGAAGAATGTGTGTGAGTTTCATAGCAAAGCGAGCCTCCACGACTTCCGAACCGAAACAAGCCCGGAGATGACAAAAAGTGGCTTCCGATTGCGCTGCTCTTTTCAAAGCTTGCTCTGCAATCGCCTCAGGGATTCCACATTTGCCCCGAACACACCATGCTCGGTGACGAGCGCCGTGACGAGGCTGGCAGGCGTGACATCGAAGCCATCATTGCGGGCCTGGGTGCCTGCGGGAGTGATCAGAATTTCCTGGCGCATGCCTTCGGCGTTCAAACCGGACATGTGGGTGACTTCGTGGGCGCTGCGCTGCTCGATGGGGATGTCGCGGATGCCGTCGATGATGGTCCAGTCGATGGTACTGGCGGGCAGGGCGACGTAAAACGGCACGTTGTGGGCTTTGGCGGCCAGCGCTTTGAGATAGGTGCCGATCTTGTTCGCCACATCGCCCTGCGCGGTGACGCGGTCGGCCCCGACGATGACAAGATCGACGAGACCGCGCTGGAGGAGGTGTCCGGCGTTGTTATCGACGATCAAGGTGTGCGGCACGCCGTGCTCGCGCAGCTCCCAGGCGGTGAGCGAGGCTCCCTGGCCGCGCGGTCGCGTCTCACTGACCCAAACATGGATGTTCATGCCTGCGTCGTGTGCTTGATAAACGGGTGCCAACGCCATGCCCCAGTCCACGGCGGCCAGCCAGCCGGCATTGCAGTGTGTCATGACGTTCAACGGCGTGGTGGGGTCGGCTTTCTTCGACTGGATGGCGCGGAACAGCTCCAGAGCGTGTCTGCCGATGGCGTGATTGGTCCGCACGTCTTCATCGCAGATGGCCAAAGCCTCGCTCCAGGCCGCGTCGGCACGTTTTTCGACTGGAAGCGGCGAGACGACGCGCTTCACGCGATCCAGTGCCCAGCGCAGATTCACCGCGGTGGGGCGTGTGGCGTGTAAAACGTCATAAGCACGCTGCAAAGCAGCGTCGGAGGCATCATCGCGCAGCGCGAAGAACATGCCGAAGCTGGCAGTGGCACCGATGAGTGGCGCGCCACGCACGCGCATGACTTGGATGGCCTCGGCGGCGTTCTCCATCGTCTGGAGATCACGCCACTCGACGTGATGCGGCAGGAAGGTCTGATCGAGAATGCGGGCCGCGCGCGTGGCGTGATCGGCTTCGATGGAACGGTGCGGCTGGCCGTGGATGTGCATGGCGGATGATTCAGGAGGCCGGCGGCAAGGTCAATGAACACCAGAGCTATTGACCGGCACAATGGCAGTTTCCACTGCCAACTGGACTTCATCAGCGCATCCGCTTATTTTTCCCGCATGAGCACCACCAAAGGCGAGCACGATCTGAGCATCGAGAAAGTCAGCCAGCGCGCACAAGACATCGAGGGCAAGCTGCCGAAGCTCAAGACGCTGTTTGAGCAGGGGAAGATCATGCTGGGCATGGTGAAGGATTACTGGAACGGCTCCTACCGCGAGGTTCCCTACTGGGCGATCAGCGCGGTGTCACTGGCGCTGCTCTATGTGCTCAATCCAGCGGATGTGCTGCCGGATGTGCTGCTGGGCGTGGGGTATCTGGATGATGCGACGGTGGTGGCGTTCTGCCTGAAACTGGTGCAGCGGGAGATTGAGCGTTATCAGGAGTGGGTGGCGGCGAAGACGAAGGGTGGAGGCGGCAAGGTGGTGGATGTTTGAGGCTTGGCTCCCAGTATTGTAGTCCCGGCTTTAGCCGGTCTGGAGACGAGTATCACGTGTTTCACGCCAGAACCGGCTGAAGCCGGAACTACGAACAAAAAACCGCCGTGCAGGGGCGCTGCACGGCGGTGGATCAAACGGGATGTTGATTCGGCTTACTTGGCAGGGGTGCCATAGACCTGAACTTCACAGTAGTGGTTCATGTCGTTGCTGGTGTTGCCGTTGCTCCAGAGGCGCACGTAGCGGGCCTTGGTGCCTTTGGCGTCGATGACGCGGCCGTGGTTGGTTTCGACGTAAGCAGGATCGCCACCTTTGCCGAGGGCGGAGGTGTCGTCGTGGTCGGAGTTGAACAGGGTGGTGACACCGGTCTTGAACTCAGCGTCGTCAGAAACCTGCACGAGCACGTCGATGTAGGCCTGGGCCTGCTTGTGGTAGTGCCACATGGCGATCTTGTAAATGTTGGCCGGAGCGCCGAGGTCGATCTGCACCCACTGTTTGCCGGGCATGAGCTCGACGAAGGAACCGTCAGCGCCATCGGCATCGCCGTCGGTGACGAGGGTGAGATCGCCGATGATCGGAGCAGAGTCGGAGCTGCTGACTTTCTTGCCTTTGGCGAGGTTCACAGTGCCCTTGGGAGCCTGGAAGGACTTCACCACCTTGCTTGGGTCGGCTTTTTCGAGGTTTGGCAGCTCAGCAGGCACCGGGGTGCCGATGAACATGGGCTTGGGGAACTCGAGTTTGATTTCTTCGAGGTCACCGGCTGGAACGGCGGCGGCTGCAGGAGCAGCGGCGGCGCCTTCGGCCTTTTTGTCTTCGGTCTTGCCGCAGGAGGCAAGGGTGATGACGAGCGCGAGGCCCGTGAGGATGTGGATGCTGTTTTTCATGGGGGAGTGGTGGGTGCTAGATGCTGGATCCTGGATTGTTTAGGCTTGGAAGTCTTCGGGGGTGAAGATGTATTTGCTGCCGGTCTTGATGGATTCGTAGGCCTTGAGCACGGTGACGCAGGATTTGAAGGCGGCTTCGACGTTGCAGGTGAGATGCTCGGGTTTCTTCATCTGCACGGCTTCGATGAAATTCTGCACATGCGGCGCGTGCGGCTTGCGGCTGAGCTTCACACCGAGTTCCCATTGGGCCAGGGCCTTGCTCTCGCGCACATCGGCGACACTGACAGCACCGTAGGATGGCGCTTTGGGTTTTTCCCAGTCGCGGGGATGTTCCCAGAACTTGTTCTTGGCTTTGTCGGCGGCCTTGAGAATGGGCGGGTTTTCACCACCGGCGAATTCGTCCCAAGCCTGGCCGGGTTCGGCGTAGAGCTGGTTGCCGGAGGTGTCGAGTTCGGAAATGATGGCGGTGCCACCGACGCCCATGTGCTTTTCATACGCACCTTGGGAACCCGTGGTGGTGAGCACCTGGTAGTAGGCGCGGAGGGCACCCTGCGGGGTTTTGAATTCGTAGATGCACATCATGTTGTCAGGCAGCTCGAATTTCGGGCGGCCTTCGCTGCCGTCGAAGTAATCGACGCCGCCGGAGGCGATGACGGAGACCGGGGTGGACTCGTACATCCAGTTGAACATGTCGATCTGGTGCGCACCGAGATCGGAGAGCGGACCGCCGCCGTATTTGGAAAAGAAACGCCAGTTGCGGAACTCTTCGATGCTGCCGTAGCCGTGCTTCGCGAGAACGTCAGCGGGGATGTCGTAGCCTTTCACGGCTCCCTGAGGGGCGCTGCCGGAGACGCCGCGGTTCCATTGCGCATAAGCGTGGGTGACGCGGCCGAGCATCTTGCCGGGCTTGATGATGTTGTCGCGCAGGTTGATGTAGCGCGGGTTCGAGTGGCGCTGGTGGCCGATCTGGAAGATGCCGCTGTTCGCCTTGCCAGCGCGCACCATGTCACGCGCGCCGTCGAGCGTGTTGCTCATCATTTTTTCGCAGTACACGCTTTTGCCTTTTTCGAGGCAGAGGCGCGAATAGGGCGCGTGCAGGAAGTCGGGCGTGGCGATGAAGACGGCCTCAATGGACGGCTCCTTGTCGAGCATCTCATTGATGTCCTCGTAGATTTTGATCTCGCCTTCGACCTGGTGCTTGTTTTCGCTGAGGAAGCCGCCACGCGCCTGGGCGATGGAGTATTTCCAGATGTCGCACATAGCCACCCATTGGATGCCGGGCACGTCTTTGGAGGCAACACGGAGCGCTTTGTTGCCCTGCGCGCCGCAGCCGACGAGGGCGCACTTGATGGTGCGGCCCGGGGCTGTCTGCTGCGCGACGGCACTTTTGCTGGTGGCGAGGTAAAGGCCGCTGCTGGTCAGGGCGCTGGTGCGGAGGAAGCCGCGACGATCCATGAAGCGGGACAGCGGCGCTGTGGCTGTGGGAGAGGGGAGAGGCTGGGAATTCATAGGTGCAATCAGGCGCGTGGGTTCACTGGCCGATACGCTGGCAGCCGTTAGGCGGACTTCTTGCGAGCAAGGATGCCATCGAGGGAGAAGGTCTTCGCCTTCGAGGTCACGAGCGCCGCGGCCACGATGAGGACGGAGAGGCCGATGTTGGTGACGACTTCGGTGTCATCCGGCAATGCGGCAAGACCGAAGCCAAGCGCGAGGAACACCAGGCCGGCGGCAAGGAGCCCGAACTCGGTGCAGATGCCGATGGCCACCCAGATGCCGACCGGAATGAGGACGTAGCCAATGCTGGCGGCGAAGCCTTTGCACGCTGCCTCAGGGAGGAAGCTGTTGTCCGCCATGAGCTTGGCCAGCGGCTCGGTTTTCTTCGGATAATTCTCCAGACCAAACGTGGTGGTGGCTCCATTGCCCCAGCGAAACTTGTCGAGGCCCGCCATGAACAGACGCATGCCGACCCAAAGACGAAGGAGGAGGTGGGCAAAGGCGTAGCCAGAATTGCCACAGCAATTGGAGGAGGAAGAGTCAGACATGAATAGGTTGGGTTGCTGGTTGATGGGAGGGCGATTCTGAACCGTTGGACTTGGAAATCCAGTAGAATTTAGAGGGCGGATGCTTCGCAAATATGAACGAACACAGCAGATGAAAATGCTGGAGAACCGCTCTCACGCTCGAATGTCCCGGCTTCGTGGCGAATGTCGGATTCTGAGGCTTCCTATTCGCCGTGCTTGCCATTCAGGGCATCTCCGCTTAAAAAAGACGGCTTAATTCAATCCCAACACTCTCCCATGAGCTCACTCTCGACTCCCAAGCTCCCTGCCCAAGGCATTCTTGAACCCCTCGGCGACGAGGATCGTGACATCCTGAGCGGCTACGGCGAATTCCTTCCCGTGCAGCCCGGCCAGCACCTCATTGAGGAAGGCCAGCAGCAGAACAGCCTCTTCTTCGTTGTCTCCGGCAAGTTCCACGCCACCGCCATGCGTGGCGGCCACAAGGTGCTCCTCGGCTCGATTCAGAAAGGCGAAACGATTGGAGAAATCAATTTGCTCGATCCGAACGTCGCCAGCGCCAGTGTCACTGCCGTCGAATTTTCCCAAGTCTGGCGCATCGACGGGGAAAGCCTCGAAGGGTACATCAACGAATATCCACGAGCCGCCGCCTGGCTGCTTATCGGCGTGGGCCGCACCATCTCCCATCGTCTGCGTGCGGTGAATGAGAAGATCGCCGCCTTCTACAGCGCATGATGCGGTGATCGGTGTGAGCGGACTTGGGCGCGCATGAACACAGCGCGCCGGGAGGTCCGCAGCCCGCGAATAGGTAAATTACCCCATGTCCGGCCTGTTGCCATTTCCCCCCACTAATTCGCTGGAAGCCCTCCAGCTCATTTTCCTGCTGTTCGCCGGCCACGCGCTGATGGATTATCCTTTGCAGGGTGAGTTCCTCTCCTCCTGCAAAAACCGCCACCTGCTCATGAAGCGACAGGATCCCACGCGACCGGTGGGAATCTGGCCCGTTTGCATGACGGCGCACTGCCTGATCCACGGAGCCACCGTCTGGGCCATCACCGGCTGTTTTGTCGTCGGTTGCATCGAGTTAGTCCTGCACTGGATCATCGACTACGCCAAGTGTGAGAACTGGACCACGCTCAATCAGGATCAGGCCCTGCACTGCATCTGCAAGATCGGCTACGTCATCGCGGCCATGCTGGTTTGAGGTTCCAAGTTTGAAGTTTCAGGTTTCAAGTTCGCCTTAACACGTTCATGACTGGCAGAACTTGAAACTTTGAACCTGAAACTTGAAACTCCGACCTCATGCAGCGGACAGCGATTTTAAACGTCGTCGGCCTCACCACGCGGCTCATCGGCGAGCACACCCCGGCGATCCGTGCGTTTCTGGAGCGCAACCGCTCCACGCTCATCGAGCCGGTGCTCCCCGCCGTCACCTGCACAGCCCAGGCCACTTATCTGACCGGCAGACTGCCGCGTGATCACGGTGCCGTCGCCAACGGCTGGTATGACCGCGAGTACGCCGAGCACCGCTTCTGGAAGCAGCCCGAGCAGCTCATGCAGGGCGAAAAACTGTGGGAGGCGCTCCGCCGTGTCGATCCGCAGTTCACCTGCGCGAAGCTGTTTTGGTGGTTCAACATGTATTCCACCGCCGACATCTCCATCACGCCGCGTCCGCTCTATCCCGCCGATGGCCGCAAGGTCTTCGACATCCACACGCAGCCCATGCCGCTGCGAGACCGCATCAAAAAAGACCTCGGGCCCTTCCCCTTCCGCAGCTTCTGGGGCCCCGGCTCCGACATCAAATCCTCCATCTGGATCGCCGAAAGCGCCAAATGGATCGAGGAAAAGCACTGGCCCGGCCTCTCGCTCGTTTACCTCCCGCATCTCGACTACAACCTCCAGCGCGTCGGCATCGACATGGAAAAAATCCGTTTCGACCTGCGCCAGATCGACAACGTCGTCGGCGATCTCATCCGCTTCTACGAGACGCGGAACATCAAAGTCGTCCTCCTCTCTGAATACGGCATCACCAACGTCGAACAGCCCATCCACCTGAACCGCGTCTTCCGCGAACGCGGCTGGCTCAGCATCAAAGACGAGCTGGGCCGCGAAACCCTCGACCTCGGCGGCTCCAAAGCCTTCGCCATCGCCGATCATCAGATCGCCCATGTCTATGTGAACGATCAGAGCCTCCTCGCCAACGTCCGCGGTGCGCTCGAAACCACGCCCGGCGTCGCCCAGGTGCTCGGCAAGATGGAAAAACATCTCCACGGCCTCAATCACGAACGCAGCGGCGATCTCATCGCCATCGCCGACGCCAAGAGCTGGTTCACCTACTACTACTGGCAGGACGACCGCAAAGCCCCCGACTTCGCCCGCTGCGTCGATATCCACCGCAAATGCGGCTACGACCCCGTCGAGCTCTTCCTCGATCCGCAGCTCAAGTGGCCCAAGCTCAAGATCGCCGGCAAGCTCGCCAAAAAAGCCATCGGTCAGCGCATGCTCATGGACGTCATCCCGCTCGATGCATCGCTCGTCAAAGGCTCCCACGGCCGCATCCCCGAAGACCGCAGCGACTGGCCCGTTCTCATCGGCGACTTCGACCAGCTCCCCCGCACCGGCATCCTCGCCGCCCACGAAGTCTGCAACCACCTCTTCCGCCTCTGCTCCAGCGGGCATGGGTATGGCAATGTGGGGTTGTGATTATAGATTGCCTTGGTTCGCAAGATTTTGAAAACTTAAACAATGAAACCATCTGCCTGTGTCGGTCTGTTTATTCTTGTGGCAGGAAATTTGCTGGGGATTGACCCATTCTACCAACCTGAGGAATGGGATCGTTATCAAGAACGCGTTCTGCGACTGCGTGAACATGAAAAACTGGCATTTATCCGCCCTGATCCCGGTAAACACCCGATAGTAGCTTTGCAGACTCTCATCCTGCGGGAATTCAAAGTTAAAGACGTGAATGTTTATGAAGCTTTTGAGGCGTTGGCGGATGGCTGTGGATCGTCTGGTGTGAGTGTCACATTTTATGTGGATTCGTCGGCTCGACACAATGAGTCACGCATAAGTTACGAGGCCCCTGCGGGGGAAACTGTTGCCAAAACGCTCGGCTATCTGATGATGCTAACCAGAACACATATCCATCTGTCTGGTAACCACATACTGGTCGCCAATTACGACACGCTTAATCCTTATGTTGTCTCTTACGGTGTTTATGTGTTGAGTGAAAAGGCGGCTGATTATTGCCGCCTCCCCAAACCGGATGTTGCTGGCAAGGAGGGAGAATGGATGGCGGCGGAGAAGCATTTAATGGAGCAGGGGATTCCATTTCCTGCGGGAACCTATGCTGACTACCGACCCGATATTCACTCTTTGGTCGTCATTAATACTGATGTCACGCGTGGTTCACTAAGGGCTTGGCTGCGAGAAATCGAAAATCGTGTCATTATCGAAACCACCAAAGATCAGGGAATCGTCGCCATGGACGGTTTTAAGATTGAAACACGGAGCTACCCAGTAAGCGACCAAACTGCGCAGAGAATGCATGGTTGGCTGATGGACAAGAAAAACAAACTCGTTCCATTCGCTCACGACACTGCCGATCTTGTGTCTTATCGCACTACCATTTCTAACAATCAGACGGGTAGCGCGGCTTGGCTTGACGTGAAATCCAAACGTCTCTGGGTGCGCAATAGGCCGGAAGATCTTGATGATTTTGAAAAGGGCTGGGAAGCATGGCTCGCGAGACTAGAGGCGCACCCAGCATATGGAGTTAAGCCCTCAAAAAAGTGACGGCGGATTCAGGCTGTTCGGCCCAACGGGCCAGGACTCAACCCAGGGCACCAGCCCTGGGAGTTGCGCATCACCTCGGCCCGTTCTCATTCGGTTGCGCTCTGAAGGAGCGCGGGAAAACGTCCTTGCCGCCGCCATGCCCCAATCGCTCGCCAAAATCTACGTCCACTCATCTTCAGCACGAAGAACCGCGAGCGCCTGCTCCCCGACGATCTTCGCCCCGGACTCCACGCCTACCTCGGCGGCATCCTCCGCGATCTCGGCGGCACGGCGGTCGAGATCAATTCCGAACCGGATCATGTGCACCTCCTCTTCCTCGCCTCCCGCGCCGAGACGTTGAGCGATGTCGTAGGCCAGCTCAAAACCGGTTCCAACCTCTGGCTCCAGGAGCAACGGCCCGAGTTGCACCCTTTCCATTGGCAGAACGGCTACGGTGCCTTCTCCGTCAGCCCGTCTGCCGTCGAGGACGTGCGCGATTACATCCGCCGCCAGCGCGAGCATCATCGCATGATGACGTTCCAGGACGAATACCGCAAATTCCTCGTTAAACACGGCATTGAGTTCGACGAACGGCATGTGTGGGATTGAATCACGCCCTCCCGCGCTCCGTTGGAGCGCGACCTTGGGTGAATCGGTGGTCGTGGCACGCAATCCCAGGGCTATCGCCCTGGGCTGAATCCTTCGGCCCGTTGGGCCTCCAATCGCGCCGACAAAACACTGCCTGCCTTTTTCCTTAGCGCCGTGTCATTCAACCGCTGATAAGACGCTGATTGAACGCTAATAATAAATCTCCGTTATCAGCGTCTCATTAGCGTCATATCAGCGGTTCAAACCTCCGTTTCAACTGTCCCTGCGGCACCGCTAACCGGATCTAACCCCCCGCCGTGATCTGCACGATCTCGATCACGTCGCCATCACTCACCGTGGCGGTCTCAATCTCACGCGGCAGCAGCGCGGCTTGATTCTGCTCCACCACCACCGGCTTGCCTGCGAGTCCTACAGTCACCAGCAGCGACTTCACCGTCTGCGGTGCTTCAAACTCACGTTTCTCTCCGTTCAAAGTGATCTTCATGGCTGGTCAGGATGATTGAAATGGTCTCAAGCGATCATCGTTGCGAGAATCGACGCATCCCAATCCTTCCACACGGGATCAAGACCGCTCTGGCGCAGCATCTCGGCCACGCTTTGCGCCGAACGCTGATCCGCGATGCCAAACTGGCCTTCCGCACGATTCGTGTCGGCCTTCACTTCGACTTCGACGCGCTTGCCGCGCACGGTGAGATGCAGGTCGTCGTTCCCTGCGCCCGTGTAACCTCCCGGTTCGGTGTGACTGCCCGCGCTCATCACCGTGATGCCCAGCGGGGCCAGCGCGTCGCGCAGCGGTGCGGACTCACGCGTGCTCAAAATGATGCCCACCTCCGGGAACGTGAGGCGAAACGCGCAGATCGTCTGCACCAGCGCCCAGTCCGGAAAATCCGTCATCGGGGTGAATCCACCTGCCGCCGGCCGCAAGCGCGGAAACGCCACCGTGAAGGTCGATTTCCAGCAGTGTTTATAAAGATGCTCCAAATGCGCCGCCAGTCGCAGCGCCTCAAGCCGCCAGTCGCTCAATCCAAACAACGCGCCGATGCCGATGCGACGAAATCCACCCGCATAACCACGTTCCGGGCACGCCAGCCGCCAGTCGAAGTCCTTCTTCGGCCCCGCCGTGTGCATCTGCTCATACACGCCGCGATCATACGTCTCCTGATACACCACGAGTCCTTCCGCGCCCGCCTTGACCATGCGCTCATACTCCGGTGCCTCCATCGGCCCGACCTCGATGCCAATCGTCGGCACCAAATCACGCAGCGCCCGAATGCACTCCTCCAGATAGCCATCACTCACAAACCGCGGATGCTCCCCCGCCACGAGCAGGATATTCCGAAAGCCCTGTGCCACGAGATGCTTCGCCTCGGCCACGACTTGATCCACCGTGAGTGTCACGCGCAGGATCGCATTGTTGTCCCGCGAGAAGCCGCAGTAGCTGCAGTTGTTCACGCACTCATTGGAAACATACAGCGGCGCAAACAGCCGCATCGTCTTCCCAAAATTCCGCCGCGTGATCATCCTCGACTCCCGCGCCATCGCCTCGATCTGCGCCGGCCCCTTCGACTCCAGCAACGCCGCAAACCGCTCCATCAGCGGCGATTTGCGCTGTGGGAGGGCATCAAGCGTGGGAATGAAGGAGGTTTGCATCTGGACTGCTTTGGATAGTCCGCAATCCGGCATCTGCAATCCACAATCACCCAACATACTGCGTCATGAAGACCTCGTTGCCCTCGGCATCACGGAAGACACCGAGCAAAATCGGCTCGCCTTCCCGCTGCTGCGGCGATTGAAGGATCGTGGCACCGGCCTTTGTGACCTTCTCAGCCATCGCCAGCACGTCCTCATATTGAAAACTCAGTCCCGTCGGATTGCGCGAGCCGTCGTGACCGCCGTGCAGGGCCACAATCGCGTCGCCATGCCGCAGTTCCGTCCAGAAATCGCTCACAAAGATTTCTTCGAGGCCGATCACATCGCGATAGAAGGCCACCGCACGCTTCATGTCGGCGGCCATGATCATGAATTTCACTTTTTCGGGTTTCATCGTCTTGGGAGAAGAGATTTAGCAATCGTGTCCGGGTTCCAGCAGTTGTACCGCCACGCCGAGCATGTTGGCAATCTGCGTGGCTTTGTCCATGCACCAGTGCTCAACCGCCTCGCTATGCGGTCCGCACATGAAAAACTCGAGGTAGTTTCTGGGGTCCTTTGCATCCAGCTCCAGATTCATCTGCACATGGCCGCAGGCCTTCGCGGGCAGCACCGGATACACGCTGAGTTCGCGGATCGAGTTGCGCGGCAGGCGCCGCACGCCATCGCGCACCTGCAGAATGAGGTTTGTTTCGTCCATCGCCACCAGCATCAGCACCTCCGGGCCGCAGGTGGAGAAAGCTTCGATCAACGTCGCATCCAAATCCTTGTCGCCACAATATGCCGCATAGCAAAACGAGGCTGGCGGCGTTTGTGCGAACTCAATGATGTGTTCTGGCCGGATCATACCGCGGAAGCTGGACGCACTTGGCAAAACCGCAAGCCGCGCCCACTGTGTCCCGCGTGAAGAATGTCCTGATCATCCTGCTTCTCCTGGCGCTCGCGGCTTCGCTGTTCCTGCCTCGCGAAGTTGTACCGCCGAAAATCGAAACGCCGCCACTGCCGCGTTTTCCCGGCATTGTCGCCTTGTTGAAGGAGGCGCGTGCCAATCCTGCGCTCGCCGGTGCTGCCATCGGCTTCTGCCTCATCAATGCGCAGGGCGAGGTGGTGATGGAGGACAATGCTCAAACCGCCTTCATTCCCGCCTCCAGCCTCAAAACGCTCACCACCGCCACCGCCCTCGAAGTTCTTGGTCCTGATTTCCGCTTCACCACCACGCTCAAATCCACCGCGCCCATGAAGGACGGCACGATCGCAGGTGATCTCGTTATTGTCGGCGGCGGTGATCCGATGCTGGCGATGGCAGATTTGCAGGCGTGGGCAGCGGACTTGAAAAAACGCGGGCTGAAACGAATCACGGGCCGCGTTCGTGGCGATGCGAGCCTCTTTTCTGGCAGTCTTTACGGCGACTTCTGGAACTGGGGTGACATCGGCAACGGCTACGGCAGCGGGGTGTCCGGCCTCAATCTCAATCACAATCGCTACATTCTCGTGTTTCGCGCTGGAGCAGCCGTCGGCACTCCTGCGGAGCTGCTTGGTATCAGCACCGAGCTTCCTGCAATTGCCTGGAAGAATGAAGTGACCACCGGACCCACCGGTTCCGGGGACGGCGTGGTCATTCATGGCGGTGAAAGCACCACGAAGGTCCACCTGCGTGGCACGGTGCCCCTCGGGGCCGCGAAGTTTCAAGTGACCGGAGCCGTGCCTGATCCCGAACGTTTCATCGCGCATCACTTCAGCCGGGTGCTCGTGACGGCAGGCATCCAAATCAATGAAGCAGCTAGCGGGAACAACAAACCCGAGCACGAACTGCTGAAACACGAGTCGCCATCCTTGACCGATATCGTCACCAGCATCCACGCCACTTCCGACAATCACGAAACCGAGTGCGTCTTCCGCATGCTGGGCTTGAAGGCCGGCAAAGCGCCCGATGTCGTGATTCGCGAGCATTGGAAGCCGCGCGGGCTCGATTTCATCGGCCTGCGCATGGAGGACGGTTGCGGCCTGGCTCGCGCTGACTTCATCCGCCCGCTCGATCTCGCGTGTTTACAGTTTCTCGCTGGCAAAGGTCCGCAGGGAGCCGTCTACAAGGCATCGCTGCTGTCCAAAGACGGCCTGCGCTGGAAGGGCGGCGCGATGTCCGGCGTGCGAACGGTCACTGGCTATGTCACGGGCAAATCTGGCGAAGAGTTCTGCTTCGCCTTCATGGTGAATCACTACGCCGATGGCAAAGTCGTTTCCGAACTCAACCAGCGGCTGACGGATGCGATGCTGGGGCTGTAGCGGCGGCTACTTCACTTCCTGAATCCGCAGATTCCGGAACTTGTAGGTCTGCCCCTTCTCACCGTGATGCTGGATGGCGATCATGCCGCTGGCATCGACTTCGTCTTCCACGTCAGTCGTCAGCACGCCGTTGACGAAAATCTTGAGATGCTTGCCACGGCATTCGATGCGGTAGGTGTTCCAGTCGTTGCGCTTGAACGCATCGCCCGCACGAGCGCGAAAGGCATCTTCACTCTCTTTGTTACCCTTGATCGGGCTGGCGAACCACATGCGGCGGCCTTCATCATACAAACCGCCGCTCCACTTGCGCTTCGCATCGCCGTCCACCTCGGCTTGGTAGCCGAAGACCTTGTTCTTTTCGACATGCGCCCGAAACATGAAGCCGCTGTTCGCCTGGCCTTCCGGCAGCAGGATGTCGCCCTCAAAGATGAAGTCGCCATAAGTCTTCTCGGTCACGACGAAGAACTTCTTCTCGCCCGTGAGGTGAATCTCGCCGTTCACGACTTCGATCTGGCCCCATTCATACGGATTCTTCCAGCCGGTCATCGTTTTGCCATCGAACAACGACACCCATTCCTCCGCAAAGGCAGGAATCGAGATAGCAAGGGCGAGAGCGGCGAAGAGAAAGCGGGTTTTCATGGCTGGTAGTTTGCAAACATGCACATCTACACCAGACCCACAATGAAATCGTCACCTAGTTCGCCTCAAGGAAGGCTTCGGTTCATTTGTAGCGCATCAACCAATCCTTAAACTTCGTAAAGTCCACCAGCTCCATTTTGGTAGCGATTTTCTTGTGCTCCGCTTTAGCGGGTTCGGTGAAGAATGACGTCGTCACGATCATGCCTTTGTCGGCGTTGTTGATTGTGCAGGTTCCGTGCAGTCGCTGCACGATTTCAATGCCGACGTTATCCTTCCATTTTTTGCATTCGACGAACATGAGAAAGCTGGTCGCGGCGTTACGGATAAAGGCATAAATATCACGCCCTCCGTCTCGCGTCGCCTGGGTAAGCTGCGTTTCGAACCCTAAATCTTTGAGGATGTCGGCGATGAGAATTTCAAACTTCCGAGGGGCAAGGTCATGCAGTCTTTCTGGATGACGGGCAAAGAAACGTTTCACCTCATCATTGATGTCGGTCACAAAGAGAGGAGCCTCGCTCTCTTGTTGGAAGAGCAATTCATCCATTGGAGAGTCTTCCGTTGTCTTGGTGGTGGCCCCTGATCTGCCGGCCCCCATGGTCGTCATGCTCATATGACGACTGTGTTACCTGAGTACAGAAAATCAATGACGGGAATTCGCTTCCAGCTAACACCTCCAATTCTTTTGATTTATTCAGAGGTGTTTGAAGTCCCGCCACGCGCCCTCGGTCATCACGATCTTCGGAGCCTCGGGAATACCGCGTTCGTTCTGCTGATACTGCGCCACGAGCAGATCGATTGCCGCGGCACCGAGAACGTCGGCCTGCTGATCGATGCCGGCGACTTCGGGGTGATCGGAGCGCCAAGCGAGAGTGATGTGACGCGGACGCTGCACCTTGGGCACCGATTCGAGCCATTTTTGGACGACATGGCCGCCATCAATGACCACTTCCGGCTTCGCTGAGCGAATCCATGCGAGGAAATCCGTTCGCGATGGCGATTTGCGCAGCGCCAGCAGTTCATCCGGTTTCGTCAGCGGATGATGCGCCAAAAAACTGGCTGACCACGCACGGAACATGCGGTCATTGATCGTACTGCCGCAGTAGAAGCCGATGCGTTTGAAGCCCTGCTTCTTCAGCATGCGCAGGGCCGTCATCATGCCGAGGAAGTGATGATGATGCACGCGGTGCAGTTGCGGTCGTGCGTAGCCGAGACCAATCACCACGCTGCTGAATTTGTCCCATGCTATCGAGACATGCCCGCGACTGCGCGAGATCAGCGGCGAGAGAATGAGTCCGGGAATGCCACGTGCTTCGAGGATGCTCGAAAGCCGCCGCGCCGTCATGCCACGTGCGGCGAGATGGAATTCTTCGAGCTGGAAACCGAGCTTCTTTGCCTGCCTGTGCGCACCGAGGACGAGTTGCTGTGACCACGATGACCGCGCGATCTCATCCGCCTCACGCTCGGCCCAAATGAAGGCCAGCGTGCGTGGCGCCGCCGCCCGTCGCGTGCGCCGCATGTGCGTCATGAGCTTCGCAATGTCTGGATCGGGCCGGTAGCCGAGTTTCTCAGCCGTCCGCACGATTTTTTCTCGCAACTCCACCTCCACATGTTTCTCGCCACGCAGAGCGCGGGAAACGGTCATTTTTGAAACGCCCAATGCGCGGGCGATGTCGTTTAAAGTAGGACGGGACACGGCTGTTACCGTAACAGAAGCGAATTGATTGCGCCAACAGCCTGTGTTCGTTTATGGCTGCCCGTTCCACCAACCCGCCTCTTGTCATGAAAACCGCCCTTCTAGCCTCACTCATCGCTTTTTCCGCTGCGCATGCGCAACCGAAGTGGATCGAAGCCGAATCCTTCACCAATCCCGGAGGCTGGGTGCTGGACACGCAGTTCATTGATGTGATGGGATCGCCTTACCTGATGGCGCATGGCATGGGGAAGACGGTAAAGGACGCGGAGACGGAAATCGAGCTGCCTGCGGGTGAATACACACTTTGGGCGCGCACCAAGAACTGGGTGGGGCCGTGGGATGCGCCGGGGGCTCCGGGACGTTTCGAGATCAGCGTGAATGGCGAGAAGCTGAAGCATGAATTTGGTACCACGGGCAAAGACTGGCAGTGGGAGAAAGCGGGACCGGTCAAAGTGTCCGGCAAAGCCAAGATCTCTTTGCATGACCTCACGGGCTTTGACGGTCGCGTGGACGCCATCGTGTTGAGTGATGACGCGGGCTTCACGCCGACGACGGAGATGCGCAGAAAGATGCTCGGCCTGCCGGAGAAAGCGCCGGAGACGCCGGAGTATGATCTGGTGGTCGTCGGTGGTGGCTATTCCGGCATGGGCGCGGCCATTTCGGGTGCGCGTCAGGGTTTGAAGGTGGCGTTCATTCAAAATCGTCCGGTGCTCGGCGGCAATGGTTCGAGCGAAATCCAGGTGTGGGCGATGGGCGGCACGCGTCGCGGGTTGTATCCGCATCTTGGTGAAATCGTGGAGGAGTTCGCAGATCGCGCGAGCAACAGTCCGGCTGCTTCGCCGGATGAATTCAACGACAAGCTCAAGGAAGACACGGTGAAGGCGGAGAAAAGCATCGAGCTGTTTCTCAACACGCACGTTTATGGCGTCGAGCTGCACGCGGACAAAAAGAACATCCGCAGCGTCATCGGCCTCGACACGAAGAGCGGCAAGGAAACGCGCTTTGTGGGCAAGCTGTTCGTCGATTGCACCGGCCACGGAAGCGTGGGCGCGCTGGCAGGTGCGGAGTTCATGATGGAGGAGAAGGGCCGCATGGGCATGAGCAACATGTGGGTGATGCAGAACCTCAAAAAGCCGGTCACATGGCCTGCCACCCCCTGGGCGCTGCCATTGAAGCTGGAGGACTTCCCGGAGCCGAAAGCCATGGCTCCGGTGGGCAAGAAAAATGCCGCAAACATGGCCGGTTTCGATCTCGGCTACACGCCGGTGCCAAATCCTGAGGAATACCTGCATGGCGAGTGGTTCTGGGAGAGCGGCTTCGACAAGCACCCGATCAACGATCTCGAACTCATCCGCGATCACAACTTCCGCGCCGTCTATGGCGCTGTTTCGGCTCTCAAAACGAATCTGACCGACAAATATGCGCAGTATGACCTCACCTGGCTGGCCTACATCGGCGGACCGCGTGAATCGCGTCGAATCGTCGGCGATATGATCCTCAACGGTGAGGACATGGTGAAAGGCATCATTCATCCCGATGGTTGCGTGCCGACGACCTGGGACCAGGATCTGCATTATCCGAAGGAGCAATATGCGAAGAACTTCCCGGACAATCCCTTCATCAGCCGCGCCGAGTTCGGCAAGCACACGGACCGTAAAAACGGTTATCCCGTGCCTTATCGCTGCTTCTACAGCAAGGACATCGGCAATCTCTTCATGGCGGGCCGCACGATCAGCGTTGATCGCAACTCGCTGGGCAGCACGCGTGTCATGCGCACCTGCGGCATGATGGGCGAGGTCGTGGGCAAGGCCGCGTGGATCTGCGTGCGCCACCACACCACGCCGCGCGGTGTGTATGAGCAGTATCTCGATATTTTGAAGGATCTCATGAACAAGCCTGGCGCGATGCGCCGTGACAACCTCGAAGGCGATCTCTACCTGCCAAAAAACGCTAAAAAGCTCCCCGACATCACCCTTTCTGCCGACAGCATCGACCCGAAGAAGCTCGAAGGCATTGTCATCGACGACACCGAAGCCGAGCTCAACGGCAAGTGGGCGCACGGCGAAGGTTTGAAGCCTTTTGTCGGCGAATACTACAGCTACGGCAGCGAGAAGAACGCCAGCGCACGTTTCGCCTTCAGCGTGAAACAGACGGGCAGCTACGAGGTGCGCATTTTCTTCCAGCCGCATGAGAATCGCGGGAAGACCACTCCGGTGAGCGTGCTCAGCGCCGATGGCG
This sequence comes from Prosthecobacter sp., assembly GCF_034366625.1. Taxonomy (NCBI): domain Bacteria; kingdom Pseudomonadati; phylum Verrucomicrobiota; class Verrucomicrobiia; order Verrucomicrobiales; family Verrucomicrobiaceae; genus Prosthecobacter; species Prosthecobacter sp. The sequence goes on from NZ_JAXMIH010000008.1 coordinate 846,404, forward strand.
AAAAAACCGTGACGGTGAACCAAACCAAGCCCGCCCCGCTGCCGCAGGGCGCGTACAGCCTGGGCACCTTCAAGTTCACCGCCGGTGAAGAGGCCGCCGTCATCTTCCGCACCGCTGGTGCCGGTGGAAACGTGCATCTCGACGCTGTGCAGGTGCTGCCTGCCAAGTAGTCAAGGAGGCGGGGACTCTGTCCCCGCGTTGGGTTTAGAGGGGGACAGAGTCCCCCTCTCCTTGGCCTATGCCACGCCTCTTCGTTTGCTGAACAGTCCGTATTTCGGACTGAAAATGTAAGCGAGGAGGAAAAAGGTGCCGAGGACGACGATGATGGTGGCGCTGACGCTCCAGCCGAGCGGATACGAGAGGAAAAAAGCGATCACGGAGCCGACAGCACCCAAAATCCCGCCGCCCCAGAACAGGGTGCGGGCGTTGTTAGTCAGGAGATAAATCGTGGCGGCGGGAGCGACCATGAGGCCGACACTGAGGATGCAGCCGACGGCTTGCAACGAGGACACGAGCACGAGGATGGTGACGGCGAAGGTGGCGTAGTTTAGCAAACGCACGGGCACGCCGAGGCTGGCGGCGATGTTCGGCTCGAACAGGTAGATGAGCAGCGGGCGCTGCAAGGCGGTGAGGGTGATGACGGCGATGGCGCTGATGCCGAAGGCGATCCACAGGTCGGAGTCGGCCATGCCGATGATGCTGCCAAAGAGCCATTCATCAAGCTTCTGGCGCACATCGAGATTTTTGAGGATCAGCAGGCCGGCGGCGAAGGCAGTGGTGTAAAGCACGCCCATGGCGGTGTCTTGATCGAGCCGGGAAGTGCGGGAAAGGAAGATGGAGCCGAGCCCGACGATGAGCGCGGCGAAGATGGCACCAATAAGAGCGCTCCATTGCGAGAGGCCGGCGATCAACACGGCCACGGCGAGTCCTGGCAGCAAGGAATGCGAGATGGTGCCGATCTTGAGCGCGGATTTGCGCAGCACGACGAAGGCACTGACAAAGCCGTTGGAGAAACCGATCATCAAACACGCGAGCAGGGCGCGTTTGGCGATGGGTTCGGCGAGGAAGTCGGTGATCGTGGGCAGCGGCATGCTCGTGGCTAGTTGCTGGATGCTTGATCCGGGTTGTCGTAGGCGCTGGCGACATTCGCGGGCGTGAAGGCGTCGGCGACAGGGCCGAAGGCGACTTGATGGCGGCGAATGAGGAGGATGTCGTCGAAGTTGCCGGTAACGGTTTGCAGATCGTGATGGCTCGCGATGAGCAGGCGGCCTTCGGCAGTAAGTTCTTTGAAGAGACGGCTCAGGTTTTCCTGCGCGGGCTTGTCGAGGCCGGTGAAGGGCTCGTCGAGCAGCAGAACGTGAGCCTCTTGAGCGAGCGCACGGGCGATGAAGGCGCGCTGCTGCTGACCGCCGGAAAGGGCGCTGATCTGGCGGTCCTGCAGATCGCGCAGTTCCATGCTGGTGAGCGCGCGTTCGACGATCTCGGCATCGTGACGCGAATATTGCCGCCACCAGCCGAGATTCGGGTAACGGCCCATTTCGACTAGGCCGCGCACGGTGATGGGGAAGTTCCAGTCGATGTCGCCACGCTGCGGCAAGTAGGCGATTTCGTGGCTGCTGCGGGTGAGCGGCTTGCCGCGCCAGAGAATCTTGCCGCTGTCACCGGGGATAAGTCCGGCGAGGGATTTAAGCAGGGTGCTTTTGCCTGCGCCGTTGGGTCCGATGAGGGCCATGCTGCGACCGCATTCGGTGGCGAAGCGAATGTTTTCCAAGGCATGCACCTCCTGGTAATGCACGCTCAAATCAACGACTTCGAGACGATGATGATGCGTGTGTTTGCCACCACCGCCCCAACAGACGTGTTCCTTGGTTTTGACATGGGAGGCTGCGGCGGTCATTTCCAAGAGAAGGTGATGACTTCATCGAGACTGCCTGCGGCGGACCAGCGTGTCTCGCTGCGTGCTTCGAGACCGTCGGGCTCAAGTTCGAGCGTGAGGGCGGTGTCGGGTGTGTTTGCCGGCCAGGTGGCGCTGAGGAAGACATCGACGCCATCCTTGGTGGAAGGCAGCACGGCATCAACTTCGAGCGGCGAAGTGTCGGCGTTCGTGATCAGCTCCTTGTCGGCGATCTTGAGGCTCAGCGTGGTTGGTTTATGAGCAAAACGCAGACGCAGCAGCGCTTTTACGCTTTGGGTGTCTTTGGCGGCGACTTTGACGACCTTGGCGTTGCTGGTGTTACCAGTCAGATGGCTCAGCGGCACCGCCAGCACGATGAACGCGAGGCAGAGCAGAAAAATCTGAATGGGCGGAAAGCCACGCATGATTATTTCGCGGGAGCAAGAGCAGCGACGAGGGCGCGGACGTTGTGCGCGAGCATCGTTTCAAAGGTGTGCGCGGTCTTGGCGGTGCCGTCAGCGATGAGCGGATCGCCAATCTTCACGCCAGTGCTGCGGGCGATCTCGGCGAGAACTTTGGGATTGGCCTGGTCTTCAGGGAAGACGGCCTTGATGCCATGCTCGCGGATTTCCGCGATGGTTTCGGCGACGTGTTTCGAGTCGGCATCGTCGCTGCGACCGACACCGAGGAGGGAGATGGGTTCAAAGCCGAACTCTTTGCAAAAGTAACCGAAGGCGGCATGCGCGGTGACGAGTTTGCGGTCTGCACGGGAGATCTTGGCGATTTCCTTCTGCGCCCAGACTTTGAGTTCGCCGAAGCGCTTGGAGGCGGCCTTGGCACCGGCTTCGTAAGCAGCGGCGTTCGCGGGATCGGCGGCGCTGAGTTCATCGGCCACGATGCGGGCGGCGCGCTTCATGTTTTCGGCGCTGTGCCACCAGTGCGGGTCAAACTGGCCGTGATGGTGATCATGGTCGCCATCGCCGTGATCGTGATTGCAGACGTAAGGGATGGAGGGGATTTTTTCGCCGACTTCGACGAGCTTGATGCTAGCGCCGAGGCTGTCGCGCAGCTTGTCGAGGTAGGTTTCGAGTTCCTTGCCGGAGGCGAGCAGCAATTTGGAGCCACGCATCGCGGCGATGTCCTTTGGTGCTGGCTCAAAGTGATGGATGTCACCGCCAGGCTTGAGGATTTCGATGACTTCGACATTCGCGCCGCCGACCTGCCGGGCGAGATCGGCCACGATGGGATGCAGCGAGGCGACTTTGAGAGGAGCGGCCTGACCGATGGCGAGAGACAGCGCAAAAGCTGCGAGGATGGTTTTCATGGCGGTGGCTGGTTTGGGCACCAGTAACCGCCAGGCGCCGTTGTTGCAACTTGATTGCGAATTAGGCTTTGCGCTTGGCTGCTTTCCGTTTCGCGAGTTTCAGTCCCGCCTCGATGATCTGAGTGCGGAGTTTTTCGAGGCAGGCTTTCCAGGTGGCGGGGCTGATGGGGAGGTAGCGGTCGGTGCCGTCGGGGAAGCGCTTGGTTTCGAAGATGTTGCTGGGCTGCTGGATGAGGTCGTCGTAGAGGCCGTGGATGAAGAAGGTGCGGGCGTCGGCGCCGTCGGGCCAGGGGCTGGGGTGGCCCTCGGCCTCGCGGATGGCCGCTTCGATGGCGCTGAGGATCTCGACGGGGTTGAGCGTGATCTTGAGCGGTGCGCCGGATTTCAGGTAGTCGGCGATGGCGATCTGCACTTTGCCGAGGACGGCCTGGATTTGCCGCAGGTCGGCAGGGGCTTCCGCCGCAATGAGCTGTTTCAGCTCAAGCTCGGCGCGGGTGGCTTTTTTGGAGCGTTTGGTGGCCATTCGGCGGCATTTTGCATTGATTGGTCGTCTGGCCAAGGGCTGGAGGAAAAACTATTCAGCACTCCTTCTCCAAAAACTCAAATTCGCGGATATTCGCGCTCATTGGCGAGCATTCGCGTTAAAAAATGGCTCATGCCTTCAGGTCTCAACGCGAATGGCCGCGAATATCCGCGAATGAGCACGAATAAAAACCCCTCCTGAATCAGTTCCTTTTCTGGCAGGAAACGCTGCTGCCGGGCTCGTCTCCTTCGCGGAATCGGAATTCCGCGCTACAACGTCTGCATGCCCAACTCATCTGACACACTCAGTTCACCAGCCGGCTGGCGGCTGGATCACTCCTATGCGCGGCTGCCACAGTCGTTTCATATGCGGATCAATCCGACGCCGGTGAGTGAGCCGAAGATGGTGGTGCTGAACCGACCACTGGCGGAGGCTTTGGGACTGAATACGGACGACTTGAACGATGCGGCGATCTTTGCGGGCAATGCGCTGCCGCCGGGTGCGGAACCGCTGGCGCAGGCCTATGCGGGGCATCAATACGTGCATTTCACGATGCTGGGCGATGGACGGGCGATCCTGCTTGGCGAGCAGATGACGCCGAGTGGCGCACGGTTTGACATCCAGCTCAAAGGACCGGGCCCGACGCCGTTTTCGCGTCGTGGGGATGGTCGCGCGGCATTGGGGCCGATGCTGCGGGAATACATCATCAGCGAGGCGATGCATGCGCTGGGCATTCCGACGACGCGCAGCCTCGCGGTTGTCAGCACGGGTGAAAAAGTTTGGCGGCAGGATGGTGGACTGCCCGGCGCGGTGCTCACACGCGTGGCGGCCAGTCACATTCGCGTGGGCACATTTGAGTATGCGGCGGCGCGTGGGGAGAAGGATGCGTTGCAAGCACTCGCGGATCACACGAGGCAGCGACACTACCCCGAGCTTGAAGGTGACTATGCAGCATTCTTTGAGGCCGTGATGGAGCGGCAGGCGACGTTGATCGCGCAGTGGATGCACGTCGGTTTCATTCATGGCGTGATGAACACGGACAACATGGCCCTCAGCGGCGAGACGATCGACTATGGGCCGTGTGCGTTCATGGACGCATATGATCCGGCCACGGTCTTCAGCTCGATTGATCGCAATGGTCGCTACGCGTATGGCAATCAGCCGCACATCGCGCAGTGGAACCTAGCGCGGCTGGCTGAGGCGATGCTGCCGTTGTTTCACGACGATGAAAAACAGGCCATCGAGATCGCGAACGAGGCGATTGGGAGTTTCGAGGCGCGTTTCAAGCGCCACTGGCTCGCAGGCATGCGGGCGAAGCTGGGCTTGTTCACGGCGGAGAGCGATGACACGGCGTTGATTCAATCGCTGCTTGAATGGATGCAGGAAACGAAGGCGGATTTCACGAACACCTTCCGTGATCTGACGAATGGCCGCCTGGAGCCACTGGAATGGCATCAGCGGTGGTCCGAACGGCTCAAGCGGCAGCCACAATCGGCCAGTGATGTGACTGATCTGATGCGTCGGCACAATCCCGCCTTCATTCCCCGCAATCACAAAGTCGAGGAAGCGCTGGCCGCCGCCTCGGAGCATGGCGATCTGAATCCTATGCAGCGTTTGTTGACGGTGCTGGCCGATCCCTATGATCACACCCAGGATTTGCCTGAGTTCAGTGAGCCTGCGGATTCGACCGGGTATCAGACGTTCTGCGGGACATGATCCGTTGGCTATGGTGGGAGAGGGGATTAAATACAAATAGTTTGCAATTGCAATATGATTGCAATAAATGGGTGGATCATTCGAATCCACGCCCATGAAAATTCCCCTGCCTTCGTATTTTTTAACCGCTGCGCTGTCTTTGACTGCTGTGGGTTTTAGCACGGCCCAGACAGCTTCTCGCATCGAGAAACTTGCGAGTCAGCCGACGTTGCAGTCTGAGATCGCGATGGATGAAATCGTTATTTCTGCCCCGCTGGACCGACCGCTGTTTCAGCAGGCGCAGGCGACTTCGGTACTGACTGGGCAGCCGTTGAATCTGGCGATTGAGCCGTCCCTGGGGCAGACACTGGCGCGGCTGCCGGGGGTGAGCAGTTCGTATTTCGGGCCGGCGGCGAGTCGGCCGATCATTCGCGGGCTGGATGGGGACCGCGTGCGCATTTTGCAGAACGGACTGAACACCATCGACGCCTCCTCGGCCAGCCCAGATCATGCGGTGAGCTTTGATGTGGCAAATTTGAAGTCGGTGGAGGTGATTCGCGGTCCGGCGACGCTGCTGTATGGCTCGAACGCCATCGGGGGCGTGGTGAACGCGATCGACGGGCGCATCGTGGATGAAAAACTTGATGGGACGATCCGTGGCTCGATGGGCGGACGGTTTTCCTCCGTGGACAGCGGCTATCAGTCGAATGCGATGCTCGAAGGCGGCTGGAAAGGACTGGCCTTTCATGTGGAGGCATTCACACGGGCGGCGGAAGATTTCCACATTCCGGGAAACGCACGCACCGTGGGCGAGCAGGAGCGTAATCCGCTGCCAGCGGGTGATCTGGAGCCGAGCAAGAACGTGCCAAACAGCCATCTGCGCTCGGAGGGCGTCTCCGGTGGTCTGAGCTATGTTTGGGAAGGTGGCTTTGTGGGTTTCGCGTGGACGGAGTTTCACTCACTCTACGGGTCACCGGCGGAGCCTTCAGTCTTCATCGATCTGAACCAGACGCGTCTGGATGTGCGCGGTGCCTTTTACAAGCCGCTGCCACGCATCAAGGAGATCAGCTACCGCTTTGCGTGGTCGGATTACGAGCATGTGGAATACGAGGACGGCATGGACAACACCGTGTTCAAAAACGACGGCTATGACGCCCGTGTGGAGGTGAAGCATGAAAAGATCGCGGGCATGGAAGGCGTGGTGGGTTTTCAATCGGACCGTAGCGATTTTCTCATCGCCGGAGCGGAGGCGTTTCTGCCGCCGAACATCACGCAGTCGAACTCGCTGTTCTTCTTTGAGGACATCACGCGGGGACCGCTCAGCTTCCAGTTTGGCGGTCGTTACGACCACATCTCGGTGGAGGCGCTGGACAACGATGTCTTCGGCCCGGCGCGCAGCCGCACGTTTGACAACTTCAGCGGTTCGGTGGGAGTCGTCTTCAATCCCAATGACGAGTACTCCGCCGCGTTCACTGTCACGCATGCCGAACGTGCGCCGACCAGCCAGGAACTCTATGCCAACGGTGCGCATCTGGCGACGAACACCTTCGAGGTCGGCAATGCGGATCTCGGCGTGGAAAGCTCGCTTGGCTTTGATTTGAACCTGCGCAAACGCACCGGCTGGGTCACGGGTAGCGTCAGCGGCTACTACAACCGCTACAACGACTTCATCGGCCAGTTCCCCACCGGTGTCATGGTGGACACGGACGGTGATCTCATCGGCGACACGCCTGAGTATGCTTACACGGCTGTGGCGGCCCAGTTCATCGGCGCTGAACTGGAGACTACTTTTCATCTGCTGCATCCCGTCACTACGGAGCAGCAGGCAACCACGAACCTGAACTGGGAATTCAAGGCCGACGCCGTCCGCGCACGTGACGCCAGCACCGGACGCTCGCTGCCGCGCATCCCGCCGTTCCATCTCTCCAGCGCATTGATCGTCGAGCGTGGACCATTTGGCGCGAAGCTGGAGGGCATTTATGCCGCTCCCCAGGCTCGTGTGGCCGCCAGCGAGTTTGGGACTGACAGTTACTTCCTCGTCAATCTCACGCTGAGCTATCGCGTGGTGCAGGGGCCGACGACCATCGATTTGTATGTCAAAGGCATGAACCTCACCAACGAGGACGCCCGTGAGCACACCTCCTTCCTCAAAGAACGTGTGCCGCTGCCAGGCCGTGGCATTGTGGCTGGTATGAAAATGACGTTTTGAGCCAACTTGTTGGTGGGATGAGGAATCCTCAAGCGAGGCGAAGCTCTGTCTTTGCAGGATGTTATTCGGAATTGGAAGCATTCATTGCCACTTTCTCATTTTTGAGCCTCCAATATGAACTGGTAAACCAAAAGTAAGATAATTTTCATAACAATGTCTTGCTGTCTTGGCTCGATTGAATATAATTTCAATACAATAACCTCGACTAGAGCATGAATTCCACAAACTCCACCGCCAGTATCTTGAGCGCAGGCTCAACTCTCCAGGCTTTGGAGGCACGGCGTGCGTGGCGGGAGAATGAGCAGGTGTCACCGCACTTTTGGGTGCTCATCAGCATTCTGGGAGATCTGGTCATGGCCGTACTCGCCGCCTATGCGGCCTACTGGTTGCGGTTCCACTCCATCATTCGGGATTTCGGCAATTTTGATGCGATGACCTTCCGCCAGTACGGCGGTCACATGGCCTTGGGAAGTCTCACGCTCGTCTTGGTGCTGGGATGGCAGGACGTCTATCACCAGAATGTTCTGCTGCGCAGCCGCTGGGTGGCTTCAAAGATCGCGAAAGGCATTCTCGTCTGGACCGCAGGTTTCCTGGCCATCACACTGGCCTTGAAACTGCAGCCCAGCATCTCCCGTGTGTATGTGATGCTCAACGGTGCCACCGCGCTGCTGCTGATCCTGGGCTGGCGTTCGGTTTTCATGCATTGCCTGCGTGCACCGGGACGCATCGAGGCGTTGCAGCAGCGCACGCTGTTTGTCGGCTGGAATGCCGAGGCGGTGAGCCTGTGGAAGACGTTGAAACGCGACCGGGCATGCGCCTTTGACCTCCTGGGCTGGGTGAACACCGGCAGCAGCGAAGATGGCGGGCCTGCCGATGAGAGCCTTCCCTGTCTGGGAGAACTCAACGATGTGGAGCACCTGATCTCAACTCAAGCGGTGGACATGGTCGTGGTGGCGGATCTGCACGGTCCTCGCGAGCAGATGATCGCCCTCGCCAATCTCTGCGAGCGTGAAATGATTCAGTTCAAGGTCATCCCCTCCTGTTTCCGGGTTTTTGTGTCCGGTCTCACCCTCGAAACCATCGCCGGCACGCCGGTGCTCGGTGTCACACGTCTGCCGCTGGATGACACGCTCAATGTCATGGTCAAGCGTGCCCTTGACATCGTTGGCGCCGTGATTGGGCTCGTTTTGAGCGCCCCCGTCATCGCGATTTTCAGCGCCATGGTCTGGCTGGAATCACCGGGCGCCGTCTTCTACCGCCAGCGTCGCTGGGGTTGCAACGGCGTGCCGTTTGAGATCATCAAAATTCGCTCCATGAAAATCGACGCCGAGAATGCCTCCGGCGCCCAATGGTGTGTCAAAGACGATCCACGTCGTCTCAGGATCGGCGCGTTCATGCGCAAGTGGAACATCGACGAGCTGCCGCAGTTCTGGAACGTTTTGAAGGGCGAGATGAGCCTCGTGGGGCCGCGGCCTGAGCGCCCGGAACTCATCGCCGGATTCAAGCACCAGATTCCGCATTACAACGCCCGCCATCACGCCAAACCGGGCATGACCGGCTGGGCGCAGGTCAACGGCCTGCGTGGCGACACCGATCTCAGCGAGCGCATCCAGTGCGACCTCTGGTATCTCGAAAACTGGAGCCTCTGGCTCGATCTCCAGGTCATGCTGCTCACCTTCTTCAAGCGCGACAACGCCTATTGAGGATTGCGTGAATTCGTGGTGGCGTCCGGCCATGGACGAGGACATTCGTCACCCACCCCATGCCGCTTTTCACGGTTTACACGCCCACCTACAATCGCGCGCACACGCTCCATCGTGTGTTTGAAAGCCTGCAAGCCCAGACCTGCCGTGATTTTGAGTGGCTGGTGATCGACGACGGCTCCACCGACGGCACGGCGGAGTTGATGCGGCGCTATCAGGCCGAGGCCGGCTTTCCCGTGCGCTATCTGCCCATGCCGCATCGTGGTGCCCACCATGCACACAATCTTTCGCTGCGTGAATCCCACGGTGAGCTGTGGTTGAAGCTCGATTCTGACGACGGCTGCGTGCCGCAGGCGCTGGAGCGTTTGCAGCATCAATGGGAAAGCATCCCAACCGCGCAGCGCGATGCCTTCTCCGGTGTCACTGGTCTGTGTCGTGATCAAAACGGGCAGAGGGTTGGCACACCCTTTCCGGCCGATCCGCTCGACTGCTCTGCGGCCGAACTGGAATACCGCCACAAGGTGCGCGGTGAAAAGTGGGGCTTTCTCCGGCTCGATGTGCTGCGCCAGTTTCCCTATCCTGCGGATGTGCCGGGCAACTTCATCCCCGAGTCCTTCATCTGGTGCCAGGTGTCGCGTCAGTTCAAGACACGCCACATCAATGAGGAACTGCGCATCTACTGGACGGACGCGCCCTCGCTTGTGCATGGCCGCTCCAATCCGCGCACGAACGCCGCTGGCCACCGGCTGATGTTCAAAATGGTGCTCGATCTGGAGAGCGGCTGGTCTTTCCTCGCGCCGCTGCGTCTGCTGCGGGCTGCGGTGCAGTACAGCCGTTTTGCCTGGCTCAGCGGGGTGGGGCTGGTGCGGCAGTTTCGCGGGCTGAAATCCAGCGGCGGTCGTCTGCTGTGGTTGATCGCGCTGCCAGTAGGCTGGGGGCTGGGGTGGCGGGATGGTGTCCGGTTTCCGAAGGATTGAAACGGGCGGACTCCAGTTCCGGCATGCCTGGCATCCTCCCGGTTCCAAAACGCGCGCAAACCTCCACTTGGCCCCGCCCACGTCCTCCGCTCCTGTCCCGCCACGGCTCCCAACGAACCACGAACCACGAACTGCCACCCCACAACACCATGCACCTCTCCGACCTCCTCTTCACCGGCTTCAACAAACGCGTCGCCGCCCTGCATCGGGACAGCGGCGAGATCCTGTGGGACTGGACCGCCCCTTCCGGTTCCAGCTACACCACCCTCCTGCTCGATGGCGACCGCCTCATCGTCAGCGTACAGGGCTACACCTATGCGCTCGATCCCCTCACGGGAGCGCAGCTCTGGATGAACGAGATGAAGGGCTTCGGCTTCGGCGTCGCCAGCCTCGTCTCCGTCCATGGTAGCTCCAGCGCCCACCTCCTCGCTGCTGCTGCGGCGGATGCGGCAGCGGCTGCTGCCGCCACCACGACCACGACTGCGGCTTAGGCGGTCAGGCATCGTCCTCGACCGCGTCTTGAAGACGACGGTGAAGGGAGCGCGGACACTTATGTCCGCTTCTGCTGGTTTCATGTATTGCTGAAAATCTTCTTCCGGTGCTCAGCAATGAACGCCAGATCCGGCAAAGCCGCATCGTCCGGTAAAATCAACGCTTCGCCTGCATAAGCAGCGAAACTTTCGGCAATGGCCCGTTGTGGCAGCTCCTGTTTCAGGCGCTTGGAAAGCAGCAGCCGCAAATCGTCATCGAACGCAATCAAACCACGATCAAAGGCCGCATCATGCAATCGCGAGAGGCACAGCCCGTTGCGAACATTCAGGCGCTCATTCGCATGTGATCCCCACGGCAGGATGTGAGAAGCGACCAGAAGCTCCCGAACACCAAGCTGTGTGACTCCGCAGCGGCCGCCAAAGTTGTTCACCACCGCATCGCGAAAGTATTCCTGACCACGGCGTTGTTTCACGGTCACGACTGCTTCTGTGGGACCCTGCGGGCACCTTCTAACGCGGACACCTTCATTCGGAAGCACCTCAAGCTCACTGCCTTCATCAAGATCAAATATTTTTCGCAAGGCCTCCTCGCTGGCAGGAACAGTTTCATTGAGATCGGCATGGAAATCATTCCATACGACGAGATCGAGTGCGCTTGCATTCGCCATACCCTTGATGCCGCGAAGTTTCAGGACGGGATCGAGGGATGCCAAATTAACAAGTTTAAGAGCGACGCTGTTTGCACCACGTCCAAGCTTTTCAGCAAGGCTTATGATCACTGGCTGCCTCGCATGCATCTGGCCGAAGGTGAGCTTGTGATAGAGATTGAGCACGACCAACAATTCGTCGCGCGTCCAATTTTTCCGCGTTGCCATGCTGGGAAAGTGCGCCGTTCCATCGCCATGGCAACGGGTTCTCCGGGAAAACACCTCTGCGATTCGGCTGCGTATGCATTCATCATTTGAATCGCACATCACCAAGACTGGCTTTCATGTTTCTTCTCTGGAGGGAACTGCAAATACTGGGCGATGAACGAGTGAAATGTTGCAAATAGTCCGGGATCACGTTTCATCACGCTGTTACAAAACAAAACGGCCAGCAATGAAAGAGCTTATTTGGTTTACAATTCCTGGTGGAATAGCAGCGTTTGCTTGGTGGCTGATTTTCCCACATGGCTTCGAGTCGGACAACGCACCGTTCTTTGCGGCGGCGGCTTCATTTGGGTTCGGCTATATGCTGAATCAGATAGTGCGATGTATCTGGGAGCAATGGTTTGGCTACAACCACAAGAGACGAACGGTTTTAAACAAAATTAAGCAGGCATATGATTTGAAGGAAGAAGGGAGCCATGAGAATAAGGCGTTCGACATCTGGCATTCTGCCTTTTACTCCGACTGTATTCCTGAGAGCTTTCGAGAGCACAATAGTGGAACTTGGCATTACTTGATCGCGTTTCTCACTGTGCAGTGGGCATGGATTCTCGGCGCATTCGCCTTGATGGCTGCCCAATGTCTCTCTTCGCACAAAGGCGACGGTCGGTGTCTTTGTGGAGGGGTCATCTTATTCCTGGTCATGGCCGTAATTATTTGGTGGAAGAGAGACCTCACACTGCGCGCGCTCGATCGGCAAGAAGAAGCCTGTTTCAAGCGCTATCGTTCAGTTTTCAACAAAGCGAAGGAGGAGATCATGAAGAACGGGGAGGAATCGAAACACAAGCAGTCGGGAAATTGAATGGTTCATCCACCGATTTCACTGATTCGCCTTTCTAGTGCTCAACACGGGCCTAAGCCTGACGCAAGGCGACCATTCACCGGGCGTGCGTTGCGTTGTCCGATCTGGACCGCCACGGACCGCGATCACAGGCTTGCACCCTGCGTGCTCAAGCTTGAATCGTGCGTGCGCAGGCCTGAACCAGGACCATGCAGGCTTGTAGAAAGACGCGGCGAGGTTGAGTCACGAGCGTGAATGACGGCGGGGTAGACTTGAACGCGGCGGTGCCAGAAGTTGGGCAAAGAATTGAGAATGAGGGAGATGCTGGGCCGGGGGGGGGCCTAGGGGGGCATCGGAGCCTTGGGGGTGAGGCAGAGATCATCGAGGACGAGGAGGAGTAGGAGGACGAGGAGGATCACCTGCGGTGGGCTTGAAGGCGCCACGTCGAGGACGACCCTCGTGGTAAGCATGTCGATCGTGAGGCTTGACAGTTTTACGGCTGGTGGAGACACTGGCGCATGACTGTGACACTGCCAGCTTCGTTGGAATCGTTCGTGAGCCAGAAGATCGCCTCCGGCCTGTATCACAATGCGGATGAGGTGGTGGTGGAGTCGCTGGGGTTGATGCGGCAGGAGGAACGCTGGAAGGCGGTGGCCTCGGCGAAGATCGACGAGGGACTGCGTGATCTGGAGGAAGGCCGCGTTTTGACCGCCGAGCAGTCACGGGAGGAGATGGCGGCGTTCAAGCAGCGGTGGCGTGCGGGCGCATGAGGGAACTGGTATACAGCCATGCGGCGCACAGTGATCTGCAGGACATCTGGATGTTCATTGCGGAGGACAATCCTGAGGCGGCGGATGCTTTGGAGGCGGATATTCGCACCGAGGTGCAGCGATTGGCGGACCTGCCGTCACTAGGCCATCGCAGACGGGATCTGACGGTGCACGATTTGTGGTTTCACACAGTGAGGAGGAATTATTTGATCGTGTATCGTCAAGGCGAGGTGCTGGAAGTCGTCCGCGTGCTGCATGGTGCGAGAGATGCGGTGCATGAGCTGCAGTGATCATTGCCCCGAAGAGCCGAGATTGAGGACGAGGACGAGTAGGATCACCTGCGGTGGGCTGGGCTTGAGGCAAGCCATGACCTCTTGACCACGCCTTGACCAGACCCTACCTCAACCCATGGCACTGAAGGCAATCATTTACCGGGCAGGTGTGGCGTTTTCCGATCTGGATCGCAATCTCTACAGCGATCACACGCTGACGATTGCGCGGCATCCGTCGGAGACGGAGGAGCGGATGATGGTGCGGCTGCTGGCGTTTGTGCTGAATGCGCCAGCGACGAATGACTTGGGAACATTGGAGTTTGGCAAAGACATGTGGGAAGCGGATGAACCGGCGCTGGTGCAGCAAGATCTGACGGGCCTCACGGAACACTGGATCGAGCTGGGACAGCCGGAGGAGAAGCGGCTGGTGCGCGTGTGCGGCCGGGCGAAGCGGGTGACGGTGTATAGCTTCGGCAGCACGGCACCGGCGTGGTGGGCGGCGCTGGCGGGACGGTTTTCCCGCGTGAACAATCTGACGGTGTGGCAGCTCCCGGCGGCGCAAGCCCAAGCGCTGGGCGCGCTGGCGGCGCGGTCGATGGATCTGCAAATCACGCTGCAAGAGGGCGTGCTGTTTGTGGGGGAAGGTGAGCGCAGCGTGGAGATCACGCCGGTGCGGTTGTTTGGCGGAGAGTGATGGCCCACGAAACACACGAAAGGACACGAAAGCAGAGGCGGATGGGGGCAGTTGGAGGTTGAAATAACAGAGGTTGCAAACGGACTTCACTTTCGGCTTAGCAGCCAAGAGAAAACTGACGAAGGCCGAGGCGGAGGAACTGGAGAGCTACCGCAGCGTGGGAACCGCGCTGGAATTTCTCAAGTCGAAGGCCCGTCGCAGTCTGGCCGTGCATGCCTAGCTGCACCGCGCTGACGTGGTTGTTAGGCGAGGTGCTTTTTCAGGAAGCTCACGAGTCCTTGGGCCAGGGCGGTGACTTGTTTGGCCGGGCGTTCGTCCTTGAGCTGGCCTGCGGCATCGAAGGCTTCGTGGGCCTTGGGCAGGGCGACTTGATCCGGCAGGACGATGACGCCGATGTTGCCAAGCATGGCCCTCAGATGGACGAGACCGCGCAGACCGCCGAGCGCGCCGGGCGAAGCACTGAGGAGCGCGGCCGTTTTGCCGCGATAGGCGGAGAGCGCGGGTTCGTCGTCGGACTCGCTGCGGGAGGCCCAGTCGAGGGCGTTCTTGAGCACGCCGGTGATGGAGCTGTTGTATTCCGGGGCGGCGATGAGGAAGGCGTGGTGGTCGCGGAAGAGGGCCTTCAATTTTTTGGCGTTGTCGGGCAGGCCGTGCTCGGTCTCGAAATCTCCATCGAACAGCGGCAGCGGGAGATCACGCAGATCGAGAAGGGTGACTTCGGCACCGGCGGCACGTGCCGCATCGGCAGCGACGCGGATGAGCTGCTTGTTGAAGGAGCCGGAGCGCGTGCTGCCCGCGAAAGCGAGGATTTTGGGTGGGTTCATGTGAGATGGCATACGCCTGCCAGAAGTCACTGGCGATGGAAACTGTGAGCGCGCCACCGGTGTGTTTTGGAGATTGACGTTGTGCTGGTGCTCCGGTTAAACCGGCGGGATGAATTTACGGCGTGTGTCTTTCTGCGTGGGTGCTGTCACCGTGCTGCTGCTGGCGGGCTGCTCGCCGATCCGGACGGAGACGATGTCGCTTAGCGCGGCGCGGCGGTGTTTGAACAACACCGTGGATTTTGGCCACGATGGTGGGGTGATCCGCCCTGACCAGCTTCGCCGGATGGGCGTGGAGTTGATGATTCACCGTGCGACACTCGGCGGGACGAAGACGGACGTGGACTATGCGCGGCGGGAACGATCGGCACGTGTGGCGGGTCTGAAATGGGGCGCGTATCATTACCTCAAACGCCGTGAGAGCGTGGGGGCGCAGATGCAGCGTTTCACGAACGTGGTGGCGGCGACGGCTCGGCGCAACGGCACCGCGAATCACCCGGTGATGCTGGTGCTGGACAATGAGGGTGCGGATCGTGTGTCGTGGACCGAACTCGCCAGAGCGGCGCAGAGGGTGAGTGGTCGCACCGGTGTGTGGCCGCTGCTGTATTGCAGCGTGCCATCGCCGGGCACCGCTGCATTTGCCCGGCAGTGCCAGGAACTGGAGGCGCTGTCCGCCAGCGAACGCCAGGTGCTGCGGGAATGCGGCCTGTGGGTGCCGCGCTATGGCGAGCAGCCGGACACGCGGGTGACATTCAGCGTGCCGCGGGTGTTCGGTGACTGGACGTTCTGGCAATACTGCGGCGATCTGAGCGGCAGGCCGAAGACGGCGCTGGCGGCCATGGAATTTTCCGGGCAGGTGGGCGGTGCTTTCACGCGCAGCGGCGGACGGACGTCACTTCGGCATTTTTGTGATCGCAACTTGTTCAACGGTTCGCCTGCGGAGTTTGAGCGGTTTTATCGTGAGCATGCGTCGGCGGTGAGTGCATGGCGGTGAGGTGGGCAGGCTTCCCGATCAAGATGCTCTCAGACTTCTGATTTCGCCGAGAGAATGCTTGCCAAAATGGCGGGGCAGGGCCGTAATCTGCGGCTTCCCTTTATGATCTCCCGCCTTGCCCTCATTTTTGTTTGTTCGATTGGTTTTGCACGCGCTTCGCAGCCGAATTCCGTCGCCGATTTGCCGGATGCGAATCCAGATGCGGAGTTGAAGTCGTTTGTGGTGCCGGAGGGCCTGGAGGTGAACCTGTTCGCAGCGGAGCCGATGATTCAGAAGCCGGTGCAGATGAACTGGGATGCCCAGGGCAGGCTGTGGGTGGTGACGAGTTCGACGTATCCGCACATCAAGCCGGGCGAGGAGGCGAAGGACCAAGTCGTGGTGCTGGAAGATACGGATGGCGATGGCAAGGCGGACAAATCGACAACGTTCGCGGACGGGCTGCACATTCCAACGGCGCTGGCGCCGGGTGATGGCGGTCTGTATGTGGCGAACTCGACGGAGGTGTTGTTTTTGAAGGACACGAACGGTGATCTGAAGGCGGATGAGCGCACGATCTTGCTCAGCGGCTTTGGCACGGAGGACACGCATCATCTGCTGCACACGATGCGCTGGGGGCCGGAGGGGATGCTGTATTTTAACCAGTCGATCTACATCCACACGCACATGGAGACGCCGCATGGCATCCGCCGGCTGATGGGCGGTGGCATTTGGGAATTCCGGCCGGAGACGCGTCGGGCGGAGATCATCAGCAAAGGGCTGGTGAATCCATGGGGCTTTGAATTTGATCGCTGGGGCCAGAGTTTCGCGTGTGATGGGGCGGGCGGTGAAGGGGTGAATTTTATTTTTCCAGGCTCGGTGTTTTCCACGTCGCCGGGAGCGAAGCGGATTTTGCACGGACTCAGTCCAGGGCAGCCGAAGCAGTGCGGGCTGGAGATCATCGAAGATCCGCATTTTCCGGAGGACTGGCAGGGGACGTTTGTGTTGAACGACTTCCGTGGCAATCGCGTGAACCGTTTCAAGCTGACGGCGAGCGGGAGCAGCTACATCGCGAAGCAGATGCCAGATGTGCTGGCGAGTACGCATCGTGCGTTTCGTCCCATCGACGTGAAGATGGGACCGGATGGAGCGCTTTATATCGCCGACTGGTACAATCCGATCATCCAGCATGGCGAGGTGGATTTCCGTGATGCGCGGCGTGATCATGAGCATGGCCGCATCTGGCGGGTGACGGCGAAGGGCCGTCCGTTGAGCGCGAAGCCGAAGATTGCGGGCGCGGCGACGGGTGAGTTGCTGGAGATGCTGAAAAGTGACCGCAATTATGTGCGGCGCTTTGCGAAGCGTGAGCTGCGGGATCAAGGCGCGGCGAAGGTGGTGCCGGAGATCGATGCGTGGGCGGCGAAGCTGGATGTGACGAAGCTTGAGGATGCGCATGCGCTGCTCGAAGCGGCATGGGCACGCGAGGGCGTGAATGCATTTTCGGCGAAGCTGTGGCGGCCACTGGTGGAGCATGGTGATGCACGGATTCGTGCGGCGGCGCTGCGGATTTTGAGCCATCGCTGGAAGGAACTGCCGGATGCGATGAAGGTGCTGGAGAAAGCCGTGACGGATGAGAATGCGCAGGTGCGCCTGTGGGCGCTGGCGGTGCTGGCGGACATGCGCACGCCCGGAGGGATCAGTGTGGCGCTAAAGGTGCTCGATCAGCCGATGGATGAGCCGCTCGACTTTTTATTGGAACTGACCTGTCGCGAGCAGGCGGACATCTGGATGCCTTTGGTGGCGAATGGCAAGCTGAAGCTGGACGAGCGTCCGAAGCACCTGGTGTATGCGATGAAGAGCACGGGACGCAGCGATGCGCTGCCACCGTTGTTTGCAGCGCTGAAGAGCGGCAAGTTGAGCGTTGAAGACGCAGCGGCGGTGCTCGGCATGGCCGGTGATGCGGCCGATGCGGCGCAGGCGAAGGTTTTGAGCGACATGGTCAATGATGCGGCGATGGGGGCTTACTACATCGGGTTGCAGGACGCGCTGGTGAAGGCGGCGACGGATCGCAAAATCATTCCGGAAGGGGCCAAGGATACCGTGATGGCGTGGTTTGACCGCCCCGAGCCGCATGTGGTGCATCGTGCGGCGATTTTGGCGGGACTTTGGAAGGTGGAGCCAGCGCGTGAGAAGTTGGTGGCGCTGCTGACCGACGCGAAAACGATCCCGGCGATCCGTGATGGAGCGACGCGCGGCCTGACGGCACTCGGCGGGGTGAAGACGCGGGATTTGTTCGACAAGCTGTTCATGGAATCGACCGACGGCGGCCTGCGAGGTCTCATGATCGACGGTTTGACCACCGTGGGGCCGCAACTGGCGGCGAAGCGCGCGGTGGAGTTTTTGGCGAAGGCCGAGGTGGAGGCTGCGAAGCCGGTTTTGACGGCGTTTTTGAAGAACAAGCAGCTTCCGGGCGTGCTGGCGAAGGAACTGGCCGGCAAGACGATTCCTGACCTCGTGGCGGTCGAAGGCATTCGCATGGTGACCTCACGCGGCATTCAAGGACCTCTGGCCGATGCGTTGAAAACCGCAGGCGGGGTGAAGCAGATGGACAAGCCGCTCACCGGGCCGGAAATGGCCGCTTTGGTCGAAAAAGTGAAGAAGAACGGCGACCCAGCTCGCGGCGAGGCGGTTTACCGCCGCCAGCAACTTTTGTGCATGACCTGCCACGCGATTGGCGAGTCGGGCGGGGTGCTGGGGCCGAATCTGGTGAGCATTGGAGCCAGCGCACCGGTGGATTATCTGATCGAAAGCATGTTGGAGCCGAGCAAGAAGATCAAAGAGGGCTACCACATGGTCATCGTCAGCAAAAAGGACGGCGGAGTCGTCTCCGGCGGCCTCGTGAACGACGGCGTGGAAGAGTTGACGATTCGTGACCCGGCCAATCAGATCGTCAAAGTGGCCAAAGCGGCCATCGCCAGCCGCCAGATGAGCCCGGTGAGCATGATGCCGCCTGGCATGACCGCCAGCCTGCGAGAGGACGAATTCGTCGATCTGGTGCGCTTTCTGTCCGAACTGGGCCGGGAAGGGGCCTACAAGACGCAGCCGAATCGTTATGTCCGCACTTGGAAAGCCATGGGCAAGATGGAGCAGAAGGACATCGATCATGTGCGCCATGTGGGCAGCTTTGCGCTGAACGACGAAAAATACGCGTATCCGTGGCAAATCGCGTTCAGCCAGGTGAATGGCGACTTGCCGCTGGCCGATTTGCCTGCGGCACAAAAAATGTACCCATGGTTTCCAAAAATCGTGCAGTTTGGCCTCAAGCTGGACAGTGCCGGGAGGGTGAAACTGGGCTTTAGTGTGGTGAAGGGAATCGTTGTCGCGGTGGATGGCGCGGAACTGAAGGAACTGAATCCGCAACAGGATCTTGATTTGGCCGCTGGAACACACCGAATCAGCGTGTTGGTGACGCGAGATGCCGGAGATGCGGCGGGTTTGCGGGTGGAAATCCTAGATGGTGCCGCTGTGGCAGTGCCGTGAGGTTTTGCAGAGCTGAAATTTGGTAATGCCCATGTATTTGCATTGACGCACACGATGCGTTTTCGCTATTCTGAACGCGAAGCCTGAAATCTCTGTCTTACCCTGCAGAGTTTCCAGCCCCAGCCGTTCCATTGCAGCCCCATGAGAAAACGCCCCAACCGCCTGACAGAAAACGAGATGCTCGTCCTGCCATCATGCTGTGACCTTTTCATGCGCCCTGCCGGTGATCGCCGGTCGCTGCTTCAGGCTCTCAGGCCGACTTTCTGAGCCGCTCGTTCTTTGCCGCCTTTCAAACAATCCTTCCGCCATTTACAGACAATCCTATTGATGAAAACACTTCGCCATCATCGCCTCCTGCTCGGCTGGTTCATGACCGTGCTGGTATTCTGCCTGCAAGTCGCCACACCGCTCCAGTCAGCCACGTTTTACTGGGGGGAGCCAGGGGATGCCGGGAATCCGCAATACGACGCTGATTGGAACACGACAGACGAGACTTGGTATCCCGATGCTGATGTGAACCTCGATGCGACAACTTGGGACAACGGTGCATTTAACATTGCCGCGTTCGGCAATGCCGCTCAAACTTTTTTGGGCGGGCCGAGTCTGGTGACGCTTACTGAAAATATCACCGCCGGAGGCTTGAGGTTTGAGGTGGGGGGCGTCGAACTCTCCGCACAGGACGACATGACTCTGCTGAACCTGGAAGTGGCTTCGGGGGTGCCTACGATCACCTTTGTGGGTGATTCCAGTTCCTTCACCGAAGATTTGACGGCGACGCTGACGGCCGGACTGACCGGGAACCAGGGCTTGGTGGTTCAGTTTGAGGAGACCGGCACAGTGGGATCTTTTGGAGGCAGGCTGATTCTGGGTGCCATTCCAAGCGGAGGCACGGTGCCCTTTGCCAACAACTTGACGGGCGGCATCACCCTCAAGAATCGGACAACCATCCAGGCGCTCATTGCCACCGCGAATCCGAATCCTCTGGGGCCTCTGGGCCTCGCTAACAAGCTGACCCTGGAAGGTGGAGCGACGCTGGAACTGCGGGGAACCGCGAACCAGGCAGCGGGGATCTCGGGGCGCGTTTTTGATACCATCACGGCAGCGACTCCCAATGGCACCAGCAACTCCAGCCGGGTGGACTTTAGCCAGATCGCCACGGGGAAGGTGCTGCCGACGACCACGCTTGGTACCACCGCCTCCTCCGGAGCGACTCTCATCACCATCAATCCGATTCCCGGGGTGGACATTCCCACGAGTACCATCGCCGTGGGGCAGAGTGTTTCCGGAGCGGGTGTTCCGGTAGGATCAATCATCGCCTCCATCGTGAACGGGACTCAGTTTACCATCAACAACAGCCTGACCGGGGCCAATCCCACGGTGACGGTGACGCCCGCACTGGCCTCGTTGTCACTTCCGGTGGGTCCGACCCATGTGGTTGGAACTTTGGGCGGGAATGCGGCATCCACTTCGATACGCTATACGAATGCCGCCGGGGCGGTTGTAACCCTGCCCGGATACGGGGTGCAATGGGTGGGCAAGCTGGACATCAGCGGTGCGGGCGAATACTCCTTCTTTGGCAGCCCCGACGATGGCGCGAGAGTGTTCATCGACGGCGTGCTGGTGTTGAACAACGATGGTGGCAAGGGAGCCACGGATTTGTCGAGCGCACCGGTCAGTCTGGCCAAAGGGCTGCATGAAATACGTGTGGATTATGTGCAGGGAACAGGCGGCGGTTCCATGAACCTGGGCTACTCCGGCCCTGACACGGCTAACGCTCGCACCGTCATTCCCCTGCTACAGGCGGAGACCAATTCAGCCGCCGGTTCCAGCAATGCGATCTTTCTGGGCAACGAGGTGCATCTCACCGGGAATGCGACGATCAAGCTGATCGGCGATGATTTTACCTCGGCCAAGATGGGGGCGCTGATGCTGAACACGGGCCGGACATTGACCGTTGAATCGCGCCTTCTCACCGGCGCGTTGATCACCGGAAATTCGGATGGCTTCGGCCAGACGCTGCGCTTTGGCGGCGGCACGGCGGAAACACCGAGCACAACGCCGACCTTGTTTGGGGATGCGGCGGGGGGCAATGGCACGGTGACGATTGCCGCCGATCCGAACGTGGCGTTCGACGGGGTGGTCTCCGATGAAGGTCGAACCATGACGATTGTCAAAACGGGTGCCGGTCGTTTGTATTTCAGCGGGACGGCGAGCGCCAATTCTCTTCAATCGGGAACCACCATAGAGATTCAGGACAGCAACCTCGTGCTGGTGGGCGGCACAGCTTCCGGAGCCTTCAATCCGATCGGCAGCGCAGGCATCAAGCTCAACGGAGGTGGATTGATTCTGGATTCCAAGGGCGCCACATTGACAGGAACGGGACCGACGTTTGCCAACTCGGTCACGGTTCAGCAAAATGCGACGATTCAGAGCGTTGTGAATGCGGCGACGACCACGCTGGGAGGAGTTGGAAAAACAATTGTGATCGGTTCTGGTTTGACCCTGACGCTGGATGCGATCTCCGGCGGTCGTCCAGCCACCGACCCAGGTGCCACGCTTGCGATTGCCGGAAACATCAGCGGCGGCACCAATACCAATCTGCTGATTCGGTCCACTTTGATGAATGCGGGGAGTCTGCAGGGGCCGCTGGCCTCCAGTCTCGCCACAACGGCGCAGCCTGCGGTGGGAGTGCTCCCCGCCACGCTCAACAACACGGCGACGGTGACGGTGGCCAGCACCGAGGGACTGGCGGCGGGGCTTGCTGTCAGTGGCAGCGGAATCCCCGGTGGAACGACCATTCTCTCCATCGACAGCCCAACCACATTCACCCTTTCCGCCAGTGCGACCGGCACGGGCAATGTGACGCTGAGTCTGGTGCTGCCGACACCCTTGGTCGGCTTTAGCACGGCTGCGCGCGGCATCGTGGCGCTGCGGGGAGACAATACGGGTTTTGACGGAGATGTGGATGTGGGGCCTGGTGCTGTGCTGCGGGTGGAAACTGCCAATTCGCTCAAGGGCAATGATGTCAACTTGGGCATCAACAGCACGCTGTCATTGAGTTCGGATGGGGACGGGACCGGCGGGCTGGAGAACTTCGCCTACGACCTGCACCTGACGATGCAGGGCAATGGCACCCTGACCGTGGGACGATTGGGAACGTCACAGGCTCCCCTGTTCACGCAGGCCGCCAACAAGACGTCCCAAGTGGCCACGCTCGCCTTGGGAAGAAGCACGCTCACGGTGGCCAACAATAACGGCTACGGATTTGAGGTGACTGGACAGACCACACTCAGCGGCGCACCAACGATCATCGTCAACAACGCTTCGACCTCCAACGTGGTGCCGGGGCTGACGCTGAGCGGAGTTCTGACCGGAGGCGCCACCTTTGTCAAGGCGGGCAACGGCACCCTGGTGCTCGACAATGCCGGGAACGACTTTGGCGGCGGGTTCGACATCAGCACCACCGGCAGTTCTGGATCCAACCAACTGACCACGGCCACCACCGCCTTCTTGGTGGTGGGCGAGCCTGTTAGCGGGGCTGGCATCCTGGCCAATACGGTCATTTCCGCCATCATTGACGGCACGACGTTTCAGATCAGTCAGAACCTTAACGCAGCCAATTCAGGACTAACCACCGTGACGCCGCAGATCGAAGTCACCGGCGGCGTGCTGGCGGTCTCCCATGACGGAGCGTTCGGTGCTGCGGCAAACCGGGTGAGGTTGAATGTTCCCGCCGCAAGTGGCGCGGGTCTGCGGATCATCGGCGACGTCACCACCACCCGCACCATTATTCTGAACCAAGCGAACAATGCGGTGGATGTCACCGCCGGCAACACGCTGACGATGAACGCGGCGTTCTCGATTCCGTTTGCCACCAACAACCTGCAGAAGAACGACCTGGGCACGCTGGTGCTCACCCAAAATCAGACGGACTGGAACGGCAACCTGACCGTGGGTCAGGGCGTGGTGAGGGTCAACAATGCGGGGGTTTTTGGCAACACTGCCAGCTTCAATCCTTCCACCAATGTCACAACAGCCGGCACGCTCATCGCCAACGTGGCGGCGGCCTTGGAGCTGACCGGGAACATCAATATCGGTGAGACCCTGGTGTTCAGTCCCGGCAATAACAACACCTCCAACGGCATCAACGCCGGTGGTGCCCTGCGCAGTGTTTCGGGGAACAACATCTGGTCGGGAGCCATTACTTTTTCTGGTGCCAGCGGGACGGACAACCAGATGCGTGCCGCGCTGATCGGGGTGGACGCCGGTTCGTTGCATATCACTGGGGAGATCGCCGGGCGGGTCGGCACCGCCGGTACCGGACGCGGGTCATGGATCGGCCTCACAGGCGCAGGCACGGGCTTCATAGACACTGCCATGACGCACAACGGCACTCTGGCGAATGGCATCTATTCACTGGCGAAAGTCGGGAGTGGCACCTGGAACCTGACTGCGGCGAACATTTTCTCCGGTCAGAACGTGTATGTGAACCAAGGCACGCTGGCCTTGAACGGTGCGGGAACCCTGGGGGTGCCCGGCACCGGCGGCGGCGCTGGCACAGTGGTGGTGACACTTGGAGGAACGCTGTGGCTGGACAACAACGCCACCAATACAATCAATCGCCTCAGCAATCGCACCCTCAATCTGTATGGAGCCTTGGTCAATTATGATGGCAGGGCCAGCGCCACCTCGACGGAAACCACCACGGGAACGCTGACCTTCAATCCGGGGCACACCATCATCACCCTGACTGCGGGAGCGACCGGACAGGCCAACTTCACCACGGGTGCGGTGACGCGTAATGCCGGCAGCACCGTACTGTTCCGCGGCAGCAATCTTGGTGCCGTGGCGGGAGCCGATACAGCCACCATCCAGGCCACGGGGGCCGGTTATCTGTTCAACCTCGGTCAGGCAGGTGTGGCCGGGACGGCCAACAAGGGCATTCTCCCTTATGCGATCATTGATTCGACGTTCGACCAGTTGGGAGACTCGTTCGCCACGGCGGACACAGTGAACGGCCAGTTGCGTGCCCTGACGGCATCCGAATTTGTGCTCACGCTCACCAACAGCCAGGGCGGTGGTTTAGTGACGCCGTTGCCAATGAACGTGTCTCTTTCCACCAATCAGACCCTGTCTGCGGGACTCACCGGCAATGTGCTGACCGCCAACTCCCTCACACTCACCAGTGGCGGGAAGGTCACCCTGCAAAGCAGCCAGACGCTGACGCTGGACAGCGGGGGCCTGCTGGCTTTCACCGGCAATGTCGGGATCGTTGGCGGACGCCTCAGCACGACGAGCAGTCGTGAATTGATCGTTCATGCCCTCGGCAATCTCAACATTTCCAGCGCGATCGTGGCTTCGGCCGGCGGGATGGCGAAATCCGGTGCGGGTGAGCTGACTCTGTCCTCGACGAATTACTACACTGGCAGCACTCGGCTCAACCAAGGGACGCTGAAACTGGCTGGCGGGACCAATACGATTTTCTACAACAATGATTTCACTCTTCAGGGCGGCACGCTGGATCTGAACGGCAATGCGCAGGTGGTGAGCTCCTTCCGCACGGACATGGCGACCGCCCAGAACGCCAACTTCATCCCAGATGCGGGCGGAACTGTCATCAACACCTCTGGTTCCATGGCCACGCTGGGGATGGTCACGGGCGGCAGCTTCTCCGGCAAGATTGGCAACGCTGTTCTAGCAGACAGTGACATCGCGCTGGTGCGCGCCACGCCTGCGGGCAGCTTTGGCGACTGGAACATCTACACCGCCAACACCTACACCGGGCCGACGTTGCTGAACGGCGGGCGCACCCAGCTTCTCGGCACCGCCACGCTACAGGGTACTTCCGCCATCGAAATCAGCCAGGCCACGCTGCTGATTTCCAACGGCAACGCCACCAGCATTCTGGATCAGAACATCAACACCCGCATCAATGATGCGGCTGGAATCACACTGCGCGGGGGCATGCTGCAATACCGTGCGCGTTTTGGCTCCGAGGGCTTTGAGGATTTTGGGGCGCTGACGCTTGCCGGAGGCAACAGCGTCATTGATGTCGCCGAACCGGGCACCGGCATCAACAGTTCCACGATCACCTTTACGGATCTCACTCAGCAGCCCGGCTCGCACGGCACACTCAGATTCCTCAACGTGGATGGCACCATCGACAATCAGCGCGCCCGCGTTTATTTCGACAATCTCAACGGGTTCCCCACGACCACCGTGGGAGCCGGTCTCGTCAATAACTTGATCGGCGGCTGGGCGGTGTTTGAACGTGAGTTTGCCAGCTACACACCGGGAACCGGCGTCGGGGCGCTCAACACGGTCGGTTATGCCGGCTATTCCCCCAATGATATCAACGCCGGAGGGGCGGCGGACAACATCCGCATGACTTTCCCCGCCGTGACCTCCACCGGCAGCATCGGCAAGAACATTCTGACCGTCGCCAGCACGGTCAATCTGAGGGTGGGAGATGCCGTGCTGGGGACCGGAGTCCCTAACGGTTCCCAGGTGTCAGCCATCATCAATGGTACCCAGTTCGCCATCACCCGGGATCTCACCGCAGCCAATCCGACGCTCACGCTGCCGCAGACCGTTTCGCTGACGGCAGATCGGACGGTGAACAGCCTGGCCATGCTCGTCTCCGGCAACAGCACGCTGGATCTGAACAATAAAACCCTCAACCTGGTGAGCGGTGGCCTGATCGCTTCGCAGGGCTTTGATTCTACTGGAACTGTATCTGTGGTGAGCAGTTCGACGAGCAGCCCGACGGTGATTGTGGGCGGCCTGCCATCGACCTTGGTGGTGGGATCCTCACTGCTCGGATCGACAGTCACCGCCGTCAACGGGACCACGATCACGCTGGCGGGCAACGCCAGCGCCAACATTTCGGGCCCCTCGGACCAGACGTTTTTGAGCGCCCTTTCCATGCCAGTCACCATCGCCAATGGCTCGTTGACGGCCGGCGGGACGCCCGGCACTGCCGCCGATCTTTATCTGCATGCCTTGAATTACCTTAATGGCCAGGATCCCTACAACCGGGATCTGGTGGTCAGCGCGAACATTGTGAACAATGGCGCCGGAGCCGTCACCCTCGTCATCAATGGGGCCGAAGGCAGAAGCGGCACCAGATTTGGCACCAACGAGGTGTTCCTGACCGGCAGCAACACGTACACCGGCGGAACCTTTGTGAATGCCGGCAAGGTCGTGGCGCGGTCCGCCGGGCAGGCCTTCGGTACAGGCAATCTGACGATCACCGGCGGCTTCAGCACCAATGGTAATGGCTTCATGGAGAACTCAACTCTGGTTCAGTTCGGTGCGTCCAATCAGGTTGCCAGCGGAGCCACCGTTTCACTGCTGGGCGGTTCCACCCTTGACTTGAATGGTTTCAATCAGACGCTGGGCGGTTTAGTCGTCAACAACACCGGCGGCAACACCCCCACGCTCAGCATCAGCACCGGCACTCTGACCCTAAGCGGCGGCATCACGGCGACTTCTTCCAATCTGGGCAGCGTTTCGACCATCAGCACCGGCATTCTCACTTCCAGCGCCATCATTGGCAGTCCAACGGTCCTCGTGGGATCGACCGCAGGTCTGGCGGTCGGCACTGGGGTGAGCGGCACCGGCATTCCCGCCGGGACAACGATTGCCGCCATCCCGGATGGCCGACACATCACGCTTTCCGCCAATGTGACGGGCACCGGCACGACACTGACCTTCAGCCAGGAGATTATCTCGTCGAGTACGGTGAGCGGCAGCGCGACGGTCACTGTGGCGTCCACCGCACGTCTGTCGGTCGGTGCGCCGGTCAGGGGCGCAGGCATTCCGGATGGAGCGACCATCGCCGCCATCGTGGACAGCACGCACTTCACCCTTTCCGTCAATGGCACGGCCGCCACGGCCACGGTCACCAATGCCAGTGTGCCGCTGACCTATGCGGTGGCGGGCGGCTTTGCCCCCCTGACCTTTGCCGGACGGGGGTCTCTGGCACTCAGTTCCGGTCCCTCCCACATCTTCGATGTCAGCGCGGTGACGGCCAATGGGGTCAGCCTGGCGCCGTTGCTGCCCACTTTGAACATCACTGGTATCATGACCGGCGCTGGTGCCAGCATTGACAAAACGGGCAATGGAATCCTGCAACTGGGGGGGGCCAACACCTTCGACGGCGGGGTGGATTTGCAGAACGGCGGCATTCTCTTTGGCTCCAGCAGTGTTTTTAACGATGACACCAATGGTGTGGTCACGGCCGGCCCGCTTGGCACCGGCACATTGACCCTGTCGGGAGCAAACAATCTCACGCTGCTGACCAGCGCCAATCAGGTGATTGGCAATCCGGTTTCAGTGACCTCCACGGGGGAATTCAGGTTCAACAGCACTGTGGCGACAGGCAGCAACCTGACCCTGAGCGGCACGGTCACCTTGCCCAGCGCTGTCACCATCAATGTGATCAACCCCGGCATGACGGCGGCGCTTGGGATTATTACCCGCCAGACCTCGGCCGGTGCCATCACCATCACCAAGAAAGGCCTTGGCACGCTGGCTTTGGGTTCCGTGGTTGCGGGAAACACCATCGCTCTTACCCTTGATGCCAGCCTCAATGATGCCGGCAATCTTGCGCTGCTCAATGATGGCGACGGCACCGGATCACGCGAGACGATCGACAGCAAGGTCACGCTGACCTCCAGCGGTCCGGTGAATCTGACCGTCGGGCGGCTGGGCACCACTTACCTGCCGCTCTTCACCACGGCGGCCAACAAGAAGATCCAGATCGCCGGTGCCAGCGGCACCAGCTTTACCAGTGGTCCGTTGATGGTGACCAACAACACCGGCTATGGTCTTGAAATCACCAGTGCGGCCACCTTGGGTGCCGATCAGCTCATCAGCGTTTCCATCGCCTCGGTTTCCAACGTGGTGCAGGGCTTGACCCTCGCGGGAGTCGTCTCTGGCGCGTTTAGCATCACCAAAATTGGCACGGGCACCTTGGTGCTCGGCAGTGCCTCCAATAGCTTCGGTGGATCCGGGAAGATGATCGACATCCAAGGCGGCATCGTCTCAGTCGGCAACAATGGAGCGCTGGGCGATCTGGCCAATCAGGTGCGGCTCAATGTGAATGCCGCCACCGGCGTGGGATTACGCGCCACGGGAACTTTTGCCACCAGCCGTACCATCATCCTCAACCAGGCACTGAATGCCATTGAAGTGACGGCTGGCAATACCCTGACCTTGAACACCGCATTCACCCTTGGGGCGGTGAACAACGCGTTGCAAAAAAATGACAATGGCACAATGGAGCTGGCTGCGGCGAACACGACATGGACCGGCACGCTCACTATCGCTGCTGGAGCAGTCCGAGTGTCCAACGCCAGTGCTTTGGGCACGACCGCCGGCGCTACGACGGTGACGGGCACCGGGGCCGCTCTGCAACTTAGTGGGGTCAGCATCGCCGAACCGTTGACCTTGAACGGATCAGGCATCAACAACGGTGGCGCGTTGCAGGTATTCTCCGGTACCAGCACGGTCAGCGGCACCATTACCCTTGGATCGGCCACGACCATCGGCGCGGACTCAGGCACAACGCTCAATCTGACCGGCACCCTTAGCAGCGCACAAGCGCTGACGTTTGCCGGTGCGGGAGCAATCAACAAGACCACCACCGGCTTTGGAGCGGTCAGCTCGATCACCAAGATGGGCAGCGGCATGACCACGCTGAACGTGAACAGCGCTGCATTTGTCGGCGCGCTGGTCGTCAACGAGGGAACTTTCAAAATCACCGGCACCGGAGTCACCATCGGTGGAACGGGTACAATCACGATACAGGGGCCTTCTGGAGTGCTGTTGATCGACGACAGCGCGGGAGCGGCGGTCACCCATTTTTCTGGCGCTCGTGCGGTCACGTTGAACGGTGGCGCGCTGACTTATCTTGGCGGCACCGGGGCATACAGTCAGACACTTGGCGCTTTGACCACCAATCGTGGCAAGACCAATGTCATTACCTCTACTCGTGGTGCTGGAACCAATCTGACGACCTTCCTCCAATGGAACAACGGTGGTGATTCGAGCACTCTTTTCGCGGGGGCTGGGCTGGGGGTGGACGCCAACAACAGAATCATCTTTACCAATGCGCCGGGAGCAGCGGGCACTCTGGGGATGATCAACAATGTGATTCAACGTGCGACCCTGAATGGGACGGACTTTGTCTCCTATAATCACAATGGCACAGCGGCCAACACCAACGGCATCCAGACATTCACTGGTTACGTTACGAACAACATCATCGATAACACCGGACTGGTGGTGCCGCCGCCGACCGTTGTCGCCGCCACGGCGACCATGGACCTAACCGCAACGCCGGTTTTCGTGGGCACGACGAGCAGGACCGTCAATGCGCTCAAGCTCAGCGGCACGGGCATCAACCTCGGCAGCGGCATCACCACCCAGGGGGCCACGCTGACTCTCGCCGCTGGTGCCATCCTCAACACAGGGGCTTCCAACACCCTCAACGAGGCCCTGAGAATCCACTTCAACGTGCAGGCCTATCTGGCCGTGGCCGGAGGCACGACACTCACCAGCAACAGTCTCCTGACTGGCGGCAGTGGGTTTGTCAAAGACCTTGGGGGTACTCTTGTCATCAATGCGCCGGATGATCGGGCGGGCGTCGCCAATCTCAGTGGCCAGACGTTGACGGGAAATTTTGCGATCAACGCCGGTACGGTGAAACTCGGCGGCGGGAACAATACCCTGACGCCCAACCAGTTCATGCTCATCGCTCCTGGGGCCACGCTGGACTTGAATGGAACCTCCCAGTTCGTCTTTGGCATCCGCGGTGATGGCGCGGCGCTGCAGGGCAATGCGGGCACCGTCACCAACAGCTCTGTCAATCAGGCAGCCTTCATCATTGGAGCGGACAACGGCGGCTTCAACTGGGGCGGGGTGATCAAGGAGGATGCCGGCAAAGGAGCCATGAGCTTCCTCAAGAGCAGCCCGCAGCAATACAATTTCCTGAACGAGAGCACCCACAGCGGAGCCACCGTTTTTGCCGGTGGTGTCAATTTGCTGGCTGATGGCGGACGGTTGACCAACACCTCCTCCATCGCTGTCAACTACGCCTACCTGCAGCTCAACGACAACGTCATCTTCGCCTTGGCAAACCGGGTGAATCTCGCTGCCGACATCACCCTGCGCGGCGGCAGCCTGGTCTATCAGGGACGGATTCAGGCCGAAACCTCGCAGGCGGTGGGCAATGTCATCCTGGCGGAGGGCTACAACATGATTCAGGCGGCCAACGGCGGCACGGGCATCAATTCGGCCACGTTGAACATCCTCTCGCTCATTCGTCCGGTTGGATCGACCGCCACATTGCGTTTCCCGGACAACGGTCTCGGTGCGATTGGCAGCAACGGCCGGATTATCATCCCCACCTTCAACTTCAATGGCACGGACGTGTCCACCAGCACGGTGGGTGCCGGTCTCACGAACAACCTTATCGGCCCGTGGGCGGTGGTGGACCGTGAATTTGCCAGTTATGCACCACCTGCAACATTCACACTCAGCTCCACGACCGCCAATAGCAGCCAGACTGTCACGACCGCCAGCACTGCTGGTCTGAGCATCGGGATGGCGGTTTCGGGCGGCAACATCCCCTTCGGTTCGTACATCACCTCGATCGTGAACGGCACCACATTCACCATCTCAAACACGACTGCCGCCAGCGGAGAAGGGGTGGCCAGCCTAGTGTTCACACTGGCCTCGGTGGGGGTCGGGCGCCTCAACCAAGTCGGATATGCCGGTTACTCCATCAATACACTCAACGGTACTCCGTTGGCCACGGACAACATTCGCGCCACCGCCAGCGTGGGGCCGTTGGTGGCCGACACCACGGTCAACACCTTTGCCATGGTCAATCCCGGTGCTGCCCAGACCACGGTGGACCTCGGCGGCTTCCAACTGACGCTCCAAGGTGGCGGTTTGCTGCTGGCCCACAGTGGTGACAATCGCAACATCACCATCACCAACGGTACCATCACCAGCGGGACGCTGAACGTCGCCAGCGATCTGTATGTTCACGCGTTGCCCTATGGCGGCACCAACCGCACCGCCGTCATCGATGCGGCCATCGTGAACAACGGCACCGGGGCTGTGCGCATGGTGTTCTCTGGCAGTGATGGCGCGGCCAATCTGACCCTCAACGGCACGAACACCTACACCGGCGGCACGGTGGTCAATGGTGGTGTGCTGATCATCGGTGCGACCGGATCAATCGCCGGTGGCGGCATCACCATCAATGGCGGCTACAACTCCGGCAGCGGCATCCTGGCGCAGCAGGCGGGTGGGGTCATCGACTCCAGCAACATCGTCACGATCAACGGCACCGGTCTGTTGGTGCTCGCGGGCGAGCAAACGCTGCAAGGTCTTGTCTTCAATGGCAATGGTGGCGGCACCACCGTTCCCACGGTGAGTTCCGGCGAGGGACTGCTGACCATCGGTGCGGGCGGCATCGTCTCCACTCCCTTCAATCCTGCTGCCGCGCCCTTGTTGGTCGGTCGCATTGATCTGGGGCCGACGGCCAACACCGTCACGGTCAACACCTACGACTTCAACAGCTTCACCAACTTCGCACCAACCACGCCGGGCCTGATCATGGGCGGCGTGGTGGGGTCTTCGGGCGGCTTTACCAAGAATGGCAACGGCGTGCTGCAGATCAACCAGTCCACCTTCACCGGCGCGGTCAACGTGACGGCGGGGAACATTCAGTCCGGGGCCTTCAACAGCGGTTCCCGTTTCGCGGACTTGAATCTCGGCGCTGGCACCTCCCTCAACCTGAACGGCCAGGCCACGGTCTGGGGGGGCTTGGGCGGCAGCGGCTCGGTGTACAACACTGTGGCCAACGCGCAGACTTTGACGGTGGGCTTCAACAACAACGACTCCACCTTCTCCGGCCAGATCAACCGATTCAATGACGGCGTCCCCAACGGGGTGTTCCTGAACAAGGTGGGCACCGGCACCATGACCATCACCGGCACGCAGAACCCGCTGAGCGGTTCCACCGGCACCGTCACCATTTCCCAAGGCACACTGGCCTACTCTGGAGCGGCCGGCAAGGCACTGATGCCGACCCAGACGATCCAAAGAAGCGGCACTCTCCTGCTCGACAACAACAGCACCACCAGTACCAACGCCAACAACCGTCTGGCCTCGCCCCTCACCAGTGTGGCCAACTCCACTCTCAACATCAGCGGTGGCACGCTCAGGATCGTCGGCAACAGCGGCGTCAACACCACGGAACTGTTGACGACGCTCACGGTGGCCAATGGTGGCGGCCTGCTCGATCTGGAAGCTGATCCTGGCCGCAATCTTACTTTGACGGTGACGAATCTCTCCAGCATCAGCACGGGCGGCACAATGCTGCTGCGAGGCAACTTCAACGCGGTCGGTGTTTCCGGACAGCAAAACGGTTTTGCCAACCTTGCGGTCACCAACTTCCCACTCCTGTTCACGCAGTTGAACACCGGCAACGGCACTTTCACCATGAATACCCGTCCGGACATCATCGCGGACCGTTCCCTGACCGGTCTGGGCACAGCCTTCGTTACCAAGGACTCGGTTTCCGGCTATCTGAGGCCGCTGGCGGACAATGAAATGCGCACCACGCTGGCGAACCTCTCGCAGGATAATTTCTCCCTCAATTCCAACCAGGTGATCAACAACGGCTTCAATGCGGCCATCAACAGCGTGCGCCTGCTCAATGGTGGCGGGATCGGCGTCTCCTCGTCTGCCGGATATTCCTCAGAGGCCTTTGGCCTCCAGGGGCGCTGGGCTGGGAACCTTGTGAACGCCGGTCCTCTGACCGAATTTGTGCGGACGGGCGGTGTCATAGCTTTCGAGGGCAATGCCGGCATCACCACCCCCGGCCTGGGTGCCTACAGCGGCTGGTTCTACTTCCACACCATCGGCGAAAACACGAACCTCAACATCAGCAGCATTTTGTGGAACGTGGGCGGTGGTCTCGTCAAATCAGGAGCCGGCACGCTCACGCTCAGTGCCAGGAGCTACTACTATGGCAACACCATCGTGAACGAAGGCACGCTCATGCTCGATGGTTCGAATGACTCTCTTGGTCTGGTGCGGCCGGACCTCACCGCAACCTCGCATGTGGCCGCGTATTCCAATTTGTACATGAATGGCGGCAAAGTGGACCTCAATGGCGGGAGCCAGATGCTTGGCACCCTGGGCACCGCCAACGCGCTGCCAGTCGGGGGCGAGATCACCAACAGCTCCGCCACAGCGGCCATGCTGACCGTCAATACGGGCAGCGGCGTCTTTGGCGGCAGCCTCACCGGCAACCTAGGCTTCAACAAGAGCGGCAACAGCGACCTGATCCTCAGCAACGCCAACACCTACACCGGGGCCACCATCGTGAGCGGCAACACGCTCACCCTGCGTGACAGCGGTACGCTCTCCGGTACTTCCTCGGTGTCGGTGAATTATTCGCAGTTGCAGTGGGAGAACCGGGGCCTCAATCCGCTGGACAACTCCAATCCAGTTCGTGTGGCGGCCAGCGTCCCTCTCAATCTTCAGGGAGGAACCTTTACCATCCAGGGCGGCGGCTCGTTTGACACCACGGTGGCCTTCGACAACGTCGCCATCCAGCGCGGCGGCAGCATCATCAATGTGTTCCCCACGTTCAATGCCGGCAGCGCGGTGGAGCTTACCATCGGCAATCTGCAGCGTGCTGCGGCGGACCACGGCGTCGTCAATTTCGTCTCCAACGTGGGCATGGGCGGCTCCGGCAACAACAACAACGCCAGGGTGCTCATCTCCGCCGTGAACGGCGCAGGTTTCTCCGCCACGCAGTTGACGAACGGGATCATCGGTGGCTGGGCGGTCGTGAATGGCAACAGCTTCGCCACCTACAAAGATGGTGTGGGCGTGGGGGAACTGAGTTCCGTTGTGGGTGGCAATGTCTTTGCTGGTGGCAATGTGTTTCCGGCCTACAACGGCGGTGACCTCAGCTCCACCACCACCCAAGCGACGTGGAACATCAATGACACCTCCAATCGAACCCTGACTCTCTCCAAGGGTGTCAATTCCCTGCGCATGGCCAATGGGGGTGCTGCTCAGACCATCACTCTGGGCAGCGGCACAACCGCAGTGACGCTCACCCTTGGCGTGGGCCTTTTGACCAACACGGGACAGGCCACCAACATCGTATCCGCCAATGCGGCGTCGGCACTGACCGCAAGCGGCTCCGAGCTGTTCGTCTTCGTCAATCAGGGCACCACCACCTTCAACACCAGGCTCACGGGTGCGATTGACTTGGTGAAAAGCGGCGGTGGCACACTGACGCTGGGAAACATCACTGCCAACAGTCCCTCCAACGACTTCACCGGCACGACCTATGTCAACCAAGGCACGCTCAATCTCAATGCTGATGCCGTCCGGATCATGATTCCTGGGAATCTGGTGATCAACAACTCCACGGTGACGATGAACACCAACAAGTTCGACATCACCACCGGCCAGATTGCCGCGACCAGCAATGTGACGCTCAACGGCGGCGCCACTCTGAGCTTTGCCAACTATGGCGCCACCACCACCACGCTCGCCAGCCTCTCCTTCAACAATGAGGGCGGCGTCGCCCAGCCAGCCGTGCGATTCAACGCGCCCACCGCGCTGCACACTCTGAACCTGACCGCCGCCAATGCGATCACGGTCGTCAACAATAACCCCGGCACCACACCGCTCATCGCCGCCGCCACGAACAATGCGAACAACTCGTTGGTACAGTTCTCGAATGCCGCCCCGGTCATCCATGTCTCCGGTCTCTCGCCCGTCGGTCTGGTGATCACCTCGAAAATCAGCAGCACCGGGGCCGCCATTGCGAAGGAGGGCAGCGGCTCGCTGGCCTTGTTCGGCGCCAGCACCTATGCCCACGGCTTCCATCTCAAGGATGGCACGCTCATTTTTGGCCTTAACACCGTGGGCACCCCCGGCGCGCTCACCAGCGGTGCGATTGGCACAGGCATGCTGACCCTCGGTGGCGGCGGCCCTGGCACGAATCCGATCATCCAGGCTGCCAACCGGCTGGCCCCCTCGATGAACACCACCAATCTCAGCGCCAATGTCATCATCAACACCGGCAGCACGGCCACCAGCCTGGCCTTGGCCGTCGGTCAGGCGGTGGTGGGCAGCGGGGTGCGCACTGGATCGTTCATCACGAGCATCAACTCCGACACCAACTTCACGCTCTCACATGCCATGAACAGCACCAACGCGGCCAACTTCCTCCGGCTCAGCACCGTGGTTGGCAATGCCGTGACCCTGGCGGGGGATTTCACCTTCGGCGGCGACAGCCCGACCTGGCACCAGCACTATGACCTGACGCTGACCGGGGGCGTGAATCTTGGCGGCGGCTCGCGCACCATCACGGTGAGCAGCCCGTGGGCCTCCGGTTACATCAGCGGCCAGATCACCAACGGGGTGAATTTCACCAAGGACGGCGCTGGCATTCTCGTGCTGACCAATAGCAACAACTCTTGGAGTGGCACCACTCACATCAAGAACGGCATATTGGTGCTGGGCTCCCTCGCGGCAGGGGCGGACAACTTGGTGATCCCGGATGGTTCTGCCGTCATCATCGACGCCGGGGCGATGCTGGACATGGCCGGACGTCATGAGCGCATCGGCTCCCTGGCGGGCGACGGGGTGGTCACGAACAGCCACAATTCCATCGCCGGGTTTCCTAACTTGTTTTCGACCCTGACCGTGGGTGGTGACAACACCAGCACCGAGTTCTCCGGTGTGCTGACCGGAACCTCCAATCTGTTCGCGTTGGTCAAAGAAGGCAGCGGCACGCTCACCCTCAGCGGCGTTTTGAGCAACTACACCGGCTCCACCACGATCAACGGGGGAACGATCAGCATCAGCACTTTGGGCAACGGTGGCGCTGTCAGCGGCATTGGTGCGGCCAGTTTCGCCGCCGCCAACATCGTCCTCAATGGAGGCACGTTGAAATATACCGGCGTCACCTCGACGACCAACCGCTCACTGACCATTGGCGCGGGGGGCGCGACGGTGGATGCCTCGGGTTCAGGCGCCCTCACCATCAGCGCCGCCAACATCACCACCCTGGCCTACGGCACCACCAACCAAGCCCGCAGCCTGACGCTCACCGGCACCGCGAACGCCACCCTCGTCAATGTGTTCGGCAAGATCATCGCCAACAACGGCTCGGGGTTGACCACGCTCACGAAGGCAGGCACCAACACCTGGGCGCTCAGCGCAACCAACACCTACACCGGTGCCACCACGGTCAGTGGCGGCACTTTGGCCGTGACCACCGGCGGGTTGGCCAACACCGCCATCACCGTGCAGAACGGCGCCACGTTTGGTGCGCTGACCACGGGAACCTACAACACGGGTACAGCCCCGGGAGCAGGAACCGCCGGCTCTATGCTTACTTTGAATGCCGGTTCTTCCTTCACCATGGCCAACAATAACTCGGCAGGCACCTTCGCCCTTCAGCAGCAGGACAGCTTTGCGGGCAATAAGGGCTTGATCATCGGCTCGACGAACAATGCTGACCCCACGGTGCGCATGACCTTCGACCTCGGCGCCAGCTCAGGCCTGGTGGCGAACAATACGGACACCATCACGGTGTCCCGGGGCATTACGGTCAACCAAAGTGGTGCCACCGTCGCCATCCTGCCGCAGACCGGCATCACCAGCCTCACGATTGGTAATTATGACCTCATCACCTTCCTTTCGGGCGGTCTGACCTTGGGCGACCCGACCTTTGCCGAGGCATTCACCCTGGCCAGCAACGCCATCATCCTGGGCTCCAACCCCTACTCCCTGGACCTGGTCATGCTCACCAGTGCAGGGGCCGAGACCGCCCTCGTCGGTTCTGCCGCCCGGGTGGCTCTCAAAGTGACTGCTGCCGCGTTTGAAAACGCTTATTGGAAGGGCACCACCAACACTTCCTGGGCCACCAGCACCAACTGGTTCTCCAATGAGGCGGGCACCACCCCGCTCGGCGGCATCCCGGGAGCCTTCACGCATGTCTCTTTCACCACCGACACGGGGGCCACCAACCTCACCACATCCCTGGCGGGTGATCGGACCATCGCCAGCCTCACCTTCCGTGATGAAGCCACCGCTGCGGTGACCATCAACGACAATACCCTGACCATCATCGGCGCAGGCATCACCACCGAGGCTCTCAGTGGCGCTCACACCATCAACAGCAACGTGCGGCTTGGCTCCAATCAGATCTGGACCATCAACTCCGCGAATGCCCTGAAGGTCGATGGCCTGGTGAGTGACAACCTCTTCGGTTTCAGTCTCACCAAGGCGGGCGCAGGCACGCTCCTGCTCAATAACGGAGCGAACACGTATTCCGGTGCCACGACCATCAATGGTGGCGTGCTTGCCGTCACCACCCTGGCCAACGGCGGCTCCGCCAGTGGCATCGGTGCCTCGGGTGACGACGCGGCAAACCTCGTGATCAATGGCGGAACGCTGCGCTATACGGGAGGCACAGCCAGCACCACCCGCATCTTCTCCATCGGCTCCTCCGGCGGCACCATCGAGGCCTCCGGCACCTTTGTTAATGAGTTTAACACGGGTGCGCTGACCTTCGCCGGTGTGCAGTCCATGGGCTTCAACGGCCAGAGCGGGGCGCGCACGCTCACGCTCGGCGGTGCCAATGAAGGTCTTAACACATTGGTGGTGGCTTTGGGTGACTTCAGCACCGCACCTGCGGACAAAACCTCTCTCACTAAAACGGGTGACGGCACCTGGGTGCTGGCTCCCAACAATGCCATTGTTGGACTGTCCGGCACGATCCAAGGAGGGACACCAACCATCGTCAGGAATACGAACACGGACGGCCTGATTGTGAACCAGTTGATCACCGGAGAAGGCATTGCTGCCGGCACCTTTGTTTTCTCCATCGGCGTGGATGGCGCAGGAACCTTCCGGTTGAGCCAGGCCGCCATCGTGCCTGCCGAGGATGTCATCACCATTGATGGCGCGGATACCAGTGGCCTTCAGGAAAATGTCACCATGACCGATGCCCAGGGCAATGTCGGATCAGGACCTGGTTTCGATTACACCGTCATCGACATTCTTCCCTCCGACTCCATCACCGCCAGTTGGGATGGTGAAACTCTCACCGTGACCGTCGCGGACACCAGCGTTCTCATGGTGGGCGACACGGTGGACAGGAATGGCACCCCCAACCCCGAGGGCATCTACACCATCGATAGCATCGAATCCGCCGACAGCATGGTCATCAGCACCCCTGCGGCCACGACCACCATTAATGGTGTGGACACCAACGGCTTGATGGCCGGCACGAGGGTGAACGCGCAGGGCACCCCGGACCCTGAAGGCCTTTACACGGTGGAAACGATCCTGGCCCCAGACAGCTTTGTCATCAGCGCCCCCGTCACCGAGCAGAATTTCGTACTCAATGCCGCTCCCGGCAACGGCTACACGGGCGTCACCACCATTACCGGCGGCATCCTCAGCACGACGGACCTCCAGAACGGGGGAATCGCCAGCGGCATCGGCGCCTCCAGCAGCGCTGCAGCCAATCTGGTGATCAACGGCGGCTTCCTGCGCTACACCGGAACCGGAGCCACCACGGACCGTCTGTTCACCCTGGGGGCTGGTGCCACTGCCGGCGGCCTGGACGCCTCCGGCACCGGCGCACTGGTGTTTTCGAACACCGGCAGCATGGCCTTCACCGGTGTCGGCACTCGCACCCTCACGCTCACCGGCACGAGCGATGCCGCCATTGTCAACGTGCTGGCAGCCCTCATCGGCAATAACGGCGCGGATGCCACCTCCCTCTTGAAAAAAGGCTCCAACACCTGGCAGCTCAGCGGCTCCAGCACTTACACAGGAACGACGACCATCGAGGCAGGCACTCTGGTGGCTTCAGACATCGTCGGTGCGGGCAGCAACATCGGCAGCGCCAGTTCCGCCGTCATCTTGGGCGGCGCGTCCACGCAGGGCACGCTCTCCTATGTTGGCAATACCGACACCTTCACCCGCGGCTTCACCGTCAGCGCCGGAGGTGGCCGCGTGGATGTCGTCAACAGCGGCACGACTCTCACCATCGGCACCGGAAATGTGGACATGGCGGCCAATGGCAGTGTCACCTTCGGCGGTGCGGGCAATACGTTCATCACCAGCGCGATTACCGCCGGCAGCGGTGGTGTCATCAAGGAAGGAGCGGGAACTCTGCGGCTCTCGAACAATTCCAATGCCTACACCGGCGCCACAGTGGTGAATGCGGGCGTTCTGCAGGTGGGCTTGAGCAACGTCGGTCGGACGGGCACGGGGGCCACCACGGTCAATGCTGCGGCCACTTTGGCAGGCAGCGGCCTTATCAACGGCACGGCCGGAACCGTCGGCAACAACTTCACGGATGGCACAAATCATGTCTTCAACAGCGGTGCGGTGCTCCAGCCAGGAGACAATGCAGGTGCCAGCATCGGCACCCTCACCTTCAATGGCAATCTGACGCTCAATGACGGCTCCTTCTCCAGCTTCCAGGTTGTGAGCCGCACCTTGCTCGACACAACCATCCTCACCAAGCTCCTCTCCGGCGAGTATGACTCCATCGGCGGCCATCGTGACCTCAAGGTCGTCGAAACCGGACCCAGCTCCTGGAATGGAACGGCGGTCCCCGCCGGTGCGCATGACTCCATCGTCATCAATGGCGCGTTGATCCTCAATCACAACACGTTCACCATTGTGGATGGTGGTTTCGTGGCTGCGGCCGCCAGCGGACAGGTGTTTGACCTTGGCGACTGGCTGGATCTTGACGCCGTGTCTTCCTTTAATGTGGGCACCAACTACCGCAGCGGCGGTTCGGGTGGTGGTGATCTGATCCTGCCCACGCTGAGCGGTGGTCTGGTTTATGACGTCAGCCAGTTCGCCACCTATGGCATCTTCACCATCATCACTCAGCCTTCGGTGATCCCGGTTTTGATGAACAGCTACAACGTGGCCGGGGGCGGCAGTTGGAACACCGCCACCAACTGGCGGCCCGCTACAACGCCGAACTCCATCGGCGGCATCGTCAATCTCACCTCCAACATCACCTCCAATGCCGTGGTGACGCTGGATGGCACGAAGAAAGCCGGCATCATCATCATCGGCGACCAGAACAACAGCAATCACTTTGAAATCCGTCCAGGTACTGGTGGCAGTCTGAACTTCGACAATGGCGACTATGGCCGCGCGCTCCTGAGCAAGGTGCTGTCGAATTCCAACTCGGTGGGCATTGATGTCATCAACGCCCCCGTGCTGCTGTCCAGTGGTCTCAACATCAACGTGAACTCCGGTGGCGCGGGTGCGCGTTTGGACATCAGCGGTGCTATCTCCCAGGACGGCGGGGCAAGGGATGTCACCATCATGGGGGCCGGGCGTGTCACTTACAGCGGTCTGGCGGCCAACACCTACACGGGCCTCACCACGGTGTTCAGCCGTGGCTTTGGCGACGCCACCAATCCGCAGCTCGTGCTGGCCAAGTCGGCATCTCTCCTGGCCGGAGCCAGCATCTCCACCTCTTCCGGCAGCACCACTGTCACGCTGACCAGCGGCAGCACTTCGAACCTCTTTGTGGGCATGCGCATCAGCGGCAATCCCAACATCCCGGTCAACGCCACGATTTCCAGCATCACCAACGACACCACCTTTGTCATTTCTGCGGCCGCCACCGCGACAGTCTCTGGCGTGGGCACGAATTTTGGCTCCTACTCCGCCACCACCGCCTCTGGCTCCGCCACGGTGACGCTGACCGGTGGCAACACCGCCGGTTTCTACGTCGGCATGCCGATCACCGGCAACGCCAACATCCCGGTGGGCACCACGGTGGCCGCTATCACGAATGCCAGCACGTTTGTCCTCTCCACGACTGCGACAGGCGCGGGAACGGGGGTCGTCACCAGTTTTGGCACAGACATCGTCAACGGGGCCATCATCGGCAACCTCAAGCTTGGCAACATGAGCCAGGGTGGGCTGGGCAGCACCGTGGTGCATCTGGGCGGCAACAACCAGATCGCCGACACCTCCATCATCAGTTTTGATGGCGGGGTTGGCGGTTTCGCCACCGGCAACGGCGGCAATAACCCCTACTTCAAGCTGATGGGCTTCAGCGACACCGTGGGCGGCCTCTCCGACTTCACCGCCAGCGGGGTGATTGAAAATACGGAGGGTGAAAACCTCATGTCCGACAGCACCCTGACGTTGAACACCAGCGGCGTGAACTACTACAACGGCTTCATGCGTGATCGTGCCAACAATACCGGCTCCGGCGTCTTGAACCTCGTTGTTGCAGGCACCGGAACGCAGGTGCTCGCGCTGGGCAACATCAGCTACAGTGGCAGCACCACCATCAACTCTGGTGCCACCTTGGTGCTCGAAAGTACCACCAACTTCGGCAACAGCAATGGCGGTGCCGCCGCACAGACCGGACCCCGGACCATCTCCAACAGCGGCACGCTGGTCATGCGCATCAACAACGGCGTCACCTGGAATTTTGCCAGGGTGGCGGCGGGCACCGGAGCCTTCGTCCGTGACGGCGGCACCGGCACGCTCAACCTCAATTTCAGCAATCCGGCGCTGAACTCCACCTACAGCAGCGGCAACACCACCGTGACCGTGGCAAGCACGGAGGGCCTCGTCGCCAATATGGCGGTCTCCGGCGCTGGCATTCCCGCCGGGGCCGTCATTCAGCAGATTCTCAGCCCCACGACCTACCAGCTCTCCGCCGCACCCACTTCCCCCGGCACCAACCTGAGCCTGACCTACCGCTCGGGGAACTTTGGCGGCGACATTTCCGTGCTCGAAGGCGGCACGACGAATTTCAACTCCGCCACCAGCACCGCCGGCGCGTTTAACCTCACGGCCCGCACGGCGCTGACCACGGTGAACTGGAACTCCGCCCTCACCGTTCAAGGCGGGCTCAACGTCGTGGGAACGGGGGACAATGTGCTTGATGGAGCCATTCTCAACATCTCCTCCGCCAGCGCGGTCACCGGAGCTGTCAATCTCCGGCTTGGCGACATGAACATTTTCGGTGCCAGCGGGGCACTGGGCGCGGCCACCACCGCCATCAACATCTATGGCACGGGCGACACGCGCACCACCAGCTTAGTGGGACTGGAACTGAGCAATGGCAGCGGGACGACTAACAGCAACCGCCTGGGCGACGCCACTGCGGTCAACCTCCACTCTGGGCGTTTCATGTTGACCGGAAGTGGCGGTGGTGCGGTCACCTCTTCCGAAACCGTCGGCGCATTGTCCCTGCTCGGCGGTGCCAGCTATGTTAGCAGCGTCAATATCAACGCCGCCAGCAACGCCCTGACGTTTGTCAGTTTTGGCACCCGTGCGGCGGGATCCACGCTGACCTTCGATTCCCTCAGCAGCACCTTTGATACTGGCGGCACCATTACCGTTTCCAGCGGCCTGGCAAACACCAACAACATCATCGGCGGCTGGGCGATCCGCT
Source organism: Prosthecobacter sp. (assembly GCF_034366625.1). Classification (NCBI taxonomy): domain Bacteria; kingdom Pseudomonadati; phylum Verrucomicrobiota; class Verrucomicrobiia; order Verrucomicrobiales; family Verrucomicrobiaceae; genus Prosthecobacter; species Prosthecobacter sp. Next base: position 889,518 of record NZ_JAXMIH010000008.1, read on the forward strand.
CCACCAGCAGGGATGTGAGCGGCAACCAGACGCAGTTCCGCGAGTGGGCCGCCATCAACGGCAGCAACCAGATCGTGGCGCTGGCGGAAGGCAGTTATGAGACCGCCGGAACCGGCAGTTGGGGCAGCACGGACAACGTTAAACTGAGTTCCGCCCAGACCGTGACATTGCCCACGACCATCCACTCCCTGAACATCCAGGACACCACCGGACGCACGCTTACCATCAATCCCGGACTCACGCTCATCGTCAACAGCGGAGGTATCCTCTCCACGCGGGCCACCCACACCATCACGGGAGGGACACTCACTGCCGGGACTTATGGGGGATCACTTTCCCCGTATGAACTGAGCTTCCATCTGCCGACCAACCAGCTCAACGTCAATAGCATCATTGCCAACAACGGGGCAAATGCGGTGTCCGTGGTGAAGTCAGGAGCCAGTGTGCTGGTGCTCAGTCCCGGCTTCAACCGTGCCACGTCGTATGTCAACGGCAGCACCACGCTGACGGTGACAGGCGGCGGCGGCGTGGCCGATCTGGTGGTGGGTGCCCGTGTTTCCGGTGCCAACATCCCCGCCGGAGCGACCATCGTCAGCATCAACACTGGCAACAACACGGTGGTGATTTCCGAGACCCCGACAGCCAGCGGCACCAATGTCGGTCTCAGCTATGGTCTGTTCAACACCTACACCGGCAGAACCTACCTCAACGAAGGCACCGTCCAGATTGCGCGTGAGTCAGATCTCGGCGCCAATCCAGTCAGCCTGACCGCCGACCAATTGACGTTCAACGGCGGCAGGCTCCTGGCCACCGGTGATTTTGCCCTGGATGACCCGAACCGCGGCATCACCATCAATGGCGGAGACGCCGTGTTCAGTGTGAGCAGCAACCGGACCCTGAAGATCGGCGGCAGCCCCATCAATGGCGTCGGCGGCAGGCTGATCCTCAGCGCTTCCAGCGGTGTCACGGGTGTCCTGCTGGTCGAGGGCAACCATGACCTCTCCGGTGGCATCGAGACGCAAGGTGCCAACAACTCGACGACGGGCGCGCTGAGTTCCACCTTCACCAACGGCAGTACGACGGTCACGGTCACCTCCACCTCCGGTCTCCAGATCGGCGCCGTTGTGACCGGCAACGACCTGGATTTGGATGGTAATCTTGATGACATCCCGGCGGGCACCACCATCGCCAGCATCATTGACGAGACGCATTTTGAACTTTCCACCCCCGCCATTTCGGACGCCACGAGAAATCTGACCTACAGCGGGTTCAACACCATCCGGCTCACCGGAGACAACACCATCGGCCAGATCCGTGTGATTGGCTCGGGAGTGACCCTGACTGGCAACAACACTTTGACGGGGAACATCGTTGTCACCTCCGGCCGTTTGGAAATCGGGGGAACCAGCACGCTGGCCGGCACCGTGACGGTATCGGGCGGCACCCTGACGCTGCTGAGCGATACGGCGCTCAACGCCGCCACCGGTTATGCCTTGAATCTGGCGGGAGGAACCCTCAACCTCAACGATCACAGTACGATGGTGACCAGCCTGAGCGGCGCTGGAACGGTCACGAACAACGGCGTGAGCGGAGGTACACTGGTGGTCAACCAGTCCGTCTCCACCGTGTTCAATGGATTGATTCGTGATGGCAACGCCCTGCAGGGATCGGTTTCCCTCGTCAAATCCGGCAATGGAGTCCTGACCTTGGCTTCCTCTCTAAATACCTACAGCGGCGCCACCGTCATCAATGGCGGCACGGTCAATGTCGGAAGCCTGGACATCGCTGGGTTCGCCAGCAGCATTGGTGTGTCTTCGAATGCCGCCGCCAACCTCGTGCTCAACGGGGGGGTATTGCGCTATGCCGGAGCGTCATCCATGTTCACGGACCACTCCTTCACCCTCGGTGCGGGTGAAGCTGCCGGCATGATCGTCGCTGATGGCAGCCGTCTTGAGGCCACGTTGCAGATGGGCTTCGCCGGGCTGTCTCCGGTGGTGGAATTCTCCGGCAGCGGGCCGCGCACCCTGACCCTGGGCGGGTCCAACCGCGGCAGCAACGTGTTCAATCTCGTGCTGGGTGATGGCGCGGACGGGCCCACCTCTCTGACCAAGATCGGCAACGGCACCTGGGTGGTGGGCCGTACCAACGGCTATTCGGGCGAGACACTGGTGCTGGCGGGCATCCTGGCCGCCACGGCGGATGGAGCTTTCGGTGCCCAGGCTGGTGCCGGTGTGGTGATCGGCGGCGGCACGAACACCAGCAACGTTCTTGGCAGCCTGAACGCCACAGTGGATCTGCGAAACGTCCTTTATAATACCGTCGATCAGATGCACCTGGCGGGAGGCACGCTCGCAGCCACCACCGGCAGCAGTTCCTGGGCTGGTTCAGTCTTTGTCACCGCAGACTCGTCCATCAACGTTGGCACGGGTGCCATGCTCAACCTGAAGAACACGCTCGGCGGTGCGGGCGGCATCATCCAGTTTGGTGAAGGCACGCTCATCCTGAGCGGGCAGGCGGATCTGACGACCCGCGATTTCCCAGCGGCCGCAACCACGGCGGGTGTTCCGAATCACACGGTGCAGGCGGGCACGCTCAGACTCGACTATTCCACCAGCAACCTCAGCAAACTGTCTGACAAGGGGGCTCTGATCCTGGGTGGCAGTCGTCTCGGTGGTGCACTTCAGCTTGCAGGAGATGGTGTTGTCGGCGCAATCTCGGCGGCCGAGCATGTGGAGATCGTTTCCGGCGTCACCCTGAATGCGGGCGCGAACAGCATCAGCCGCATCAGTGGCAACGCCATCCTGCAGATGAATGCGATCAGTCGGGCTGCGGGTGCGACTCTCAATCTCAGCGAGAACGACATCGCCAGCACCGACTCCAACAATGTGAATGGTATCATCGGCGGCTGGGCCACGGTGGGCGGCAGCACATGGGCCACCAAGAGCACCACCAATGACGCTGGCGGCACGGTGACGGCCAACCAGAATGGCCTGATCCGTGGTCTTGCTAACGGCTCCTACACCCTTAGTGGTGCCTTCATTCCTGCTGCCACAGCCAATGACTGGGTCACCAACGCGAACATGGACATTGTCGGCAACAGCACCCAAAACGCGCGCACAACGAATACCCTGCGCTTCAACAACACCTCCCCGGATGCAAATCGCACGCCTAGCTCCGCCAACACACCCTATGTGGTCACGCTGAGCGGTGTGAATCTTATTCAGTCCGGTGGCATTCTGTTCACCCCCAACATGGCGGCACACAGCGGCCTCATCAGCGGCACGGGAACCATCGCCACCGGAGCGGGCGCCGGGCAGAACCTGGCCGTGATCCAGAACAACACCGGCACCGGACTGCTGAAGATCGCCGCGGTCATCGCCAATGGCACGGGTGGCACCAACGGCCTCGACAAGCTCGGTGTGGGAAGTCTGGTCCTCTCTGGTCGTAACACCTACACGGGGGCCAACACATTCAATGCCGGCATCCTGACCATCAGCCAGTTGGCCATCGAAGGTCTGGCAGCCAATACAGTGCTGACCTCCACCAACGTCTCCCTCGGCCGGACCATCAGCGTGGGCACCACCAATGGCCTCACTTTTGGACAGACGGTCAGCGGCACCGGATTCCTTGCCCCCGTGACCATCACCGCGATCACTGGCACCAACACCTTCACGGTTTCCAATGGTGCGGTCCTGACCGCCACGAATGATCTGACGTATGGAGCGGCGTCTGGCCAGAGCGGCAGCATCACTTCCACCATCACCAACGGCAGCGCCACGATCACCGTGGCCAGCACCGCCGGGCTGACTCCGGGACAGTCGGTTTCAGGACCCTTCGGCATTGTTGGCGGCTCGGTGATCGACACCATCGTCAACGCCACCACCTTCACCATCAATCAGCCGGCGACCGCCTCTGGCACGCGGAATGATATCACCTATGGCTCCCCCGGCCTCATTTCGGGAACGCTGTCTTCGACCACGCAGAGCGGTGCGCTGGTGCGGGTTGCCAGCACGCTGGGTCTCATCGTCGGGCAGACCATCAGCGGGGATGGCATTGTGGGCGGATCGACCATTGCGAGAATCCTCGACGACCATCTGGTGGAGATTACCAACCCGGTGACCAATACCAACCAGAACAACCGCACCTTTGGCGTGACCACCATTGGTGCCACCGTCAACGGTGCCACCACGACACTCGGCAGCACCACGGTGGGCGTCGGTTCGACGACAGGTCTGAGTGTGGGACAGGCGGTCAGCGGTCTGGGCATTCCGGAAGGAGCCACCGTCGCCGCCATCCTCGGCACCACGCAGGTGGTGCTGTCCGTGCCTGCGGTGCTCTCGGGAACCAGCACCCTCGTCTTTGCCGACAACCGCAGCAATCTGGGGGCCTCCACCAATGCTGCCGCCAATGTGGTCTTCAATGGGGGTGTTCTGCAATACAACGGCCTTTCAGGACGGACGGACCGAGGTTTCACCATCAATGCGGACGCCATCTGGGATGTCGGCAACGCCTACTCCACCTTGACCGTCGGGGGCAACTTCACGACGCCCACGACCGAGGATCATTACGTCATCCGCAAGCTGGGCGCGGGCGTGCTGGAACTGCTCGGAACGGTCACGCCCAACTCGGGCAGCTATGGGCTGGAAGAATTGAGGGTGGAGGACGGAACCCTGCGTCTGCAACCGACGTTCGGTGACCAGTTCGTGCGCGGTGATGTGGGGTCGCTCACGCTGGGCGGCGGCAAGCTGGAGGTGGTTGGCTCCGCCTCCGTCAGCCTCACCCAGAACATGCCGGGAGCGCTGGTGGTTAACGAAGGCGCCTCGGTCATCCGTGTCACCGCCACTGGCACGACCAATACCACCCTTAACCTGCAGGATCTGAACAACCCTCAGCCGGTCGCTTTCGGCAAGGGCAGCACCATTCTCTTCGCGGAAGACTCCGTCTTTGGCGCCGGCGCCGCCATCATCACCCTGGCGGGTCAGTTCGGGATTGACCAGCAGGTCGTCATCCCGCGGGCGGTCTATCAGACCGCGATTGATATCCTTAATCCGGGGGTCAACTACTTTGCCTTTGTCGATTTCAATCAGGTTGCCTTCAATGTGATTGCCTCCGACAACATCTCCATCGGTGGCACGGCGGCGCACACCATTCAGGGAAATCCGGCGGACTGGACGGCCACCCAGCACGTCATGGACGGTGCCCTGAGCGTGGACGCCTTCAATGGCACCACTGCGGACGTCGCCTCAGTCAACACGATTCGCTTCTTCAACAGCAGTTCCTCGACCACCGGGGACACCACGGCGTCTGGCAATGTGATCACGGACATCAATGTCACCCGTCTCGAAGTGGGCCAGATCATCCGTGGCAGCAACATCCCGGAAGGAACCACGATCACCGCCGTGGACGCCGTCAATGGCACCGTCACTCTGAGCAATCCTGTTTCAGCCAGCCAGGACAATGCCGTCCTGTATGTGGACGCCCTCGCCACCAGCACCCTCACCATCGGCGGCACCCTCACCCTCAATGGTGGTGCCATTCTTCAGACCACGCATGCGGGCAGTCACAACAATTCCATCGTCGGCGGCATCCTGACCAGCGGCCTGTTGAACACGGATGGTACCAGCGCCGATCTCATCGTGCATAACTGGAATCCGCTGCGGGCGCTGAGCATCGGCTCCATCATTGCGGACAATGCGGCCGCAGGCCGTGCGATCAACCTCGTGCAGTCGGGAGACGGCACCACGGCGCTCTCCGGCAGCAACACCTATACCGGAACCACCTTCATCCAGGGTGGTGTGCTGCGCCTGGACTCCGCAGGGGCGCTGCCTTCCAGCAGTCATCTGCGCCTTGATGGCGGTGTGCTGGGACTCAATTTCAGCAACTTCACCCTCGGCCTCGGCACGGGTGCCACGCAGGTGGACTGGACCAGCAGTGGCGGCTTTGCAGCCTACACGCTGGACCGTTCGGTCAACATTGGAGGCAGCGGTGGCATGCTCGTCTGGGGTGCCGGCGGCTTTGTTCCTGACAATGATTCGCTGCTCCTCGGCGCCCAGGATGCTGACAAGACGGTGACCTTCGTTAACGGCATCGAATTGGGCGGCAAATCGCGCTTGATCGAGGTCACCAGCGGTCGCGGCTCCGCCGCAGTGGATGCGGTGATGAGCGGAACTCTTCAAGGCGAGGGCGGCAGCCTCATCAAAGGCGGGCTGGGAGTGCTGTCGCTTGGCGGGGCGAACAGCCATACAGGCGGGACGGTTCTCGCCGAAGGCACTCTGATCGGAACAGGAAACTCCTCGTTTGGAACCGGAACGGTGGAGGTTGGAACGACGACGGATACACGTTCGCAGCAGGCGGCCCTGACGCTGGCGTTCCAGGGGAACTCCCTCACCCAGTTCAATGACCTGACTTTTGGCAGCGTCAACCGCGAGGGCATCTCGGTGTTCCAGACATCGGCGGCTTCGGTGGCTGTCAATGGCACGGTCACTTTGAATCGTGCACTCCAGCGCAATGTTTTCCTCGCCACTCCTGCCGCGACCACGGTCAGCTACAGTGAGATCACCGGCACCGGCGGCTTCACCGTCATCGGTGGCGGCACGGTGAGCCTGCTCAATGCCAATTCCTACGGCACCTCCACCGGCGCCAGCGGCACGGCCGTCAATGGTGGGACGGTGGTGCGCAACGGCACGGTGCTGGTCAACAATCTCAACTCCCTTGGCGGCACCACCATCGAGCTCGGCGACGCCACCTTTGCCCTGGCGAATGCCAGCTATGCGACCAATGGCAGCTCCGTGCTGGGCGTGGAGCGCACCATTGGCTTTACTTCCAACAATCGCTACGCCCTCGGGGGTGTGTTTGTCGCCGACGGCAACGGCGAGGTGGACGGCGGCGGTGCGGCCAATGCAGGGGCCGGGGCATTCTACAACGTCAGTACCACCCTGGGCGGGCACACCTTCACCAGTGCGGACGTCAACGTGCGCATCCTCGTGAAGGATGAGGTGGCCAATCCAGAGCGCAACGGCATCTACCGTGTGGTGCAGTTGAACCCTGACGGCACCATGAACATTGCCCGCGTGGATGATTTCAAAACCACTGCCAACATGCTCCATGGAACCCAGGTGACCGTGACTGGTGGTGCCACCTATTTCATGGCGGCCCCCAGCGTGACTGCTGTCAACGCCACCGGCACGGATCCAGTGTTCTGGATTGAGGACGCGGCCAATCCCAATGTCACCCTTCAGATCAATCACGCCTCCATCACCTCGGTCACCCAGGCCATCGACATCAACGCCAATGGTTCGGGAACCACCACCATTGTCTCCGCCAATCCGGTTACCTTCACCAATACCGTCACTCTACAGGATGTGCAGGCAGGAGTTCAGGAAACCAAGACGCTCACCATCAACTCTGGCACCAGCACTGGTGCTGGCGTGGCCTTCAGTGGCGTCAATAGTGTCATCAGTGAGGCGGATGGCGGAACCGGAGCTGGAGATGACATCCTCTCCCTGCTCAAGACTGGTGCTGGCGTGGTCACGCTCTCTGGGGCCAACACCTATCATGGCACCACCACCGTTTCCCAGGGCACCCTGTTGGTGAACAACAGCTCGGGCTCCGGTACCGGCTCCGGCAATGTCGTCGTTCAGGCCGGTGCCACCTTGGCTGGCTCCGGGGCCATCGTTTTGGCGGCTGGCAACGACATCAGCATCAATGAGAATGCCGGCATACGTGCAACCCTGGCCGTTGGCACCCCGGGAAGCGGCAGTGCGCAGACTTTTGGCATTGAGTTGCAGACCGGCAGCGTCCTCACGCTTTCCGGCATCTTGAGTCTCGACTTGTTCCAGAACGACGGCTCCGCCATCTCTTCGCTCAGCGAGGGAGATCGCCTCATTTTGAGCGGCACCGGTGGTGCGGTGACCCTGACGGGAACTTCGAAGCTGACGGTGGCCGCCCTTGGGGGGCTGGTTCCCAGCAACTTCAATGCGGGGGACACGTGGAAGTTGATCGACTGGGCGGGAATCATTCCGAGCGGAACCTTCAGCAACCTGACCGGCACCTATAGCAACAACTTCGTGGATCTGCCAGACCTCGGCAGCGGTAGATTCTGGGATTTGAGCGCTCTCTACAGCGCAGGAACCATCATGGTGGCTGTCCCTGAACCTGGGCGGCTGCTGCTCCTCGTATTCGGCTTTCTGGCGTTGGGCTGGAGGAGGCGTCGGCGCTGGTAAAAATGCCTGGCCGTGGTGGCGGGTTTGAACACTAGCGAATGCGCAAGGGTCTGTAGTTACAACATAAATACCTTGTGCTTCGCTGCACATTTTTGATAACATTTCGCTAATTCACGAAATTCAACCCAGGAACCTTTATGAATGCAAAGCATCTCACTTCTCCCCAGAAGAAACGGCGTCACGCCATGGCGCTCATCATGGTCATCACCACCGTCGCGCTGTTGTCCATCCTCATGGTGGCCATCTTTTCGCTCACGCAGACGGAATACAAGGCCACTCAAAGCTATGTGGCAGGCCGGTCGGCCAAGCAGCTTGCAGACACGGCCGTCTCGGTGGTGGAGGCACAGATCCAGAACGGTCACTTTGACCCCGTCAACAACTCGCAGGAGTATTCTTATTCAAACAGAACCTTCCATGCCACTCAGCCGGGCATGGTCAGGGTGTACAATGCCAACGGCACCTTCAAGTCGGCCTACAAGCTCTACTCCAGTTCCCAGATGAAGGTGACTGGATCCAACGAAGCCCTCGTGTTTGGATCTGCGCACCAGATTCCTGCCAACTGGAAGGAAAAAAATGCTCGCTTTGTGGACCTCAACGAACCGGTGATCAGGCCTTCGCTCACCGCAGGCGCACCGGCCGTTTATTTTCCCGTGATCGATCCGCGCGCCGGCTGGAACTACCTCGGCTCCCAGACGCCGTCCGCAGGACAGCCGGACAGCCGGGTGGAGGGTTTCTCCTATGCCAAGAAAACAGCCTCAGGCGCTGGCACCACAGTGACCTATTCTGAGGTGGTGCTGCCTGCGGATGCCCAGGGCGACGATTCCAGACTCCGCCTCCCCATGCCAGTGGAATGGATGTATGTGCTGCAGGACGGCACTTTGGGCGCCCTGGACGAGACCGACCATTTTGTCAGCTCAACCGGCATCGAAGCATCCGCAGACAACCCCATTGTGGGCCGCATCGCCTTCTGGACGGACGATGAGTCCTGCAAGGTCAACATCAACACGGCTTCCGAGCCGACTTTCATGGGCACCCCGTTCTATTTTAATGACCGGGATCGCATGTGGGCGCATTTCACCGCCGCCACCGGGGAGTATCAGCGCTATCCGGGACACCCCGCCACCGTGGCTTTGAGCTCGGTTCTGGCCCCCAACATCCGCTTGGACCCCTATCTTCCAGGCAGCGGTGTCACCACCAGCCAGATCCTTGACATCAAAGAATATATTTATGCCATGACACCCAAAATCGCGGGGGGCGGCTCCTTGGCCGGCACCCGGCCTTTTGCCAGAGATGACGTCAACGTCGGTGAAACAGCGGCACTGGCGATCGACTCCTCCACCGCCAGATCGGAACGGCTCTATGCCAGCGTGGACGAGATGCTCTTCAAGGACGGTGATTTCGTCTCAAAAAAGGGCAGGCAGCCGGCCAGATATGAAATTGCCGGTGGCCGTGTTCTTTTTGATCACGATGTCCTGGAGCGCTCCAGATTCTTCCTCACCGCCCACAGCCGTGCTCCCGAGTTCAGCATCTTTGGCCTGCCGCGCATCTGCATGTGGCCGGTCGATGAAAATGAGAATAAAAACAACGAAAAGCGCACCAACTTCGACAACATGATCGCCCTCTGCTCTTCCATCAAGGGCGTGGCCTCCACCTCGGGCGGTTCCGTCGAGAAGAGCTACATCTTCCGTCGTTCCAGATCCTATGATTCAACTTATGACCTGAAGGGGACCAATGGGCTTCAGCGCAACAGCCAGTTGCTGGACTACCTGGCCGCCCAGATGTCCGGCCTTTCCTGGCCCAGAACCACCACCAACCTCGGCAACTCCCTCAATTATGCCACGAAGTACGGTGCGGATAATGTAAACCAGCTCGCCGTCCAGTTCTTCGACTACATCCGCTGCACCAATCTCTACGATGGCGTTTTGTCGCGCAGCAACGATGGCAGGGATGGCAATAACAAATCTGGGACGGCTCTTTATAACACGCGCGATACTACGCGGCCCAAGGCTGTCACGTTCACCGATCAGCGCCTCACCCGGCCCGCTACCAGCATGAATGTGGATGAAACCCGCAGTGACGACACCGGCGTTCTCCCCGGCCACGGTCAGGTGTCTCCCGCCGTGTGGGGAAAGTCGGGCAAGAGCTACAAAGGTTTTGGCCGCATGTTCACCCTCTCCGAAGTGGGCATCCAGGTCATCTGCACGGCGGATGGCAAGAATGACCCCAACTTAAACCCCGCCTTTGGCCCAGGCAGAACCTTGAGCGGCGGCGGTTCCAGCGTTCGCATTGATCCCGCCGTTAATGTTGAACCCGGGCAGCCTCAGCCGCCCTATACATGGGCGGAGGCCTACCCGGGCATGACCCCCCCGGCAGGTGCTGGAACAGCGCGCTGGTACTCCAACTTTCCCCCTCTGGTCGCCACGCAGAATGCCCTCCTTTATGGCACCACCATCGACCCGGCACACCCGGAATGGCACCCCTCCAAGCATCCTGCCTACTATCCGGAGAACTGGAACATGACCCTCGCCGCCGACACCCCGCTCACAGAAACCCAGAAGCGCGTGCAGGCCATCATTCTGCTGGAGGCCTTCTGCCCCAGCGTCGGCTGGACGAAGTTTTTCCCCGAGTACACCATCGTTCTGGATGGTGATTACATCGGACAGATCAAGCTGGATAATAAGCGGATCTTCGACACGACAGGAAGCATTGCGGTCAAGTCTGACGCCAACATCTATGACTCCACCACTGGATTCGTTTCTCCGTTGGGCGGCCACGCGGGTCCGTCCGTCATCTGCGGCAACCGTGGCGGGCGCCCGGTCAGCGGTGAAGGGCAGGTCATGCTGGGATCTGACCGCAACTATGACACCTCCAACCCCACCGGGCACAATGCCTTGGCCAACTACGGCATGACCAGCAACTTCCTGACGGTTAATCGCGACACGAATATGTCTTTGACATTCCCGACGGGCGAGTTTGTCATCAAACTCTACGACACCCACAACTGGGAGAGCAGCCAGCCCATCCAGATCATCAGGATACAGTTCTCGGATGCCGGTGCCACCTCTCTTCCCACCCCCGGCCTGACCGGTGCGGAGCCGGGCAGCGGTGTGGGCAATCCCTGGCTGGCCATCACGGAGGATCAGTATGGCCGCAGAAGGTACACCCGCGCGCGCCAGGGACCGCACTACTGGTGCTACAATTTTGAAGGCTGCTTCGGGCAGATGACCGGCAGGATCAACCCGAACTATGGGAAGTCAGGAGAATCCATGTGGATCCAGCCTCCCCGTTTGATTCCTGCGGGGGTGGCGGACAACCGCGTCCAGCAGTCTTTGCGCGGCAGGCTGGATACAGGTGCCGCTGCCGCCACGCCTGCACCGCCGTACGCCGCCAATGGCGTCAGCATCATCCCGGACGGTGTCAGCGACGTCACCCGCACCTTCATTCCCACCATGGGGGATTACCGCATCCTTGCCGCCATGTATGATGTGCCCGCCACCTACTGGCAGCCGCATCCAGGCTGGCAAACCAGCGTGCGCAGCGTTCACAGCTTCACCAATTTCAGCGGAAACTCGGTGGCAGGCTCCAGACTGGCGGTCCCCGCCTCAAGCAATCTCCCCTCCGTCACGGTTCCCACGGCTCCTGCGGTGGATACAAGCCTGCAGTTGGTTTATGGAGCCAACTACAACCTCTTGTTCGACAATAACAACAACCCCACCGGCAGGACGGTTGACCAAACCAGCGGTGACTACAATCGACGGCAGCCGGACCTGCCCGGCCAGGTGGCCTGGGCCAGGGCCGCCCAGAGCTTTGGTGACTTTGACACCGGCCTGACCAACACCCGTGAAGGCCCTTACATCAACAAGCCGGATGAAGGCAACTTCTACGTCGGCAATCAGGAACGGGGCAACATCACCAAACGCTATCGTTCAGCCTATTTCTTCGATTCTTGGGAGCAAAATGACGACTGGCGCAGCGGCATCTACATGACCCCCAACCGTCTGATCAGTTCCCCGGTCATGTTTGGCTCGCTGCCCACGCAGGCTTGGAAGGGCGGATCGATCCCTGCCGCTGCCAGCCCGGCAACCACTGACTACAAGCCCTGGCAGACGCTCCTGTTCCGGCCCCACTCGAACTATAGCGGGGTGGGCGGCAGCAAGACCACCCATCCGGGTGAGTACAATCCCAAGGACCACTTCCTCCTGGACATGTTCTTCATGCCCGTGGTCGAACCCTACGCCATCAGCGAGCCGCTTTCCGTCGCCGGCAGGGTCAACATGAACTACCAGATCATGCCCTTCACCCACATCACCCGCGCCACCGGCATGCACGCGGTGATGAAGGGGGAATTCATGACCGCCGTCCCCCTGGGCCACATCAATAAGAGCAAATCCTTCAAACCCGTCAGCGGTGCCGGTGCCTGGGATGACAACTACTGGAATGAGAAGAACGACAGCCACTACTGGCATCGTCCCATCGACGTGACGGAAACGCTGCGCCAGTTCGAGGAGCGCTTCGCCAACAACACCGGCCTCAACACACTCACGCGCGGCCTGTTCCGTGCCGCCAGCCAGATCTGTGAGATTTACTTGGTGCCGGAGGACAAGACCGGACCATTGATCGGCAATGTGTCCAAACCCATGAATAGTCCGTCCATCCGGAAATCCAGCATGGATTCGTTTTGGTCGGACAACCGTGCCACGGGTGACAATGTGCGTGAGCGGCCCTACTCGAACCTCTACAGCCGTCTGACCACCCGCAGCAACACCTTCCGTGTCCATGTGCGTGCCCAGATGCTGCGGAAGGCGCGCTCCACTGCTCCGGATGTCTTCAATCCCAGCAAGGATGCAGTGCTCAGTGAGTATCGCGGCTCCACCCTCATTGAGCGCTACATCGATCCAAACAATTCGCCCGACATCCCTGATTACGCCGGCTCAGCAGGCAATCCGCTCACATCGGCGCCGCTGGAGTCTTTTTATCGGTTCCGTGCCCTCGAAAGCAAGCGCTTCAGCCCCTGATGCCTTTTCACAATCCTGCTTTTGCCATCAACATGAAGTTTCAAAAAAACATCGCTTCGTCACGTAGAGGGTTCTCGCTGGTCGAGGTGACTCTCGCCGTGGCGATCGCCGCCCTCGCCATCATCACCTTCCTCGGGCTGCTGCCACAGGGGCTTGAGGTGTCGCGCAAAACGGCCCAAATGGCCGCCCACAGCAACATTCTGGAGCAGATCGTGCGTGATCTGGAGAACGCCCGGTGGGACAAGATGCCGACCGGCAATGATGAGCGCAAGTTTTTCAATGATCAGGGTGTGGAGGTTGACTCCGAATCAACCGAAATCACCCTGGTTGCCCAGATGGACTACTCCCTGCCTGCCGCCCTGCCCAAAACAGAATCCAGCCAGAAATTTCTCCGCCGTGTGGTGGTCAAAATCGCCAACACCAGCAGCACGGAGTTTGATTTCGATCCTGAAAAAAAATTCACCTATGCCACCTATAACCACTTGGTGGCCAAAACCCGTGCGAGCACCTCCATTTCAAAATGACTGCTTCATTCCGATATGCCCGCACCCCTCTTCTCAGGCGGACTTTTGTCTGTGGTGCGAAGGGGTTCACCCTCATCGAACTGCTCGTCTCGATGACCTTTCTCGTCATCCTCATGCTCGTGGTCACCCAGGTCATTGGCATCGTGCAGCGCACCTGGGTGCGTACCAATTCACGTGTCTCGCAGTTCCGTGAGGCGCGCATGGCTTTTGATGTCATCTCCCGCACCCTCAGTCAGGCTACGCTGAACACCTACTGGGAAAACGAATTCGATCCCCTGGGGACGGACATCGCGGGCGAGAAGAAGTTCAAGGCGAAAAACTACGTCAGGCAGTCTGAACTTCAGTTCGTCTGCGGTCCTACCACCGGGCTTCTGCCCCTGGCGGCGGCCAACAGCCAGAATTATCCTGGCCACGGCGTTTTTTTCCAGGCACCGCTCGGGGTCACTAAGCTGGTCGTGGCCGGCACCGGCGATGTGAACACCGAAAACATGGTCAATCTCATGTGTGGTCGTGGTTATTTCGTCGAATGGGGCAGCGACGAGCCTTTCCGTCCGCCTTTTCTCAGTACGCTCACCTCGGTTCCCTTGCGGTTCCGCATGCGTCTCATGGAATACAGCCCCACCGCCGAGATGAACAGGATCTACGATTCCTCCCTCAGACCTCTGGTGGATAATGAAACCGGCACCAACAACGGGAAGAAATGGTTTCAGGAGGGGGAGACGGGCGCGCTGACCAGCATCGTGAAGGACAATGAAACCACCGCGAGCAGGGCCTTCACGCGTCCGGTGGCTGAAAACATTCTCGCCCTCATTATCTCGCCTCAGCAGGAAGTTACCGGCAATGCCGGCAACCCGTATGACATCGCGCCAAACTACATCTGGGATTCCACGCTCACCATCAATCCTGGCGCCTCGGCCTCCTCGGCAAATCCGCAAGGAACCCAGCACCTGCTGCCGCCCCTGCTCAAGGTGACCATGATTGCACTGGATCAGATGGGCGGGGAAACGCTGTCACGCGAAGAAAATGAAGAGTTGCGGGAGAAGGTTCTTGGCAAGGTGGGCGGGATGTTTCAAAAAGCCTCGGATTTCGCCAAAGAACTGGAAGGCACCGAAGACAGCCAGGGGGAATTGGAGGAATTGCTCCTTTCCAACAAGCTCAATTATCGCGTCTTTACCACTACCATCGCGCTCAAGCAATCACGTTGGAGTTTATGAACGCCTGAGGAGAAAGGGCCGCTACAGCCATGACAATCGAATCCAAATTCATGCCGTCACCTTGCAAACGCCGGAGCGCGCAGTGCGCTGCTTTCTCCTTGATTGAAATGCTGGTCGTGGTGACCATCATCGTGCTGCTGCTCGCCTTCACCACCCCGGCGCTGATGCGAACCATGCAGTCGAGCAGGCTCACTTCCGCAGGTGATACTTTGTTCGGTGCCATCTCCGAAGCCCAGCAGATGGCTTATGCACAGAATGTCCCTGTCGAAGTGCGGTTTTTCAAATTTGCCGAAGGACTCGACACCAACACGAACTTCCGGGCTTACCAGATGTTCAAGGTGACCCTGACAACAGAAGAGGATGGTGATGTCGTCGAAACTTTGGTGCCCGTCAACAATCTGACCCGGACTCCAGAAGGCATCATCATCGTGACTGACCAGGAATTGTCCCCCATGCTTTCAGGCGCGAGTCTTCCAGATTCAAAGCCGGGTGGCGGTGCCATCGGCTATTCCGGCGTTGAAGGTGCCGAGTACAACGCCATCCGCTTCATGACAGACGGCTCCTGCCGCAAAGTGGAGGAGACAGCGGACGGACTGGCGGGCCTCGCCTATCAAACACTCCCATCGAGCTTTTTCACCATCACGATTGACAACGGTCAGGAAATAACAACCGCCAATCTCCCCAAGAATTTTTACACCATCCAGATCGACCCTTTCACCGGCAAGGCGCGCAATTACAAGCCAGGATTCTGATCGCTTTCATCTTCTCTGACGGCCAAATTTCCGCATGACAGCCGCCTGATCACCGCTTGAATGGCGTATGGGTGATCTGCCTTCTCTCGCTTTAAGTTTCGACGACGTCCTTCTTCTTCCGGCGCACAGCGCCGTGCTGCCCGGAGACGTCAATGTCTCCACCAAACTGGCCTCCATCGGCCTCAACGTGCCGATCCTTTCGTCCGCCATGGACACCGTGACGGAGGCCGAGCTCGCCATTGCCCTTGCGCGTGAGGGCGGCCTCGGCGTCATCCATCGGAATATTCCCATCGACCTCCAGGCCGAGCAGGTGGCCCGCGTGAAGCGCTCCGAAAACACTGTCATCCAGAATCCTCACTGCGTGACCCCGGAGACGCGACTTGGCGAGCTCCAGCGGCTCATGCACGAGAAAGGCGTCAGCGGTTTTCCTGTCATCGACGGAAGTGGCATTCTCGTCGGCATGGTCACCAGCCGTGACATGTGGTACATCGACGACGAGTCCACGCCCGTGTCTGCCATCATGACGCCGCGTGCTCGTCTGGCCACCGGCACGCCGCAGACGAGCTACGAGGACGCGCTCAAGATCCTCTACACGCACCGCATCGAGAAACTCCCGCTCGTCGATGCCGCTGGCAAGCTTGCCGGCCTCATCACCAAGCAGGATGTCGTAAAGCGCCAGATGTTCACCCACGCCGCCAAGGACGCCAACGGGCAGCTCCGTGTCGGCGGTGCCGTCGGAGTGGGCGATGATTGCGTGGATCGTGGCAAGGCCCTGCTCGCCGCTGGTGCCGATGCCATCTTCATCGACGCCGCCACCGGCCACACCAGCCGCGTCATGAGTGTCATCGCCCGTCTTCGCGAAAATCTCGGCACCAACGTCCCCATCGTCGCAGGCAACGTCGTCACCGCCGATGGCGCGCAGGATCTCATCAAAGCAGGCGTCTCCGCCATCAAGGTCGGCGTCGGTCCCGGCTCCATCTGCACCACGCGCATCATCTCCGGCGTCGGCATGGCCCAGTTCAGCGCCGTGCAGGAAGTCGCCGACGTTTGCAGGTCCGCAGGCGTCACCGTCATTGCTGACGGTGGCATCCGTTACTCCGGCGACATCGTCAAAGCCCTCGCTGGCGGCGCCGATCTCGTCATGCTCGGTTCCTTGCTCGCCGGAACGTCCGAAAGTCCCGGCAACATGATCAAGTGGCAGGGGCGCACCTTCAAGGAATACCGTGGCATGGGCAGCCTCAAGGCCATGCGCAAAGGGGCTGGGGACCGCTACGGCCAAAACTCCTCCGGCAAGCTCGTTCCCGAAGGCGTCGAAGCCCGCGTGCCCTACAAAGGCCCGCTCGCCGAAGTCGTCTTCCAGCTCATCGGTGGTCTGCGCAGCGGCATGGGCTACGTCGGTGCCAACACCCTCGACGAGCTCCGCGCCAAGGCCCGCTTCGTCCGCATCACCGCCGGCGGACTCAAAGAAAGCCACCCGCACGATGTCGTCATCACCGAAGAACCCGTGAATTACGAGCCGCATTGATCGGCCTCGTCATTCGTCATTCTGCATTCGTCATCTCCCCTCATGACCCCTCAAGAAGTCGCCGTACTCGATTACGGCTCCCAGTACAGTCAGCTCATCGTCCGCCGCGTTCGCGAGCTTGGATTCGTCTCGCACCTGTATCCGCCTGAGGAACTTGCCAATTTGCAAAACCCCGGTGCTATCATCCTCTCCGGTGGTCCTCGGAGCACCTCGGAAAAAGACGCGCCGGATGTCGATTACGCCAAACTCATGGCCTTCGGCGTTCCCGTGCTCGGCGTGTGCTACGGCATGCAGCTCCTCAACATCAAGCACGGTGGCACCGTCAAACCCGGCGTCACCCGCGAGTATGGACCTGCCAAACTCGTCGTCACCGATCACGAAGACCTCTTCAGCGGCATTTCGCATGAGTCCCAGGTTTGGATGAGCCACAGCGACACCTGTGCAAACCTCGCCAGCACCACCCAAGTCATCGCCACCAACGAAGACGCCGTTCCTGTGGCCCTCAAATGGTCCGATCGCTGCTGGGGCATTCAGTTCCATCCCGAGGTCACGCATTCGCACGAAGGCACGGCCATCCTGAAGAACTTCCTCACCAAAAGCGGCGCGCAGCTCGCCAGGTTCGACATCCAGGAGTTCAAAGCGCAGATGATCGAGCGCATCAAAGCCGAGGTCGGCAGCCGTGAAGTCATCTGCGGCGTCTCCGGCGGCGTGGACAGCACCGTGCTCGCCGTGCTCCTCTCGCACGCCGGCGTCAAGGTGCGCTGCATCTACATCGACACCGGCCTCATGCGCCTGAATGAAACCGCCGAGGTGAAAACCTTGTTCGGCGAAGTCGGCGTCCCCATCGAGCAGATCGACGCCAGCGCCATCTTCCTCGGCGCGCTCAAAGGCGTCACCGACCCCGAGCAAAAACGCCGCATCATCGGCACGCTCTTCGTCGAGGAATTCTGGAAGGTCGCCGACAACGTCGAACTCCTCGCCCAGGGCACGCTGTATCCCGACGTGATCGAAAGCGCCACCAGCGGCAGCATCGCCAGCAAAATCAAAACGCACCACAACCGCGTCGATCGCATCATGGAACTCAAGGAGCAGGGCAAAGTGCTCGAACCGCTCGCCGAACTCTTCAAAGACGAAGTCCGCGCCCTCGGTGCCAGCCTCGGCATCCCGCACCGCGCCTTGTGGCGTCATCCGTTCCCCGGCCCCGGCCTCGCCGTGCGCATTCCCGGCGAGATCACTCCCGAGCGCGTCCACATCACCCAGCAGGCCGATGCCATCTTCATCGGCGAACTCCGCCGCAGCGGCTGGTATGAGCAGACCTGGCAGGCCTACGCCGCGCTGCTCCCCGTCAAAACAGTCGGCGTCAAAGGCGACGAACGCAGCTACGAGCAGGCCATCTCCCTCCGCGCTGTCATCAGCGAAGACGCCATGACCGCCGACTGGGTCGAGCTGCCCTACAGCGTCCTCCGCAACGCCTCCAACAAGATCCTCAACAGCGTCAAAGGCGTGAACCGCGTGCTTTACGACATCAGCACCAAACCGCCCGCGAGCATCGAGTGGGAGTGATCCATCGTCATCGTCCTCCTACTCGCACTCGTCATCGATTCTACCACTTCGCCAACACCTCAGCGGTCCGAGCCACAGAAGTCAGCACCGCAGCACAAAGCCATTTTCAGTTTTCCATTCTCAGTTCCTCCATCGCGACTGACCCATCGTTCACGTTTTGATCGAGGACGAGTTCGAGTAGGAGAACGAGAACGAGTCCAATGCCCGCCACCACACCATCCCCCGGCTTCCTCCTCTCCTTCGAAGGCTCCGAAGGATGCGGCAAATCCACGCAGATTCGACTCCTGCGCGAGCGTCTCGAAAAATCTGGCCGCAAAGTCGAAGTTCTTCGCGAACCCGGCGGCACCGAGATCGGCGAAAGCATCCGCCATCTCCTCCAGCACGCCAAAGAAGGCCACTGCATGACCCCGGAGACGGAGCTGCTCCTCTTCGCCGCCAGTCGTGCGCAGATCGTCCGCGAAAAAATCCGCCCGCTCCTCGAATCCGGCGCGTTTGTCATCCTCGACCGCTTCCTCGACTCCACCACCGTCTATCAGGGCATCGCCCGCGGTCTTCCGCTTGAGAGCGTCCGCGCCATCAACGCCTTCGCCATCGGCGGCACGTTGCCACAGCTCACGCTTGTCCTCGACATGGACAGCGCCACCGCCTGGCAGCGCATTCATCAAACCGGCCGCGAACTCGACCGCATCGAGAGCCAGCCGCAGTCTTTCTTCGAAAAAGTCCGCCAAGGTTATCTCGAAGTCGCCCGCGCTGATCCCTCACGCGTGAAGATCATTGACGCCTCCGCCACCCCCGAAGCCGTCCACGAAGCCATCTGGAATCTCCTTACCGCTCAAATCTCGCTTTAATCGTCCTCGTCCTCGATCATTCCGCGTCGCACCACCACATGAATCACGTTCCTCCCATGCCTCGTCATTCATTCGCCATTCGTTCATCCTTCGCAGTCTTGCTACGGAGAATGGACCATTCGTCATTCGTCATTCCTTCCCATGCCGTTTAAGAGCGACCACGCCCTTCAGCTTCTCGGCCGCGCCCGTGACAACGGCCGCCTTGGGCATGCGTATCTCATCACCGGCCCCAAAGCCGCGCAGCACGAGCAATTCGCCGCCAATGTGCTCGACCTCATGGTTGGCACGAAATGCGGCACGCTGGAGGCATGGGAAGGGCAGGGGGCCATCGTCCTGCGCCCGCAGAGCAAATCTCGCCGCATCACCATCGGCGACGACGGAGACGATCCCGGCACCATCCGCTTCCTGGAAAAGATGATCCACCGCACAGCCGCGCCGAACGGCTGGAAGCTCGCCGTCATTGTCGATGCGGAGCGCATGAACGTCCAGGCGCAGAACGCCTTCCTCAAAACCCTCGAAGAGCCGCCACCGCGCACGTTGCTGTTGCTTCTAAGCACGCAGCCGCAGCAGCTTCTCCCCACCATCCAGTCCCGCGTCATCGAGATCGGCCTCATGGCACCCGATGGCGCGCGTATCTTCACCGAGCACGAGAGCAAACTCCTCGCTGTGCTCAAACAGATGGCATCCAAGCAAAGCGGCAGCATCTCCACCGCGCTCGCCTTGAAAAAAGACTTTGAAGACATCCTCGAAGACCTGCACGACTCGATCAAAAAAGACCAGGAAGCCGACTTCGAGCGCGAGCAGGACCATTACGGCAAGACTACCGACGGCGCGTGGCTCAAACAACGCGAAGAACAGGTCGAAGCCCAGATCGAAGCCGAATACCTCCAGCAGCGCACATCTTTGATGGAACTTCTCCTTTCCTGGATGGGCGATGTCGCCCGCCAGCAGGCCGGAGCCGAGCATCTTGATCTTCCCAAGTATCAGGAAGCCACCGCCGCCCTCGCCACCAAATGGGAGCAAGGCGATGTCGCCAAACGCATCCGCGTTCTCCGCCAGCTCGAAAGCCACCTGCACACCAACGTCAACGAAGGCCTAGCCCTCGAAGTCTGCTTCATCGAAGCCTTTGGAGCCTAGCAACGCGCTCATGCTGCTTCATTTTTTGTTTCAAACGGGAAAATAGCCAGAGTGTTTTTGTTGGTCTGTATCCACCCATTTAAATCATGGTTGCTCAAGCCCTACCAATCGTTCAAGCGGTATTATCTGGCGATGTAGAAATGGTGCAGTTTTACCCGATGACATTCTTTGCGAGGTGTTGACTTGGGGGCTTGCAGATTGGAGAATTTGCTCAGAGGAAGAGGTGGATGAGTTGATGCAAATTCTTCATGAGATACGTGGCACGAGTGAGTGGCTTACAGCAGAGTTGTTTCAATCATCTCAAGGAAACAGCTTCCGACTTGTTAGCTAATTCTTCTGCCGCCTCCTCTCACACGTTGTGTATTCTCCCGCACTCATGAAATCCAGTCGCCGCCGCCTCGCTCTCGTCTTTCTGCTCAGCAGCCTCTCACTTCATGCTGAGATCAAGCGTCCAGTCATCCCGACGCACACGCGCACGGAAGATGTCGTGTATGGCCGCAAGTTCGGCGTGGCACTGACGCTGGATGTCATCAAGCCGGAGAAGCCGAATGGTTTCGGCATCGTGTACATGGTCAGCGGCGGCTGGGTGTCGGGCTATTCGCCGAACACACCGGACTACTATGTGCCCTTCCTGGAGCGCGGCTATACGGTCTTCTCCGTGCGGCATGGCTGCCAGCCGAAGTTCATCATCCCGGAGATCACGCAGGACATTCACCGCGCCATCCGCTTCATCCGACACAACGCCGCGAAGTGGAACGTGAATCCCGACAAACTCGGCATCAGCGGTGGCAGCGCGGGCGGGCATCTTTCGCTCACGATGGGCGTGTATGGCGGCCCGGGCGATCCGAAGGCCAAAGATCCGATTGATCGCGCGAGCAGCGCCATCCAGGCCATCGCCTGCCTGTATCCACCGACGGATTTCCTCAACTACGGCAAGCCCGGCGAAGACGCCGTCGGTGTCGGCACGCTCAAGAACTACAAAGGTGCCTTTGGTGCCGAATCCGACACCCCCGAAGGCCGCCAGCGTCTCGGCAAGGAAGTCTCGCCCATCTATCACATCACCGCGAAACTCCCGCCCACCTTCATCATCCATGGCGACCAGGACTTCCTCGTGCCCATCCAGCAGGCGGAAACTTTCGTCGCCAAGGCGAAAGAAGCCGGTGTCATCGCCCAACTCGTCGTCAAACCCGGTGCCGCGCACGGCTGGCCGGATCGCCAGCCGGATTACATCGCTTTTGCCGATTGGTTTGATGAACACCTGCGTGGTATCAAAAAATAGCTGCCAGGTCATTGGGGATTCACAAATCCAAGCGAGGTGAAGAACGCGTCCATTCTTTTGAGCGTGTCTTCATGCAGGGCTGGATCTTTGAACATGTAAGTGTGGATGGCTCCGGGCGGTGACACGAACTCGATACGATTGCCGGCCTTCTTCATGGCATCGGCGAAAATGCGGGCACCCAGGATTGGCGTGGTGGTGTCGCCATCACCGTGAAACAGCAGCGTGGGCGGCAGTCCGGCGCACACTTGATGCGCGGGGGAGAGTTCCTGCCAGCGTTCGCCGATTTTCGCGCTTCCGTAACCTTCCGGCGATGTGTCGATGACTGGCGAGAAGAGAACGAGCGCGTTCGGGTGGCAGGAGACGCCGAGGTTTTCATTCGCGTGATCCACACCGTCAAACATGGCTGTCGCAGCGGCGAGATGACCACCGGCGGAGGAACCGTTGGCGATGATCTTCTGTGCGTCGATGCCCAGCTCCGCCGCATGAGCGCGCACATAGCGCAGGGCGGCACGTGCATCCTTCACGCACTCGAACACCGTCACGGGCGTCTTCGCTTTGTAGAGGCGGTATTGCACGCTGAGGGCCACCATGCCGAGCTTTGCGCAATGATCGGCAAAGACATACATGGAACGCGGTGATCCGCTGGTCCAGCCGCCGCCGTGGATGGCGACGAAGCAGGCGCGTTTGTCACCCTTCTTTAAATCGGCTGGTTCGAATATGTCGAGAGCCAGTTCGCGGCTGCCCACCTTCTTGTAAATCACGCGACGTGTCGGCTCCAGTTTCGCCGAGATGGCGGTGGTGAAGATTGGAGTCTTCGCGGCGGGCGCGGCGATCTTTTGCAACTGCGCTTTCGTCGGCAGCTTGCTGAACGCGTCCTCCTTGATCGTCAAATGCAGCACCTGCTGCCAGCGATGCGGCATGAAGAGATGCATGACGCCGTTTTCGGTGAACGCGTCAATGTAGGAACACTGCGAGTTGAAGCCGCTGACCTTGTGAACTGGAGCGGCGGCGTTGGCGAGCAGGAAGCGCGGCTCGCTCCAGGTGTGGCCTTCGTCGGTGGAGAGCGAGACCCAGACCTCGCTGCGCATCTTCATCAACTCGGCGTGGTCGCTCAGGTCACCATGATGGGTCGAAGGGACTTTGTTGTGATGGAAAGCGACGAGTGTCTTGCCATCCGACAACGGGAACAGCATCGGCGGCGCGTCGGGATGCACGAGTGTGCTTGGCGCGGGTTCGGTCCACGTTTTGCCGTCATCCTTGCTCCAGGCGGTGAAGAGATGCCCCTGCGGCGTGCGTGACATGAACAGCACGCGGCCGCCGCCGAGATTCAGCGGGCGGCCCTCATCCATCCGATTGAAGCCTTCAGCGAACCAGCCTTTCGGACGCGCATTCGGCAGCACGGCCCATGTCTTGCCCTTGTCTTCGGAGCGCAGGAGATACTGCTGCGTGGTGAAGGGCTTTTTCGACCAGTCGGCGAGATGTGAGCCGAGGAGCCATGTGCCCGCGTCCGTCTCGGTCATGCGCATGACGGACATGCCCATGAAGCTCGGATCATTCACCGGCTCGATGAGATTCACATCGGACCAGGTGTGCCCGTCGTCATCAGAGGTGCGCCAGCCGATGGGCGCGTTCTCGCGTTTGCCCTCCTCCCACGTCCATTTGCCTGGAATCGGCTGCGTGCCGAAGCAGTGGATGCGTTGCGTGCCGCGTGGGATCAGTGGAATGAAGCCATGCTGACCATACGGGATGTCATAAGCCACGGCAGGCGCGCTCCAGGTCTTGCCCTTGTCCGTGGAGCGGCAGGCCATCATCGAGTTGATCTTCTCCCCCTTGCTTTTGGCGTAATGATCGCCCTCCGGGAACATGAGCAGGAAATCGCCCTTCGGCGTGATCGTGGCGCGTGTTTCTAGAATGCGCGTCTGCGTGCGATGCACGACCTGGCCTTTGACGGCCTCCACCAGGAGCAATCCCATGCCCTTGTCGATCACCAGCTCCTTGGGCGGCGCTTTGGCGCTGATGTCGATGCCGTTCACGACCACCGTGTCCATCAGCGGCAGTGGTTCGAGCGCATGCAGGAACCCTGCGGCGAGGAACAGGAGGGCGAGAAGTCTCATGGTTGGAAACATACTCTCAAGACGGGTGACACGCCCTGTTGTTGCTGGTCATGGCGGATGACCACCTCACTCTTTCCGCCACACGTTGCCCGATTGCTCCACCGTCACACCTTCGCCACGGACAACGATGTCCTTGTCCTGATGATGCATGACGCAGTTCGTCACGCGATGCGCTTTGCCATCGAAGAGGAAGGCGGCGTTCACGTTGTGATGCAGCTCGCAGTTCGTGTAGGTCGTGACGGAGTCGTTCACATCGGCCACGCCACCGGCTGCGGAGCCGTTCCACGCGATCTCGGAGTCCACCACGTCCATCTGCACGGTTTCGTGCGCGCTGATGCCCTCGTCGCCATTCGAGAGTGCTTTCACATTCTCCAGCCGGATGCCGACACGATTGCCATGAATGTTGAAGCCATCATTGGCCGCGTGCATGGCAGTCACATTACGCACGGTGATGTGGGAGCAGGCGATCACCACGCCGCTCGCCAAACCCGGTGGCGGCTGGAAGATGTGCGCCTCGCCCGGTTTCTTCTCCTTCGGCCAGCGGAAATAGAGCGAGCCATCCTCCGACCAGCCCATCTGGCCCGGTTGCAGAGCTTCGGGTGCCGCAAAGATGACCTTCTTCGCCACGCCGGATTTCTTTTCGGCCTCGCGGTCGCGAGTGATCCGCAGCGGCACCTCGTCAATGAACAATCCGGCGCGCTGCTCGTCGTCCACCGGCGGATGATTTTTCAACGGGCCGCGCGAGGACCACACGTCGCCGTCCTTGATCCAATCGTGCGCCGTGATGTCGATCCCGAGGTCGATGATCATGCCCTTGCCATCAAACACCGCCGGTTTCTCCGCTGTGCCGCCTTGGGACAAGATGAGCGGCTTGCGACGGATTTCCTGGGCATGAAGCGAGACCGTCAGGGCGGCGAACCAAAGCAACGAATTGGTGAGAGAGCGCATTGGCATGGAGAACAACATCCGAAGCGCTCTTCTATCTGGCAAGCCCGGCCGCCTGTTTCGTCGGTGGCTCTATTTTGTGAGTGCTGGCTTCAATGCGACTTGGGTCTCGGGCAGGACCCGCAGGAGTTCTTCCGCGACCATCGCGCCGAACTCGATGCTGCCTCGCGCGGTGAGGTGGGTTCCGTCGTGGCGCGGCTTGGCAGAAGGCGCGGGGATGTCGATGTCGGCGGGCGCGGGCTTGGGTGCAGCGACCGTCGCGGGTTCCTTGGCCGGCTTCGGCAGGATCTTCGGCTCGAAAGGCTCCACGCCGGCCGGGCCGAGCTTCTCGATCAGTTCGACGCTGCGCGCATACAGATCGATGAGCGGAACGTGCTGCTCCGCAGCGACTTTTCTCGCGGCCTCGACATAGGGTGCGAGTTCGCCGCGCAGTTTTCCGTCAGACTGAAAAATGCGCCGCGCCAGGGAGGTGACGAGGATCGGCTTCGCGCCCGCTTCCCGCGCTTCCGCGATGAAACGCGCCAAGTTCGCGGAGTAAGTCGTCGCCGGGTCGGTCTCGCGATTCGCACCTTTGCCTGGGCCATCGTTGTGGCCGAATTGGATCAGCACATACGTCGGCTTGCAGGCGAGCGTCTTTTGCCACAGGCCCGTGTCACGAAAGCTTTTCGAGCTTTGACCGCCGCCCGCGAAATTCTCGCACAGCACATCGGCACCGAGCCGCTTTTTGAAACCGAAGCCCCAGCCGCCTTCATCCTTCACCGTGGAATCGCCCGCCAGCGCGATGCGCACCTTCGGCTGCCAGGCGGGCGTGTCCGGACCGGGACCGGTTTTCGCGAACTGCGCTTTCCACGCCGGGAAGTCATTCTCGAGCAGCGCCAGCGGCCAGCGGCCAGTCCACGCGTAGATGCCCCGCGCCCTGCCGATATTTTCCATGCCGAGCCACGGTTTGCTATCGAGGCTGGAGAAGATCGGCTGGTTCGTGGCGAGGTCGTAAAAGCGCGCCCACAGCGGCCCCGCCGTGGGGTCTTTGGTCGCCTTAAAATGATGGGTCTCCCCTGTTTCCTCCGGACGCCGGTCCACTCGCCAGCCTTCGATCCGCGCGGATTCAAACCATGCGACCGCCGACTCGATGGCGCGCACGATTTCCGGCCCTGGCCGCTCGAGACTCATGAGGAATTTCACCACCTCCACCGACTCCGCTCCGCTGAGCGACACCAATTCAAAGCGCCTGCCCGGTCGCGGCCTGAGATCGATCTCATCGTGCTGCGCGCACCACGCCGTGAGCCGGCCATCGATCTTGATCTGGCACTTCACGATGCACTCGATGCCGCGCTGGAAAGAGGACTGCACCGCGCGCCGCTGGTCGGCCTCGAGAAAGTCGAAGCCGGTCCCGTTCGTGATCTCCTGGAGCAGTTCCAGAATCCGCACCATCGCGCCGTCGTTGAAAGTGATGTGCCGATGATACGTCGTGTCCGGCGGATAATTCTGCGGCCAGCCGCCCGTCGGGTATTGTGCGATGAGGATGTAGTCGAGCCCGTTCTCGACCGCGCGGCGGTAGCGCGGCTCCTTGGTCGCACGAAACATCCGCGCCATGAAGCGCACCTCGTCGGTCGTCGCACCGTTGTCGAAGATCGGCTTGAACTCGCCCACGAGATCGACCCGCTGTCCGGCAAACGGCGCGGCTGTCAGGTCCATGTTTTTTGGCCAGCCGCCGTAGTCGGACTGATACGAGAGAATATTTGCCGCGATCGTCTGCGCTTCCGCTGAGCCATACCACGGTTCCGGTTTCTCCAAAAAATCGTGCGTGCCTGCTGCCATGACGGCAGGTGCGAGCGCGAGTTGGAGAAGGAATCGACAGCGGAACAGACGAAGTGAGGTCATGATTGGAAACCAGATTGATGTTTCATTTCTTCTTCGTGACACCTTTGGCCTTCTCGAATTCGTCAACGGAGCGAGCAGCAGGGCTGCGATAAATAGCAGGTTGGTTTTCATATCGAATGAGGCGGAAGATTTGTCCCGCAGTCTATTTTGCGAGACGGACAAAGTTCCGAATGATGGTGCGCACATTGTCGCCGCTGCATTTGCGGTGGGCGATAGCGCGTTCCTGCCAGTAGGCGGCGGATGCGAGGACTTTGTGTGCGGCGAGAACCCGCAGCGCATCGGCGAATGTGCTCACGGGTTCAAAGTGGGCCGCCATCTTCATGAGCAGGGCTTGGACCTGCATGCCATCGCAGTTCCGGCCTTTCTGCGCGTTGGCGAGCCAGTAGTCGCCAGATTCGGTGATCTTCTTCTCCACGAGCGCTTTCACATCGGCCACAAGCTGCTCGTTGGGTGCCATAGCGGTTGTGGATTCAGGCTTGGCTGACGCGGCGGGCTTCGCGGCACGTGCTTTGTGCTCCAGGATTTGTTTCTCGGCGAGCAAGCGCTCACGCAGCAGCGCATATGGCACGTTTTGCAGCGTGACGTCTTGATCAATGGCGATGCTAGCGGCGGCACCGGAAGCGTGGCCGAGCATCATGAAGACGGGCTCCATGCGCACGGAGCCGTAGGCCACGTGCGAAACTGAGAGGCAGCTAATCGCCAGAAGATTGACGCATTCATCCGCTTTGGGTCGGAGTGAGCGGTAACTGATCGGAAATGCACTAAAACCGCCGACGAAAAAGCCGCGCTCACGATGCAGCAGGCCGGTTTCATCGACATAGAGCGTCACGCCGTGGGAATCGAGCGGATACGAGGCCAGCGCGACGCCATCCTCGGCGTGCGGACCTCCTTTGGCATCATGTTCGGTGACGACGTAGTCGCTGATCATGCGGCGTGCCTCGCGGACGTAGATTTGATGCGGAAAATGGCCGGTGTCGGTGAACTCGTCCTTCGCGAGTCCCCAGCGCTGCATTTCGGTGCGAACCTCGATGGGCAAACGCTCATCGTGTCCAAGGAACCAGAGCAGGCCGAGCGTGTAGTCTTTGTGGAGCTGGAAAAGCTGCTCGCGTTTCGCGTGGTCGCCCTCGGGCCACTCGTAGCTGGGGCCATAGACATCGCTGCCGAATTCGCTGCCGTTGTTGGAGTCGGTCTTGCGGTTCGGCACCAGATGGAAACTGATGCCCAGGTTACCACCCTTGCCACGCAGGCCGACGCCCGCGTGCTTGGCCGGCCCGGGCCTCACGTCCTTCATCGTGGCGATGTGGCGGGCGAGCAGTTCGTAGTCGAGCGGGTTGTAACTGGTGGGCTTTTCGATGGTCACGCGGTTTTCCGGCACATCGGTGAGGCAGACGCGGAAGTTGTAGCCCTGCACGCGATGATCGCCGCTGCCCTTGGGCGCTGGTGGTTTGGATGCCACGCGCGGCAGCAGCCCGCTCTTTGGATCACCCACGATCACATACGGACTGATCTTCGGGAATGGCGCGGGCGTGAAGGGGAACGTGCCGTTGAGCGTCTCGCCATACTTCGAGTTCGGCTCACGACCCACGATGTAACTCACACCCGCCTTCGCCATCAAGTCGCCTTCATAGCTCGCATCAATGAAGACTTTTGCTGCAAACTCGCGCCCGCTTTCCATGACGATCTTGACGATTCTTTGGCCGTCCTTGACCACGCCCTTCTGCAAATCAAGCCGCTCACCAAACACGACCTGCACACCGGCCTCGCGCACCATTTCATCGAAGACGGCCTTCGCTGCGCGCGGCTCAAACAGGAACTGCGCCTTGATCTCCTCCATGCGCGGCCCGTCAACGCCCCAGATCTTCGGCAGCCAGGCGAGGTAGTCCTCGCGCTTCTGAAACTTCCAGTTCTCCGGCTTGAGGTAGAACTGATATACGCGCTGATAAAACTCCCGCGACAAGCCGCCGATGGTTTCGGTGGAGCCATTGTCCGTCATGCCAAGCCCGCCACTGCTCATGCCGCCGAGACGTTGGGTTGATTCGATGAGCACCGTCTTCTTACCAAGGCGTGCGGCTTCGACAGCGGCGATGACGCCGCCTGAGGTGCCGCCGTAGATGCAGACATCGGTGGTGGAGAGTTCAGCAGCGATGGCTGAACTCGTGAAAAGGATGAACACGAGGAGCTTCATGACGTTCATTTGGGCAAGAGTTGCACGGCATCTGCGCCGGCAATGCCGTCAGTGTTGTCGTTGCGGATGGTGATGACGGCGGGCTTGTCTTTGTCGAACCGGAAAGTACCGAGGCTGATGAACAGATCGTCTTGGGGCGGCTTCCGCTTTTGATTCACCGCGGCAGCAGCGGTGCCATCGGCATGCTGGATGCTCACGGGCACGTTGCTGGCTCGATTCGGCGCAGCAGCATACGACACGCGCACTTCGTATCTGCCACTGGCTGGCACTCTAAGTGTGTAGGTGATGCTCAGTTTGCCTTTCTCGGCATTCGCATCGTGGACACTCGATCCATCGACGGGATTGCCATAGGTGCTCCCTGTCCAGTGACCGGTCTGCGTGGCTTGAGAGTCATCCATGACGATGCCGGGAAGTTTGGCGGAGCGCGGCATGTTCGCGAGTTCGGGGAGCTCAAGCACGGCCTTCTGTGCGAGCAATTTTTCGCGCAGTGCTTTCACATCAATGCCCTGCACGCTGGACTTGCCATGAATCGCCTGCACGGCAGCAAGACCGCAGGCATGACCGAGGGCCATATAAACGGGTTCCATGCGCAGAGAGCAATACGCGATGTGACTGGCGGAGAGGCACACGGGCACGAGCAGGTTTTCGCATTCGGTTCGCTTCGGCGTGAGGCTGCGGTAGGCGATCTGATACGGCAGCGCAGGCGTGTCCTGGAAGCTGCCTTCATCGCGCACGGTGCCGTCCTCGGCGAGGATGCGCTGCACGATGTGGCAGTCGATGAGGAAGGAGCCCATGCCGACTCCATCTTCCTTGAAGATGTCGGTTTGCAGATCCTTCTGCACCATGACGTGTTCGCCGATCATGCGGCGGCCTTCGCGAATGTAGAGCGCGTAGGGCCAGTGATGGTTGTCAGCGAACTCGTCTTTGCACAGGCCCCAGTTCAGCGCCTGCTCGCGCAGGCTCCGCGGCACGCGTTCATCGTGACCGAGGAACCAAAACATGCCCTGCGTGAAGTCGATGTGGTCCTGCCAGATGCGCGCACGCGTGGCCGCATCACCATCGGGATAGTCGAAGTTCGCACCGGGATAGTCGGTGGAAAACAGACCCTGCGCATTGAGGTCGTACTTGCCGTGCGAAGTCAGGCCGATGTGGAAGAGGCGTCCAAAACGCACGCCGGGGAAAGCCTGGATCAAACGCAGCAGCAGCTCGTAGCGCGATGCCTCGTAATTCGCGGGCTTCGGAAACGGCACGAAGATGTCCGGCCGCTGCGTGACGCAGATGCGGAAGTTGTAAGCCTGCGTGCGATGATCCGCATCACCTGGCTGGAGTTTGGACGCGGGGAACACGCCAAAGATCGGTTTTCCATCGGCACCGAGACCTGAGATGCTCGCGGGTGTGCCGTGGATGTAGGCCGGGCCTTTGCCACCGATGCTCGGGCAGTCGCTCTCCATCACCTCCACGGTGCGCGGACGAATTGGCATCGGATAATAGCCCGCGAGCGGCTCGCCATACTGCGCGCGGCTTTCGCGCCCGACGATGTAGCTCACCTTGGCCGCCGCCATGAGGTCGCCTTCGTAGCTCGCATCGATGAACACCTTTCCGATGTAGGTCGTGCCATCCGCTGTGGTCAGGCTGGTGATGCGCGCGCCTTTTTTCGTGATCGACTTCAAAGACTGCGCTGTGATGACTTTCACGCCCGCTTCCTTCAGCATCTCCTGAAATGTGGCCAGGTTCACACTCGGCTCCGCATACCACATCTCACTGCCAGGCTTCGCAGCCGCCGCACGGGTGAAAAACTCGCGCGGAAAGCCGCCGATGGTCTGCTCTTTCCCCACATCCGTGCGACAAAGCCCGCCCGTGACCATGCCGCCGATCCATTTCGTCGGCTCGATGATCACCACGGAGGCTCCTTCACGCGCGGCGATGATCCCCGCGCTCAATCCAGCGGGCGTGCCGCCGTAAATGACGAGATCAGCCTCGCTGGCGAAGGCGGAGAAAGAACCGAGCAGAATGAACAAAAGACGTGCATGCATAACGAGAATCTATTGGAGCGGCTGAATGCCAAACTCACGCGCCACAGGAATGGCAGCAGGAAGATTATTCACGAGCGGAAAGTTCACTCCGGCGTTCCATTGGCGGCGGAGACCTTCAGGAGACTCGTCATGGTAGTAATTCACGCGCACTCCGGCGGCGTTGAGCAGCTTCACGGCCTCGACAGGCATCTCGCCTTTGCCGAGGAGCTGGATGAACTGCGCCTTCATCGCGATGGTTTCCTGCGCATAGGCCATGGAGTCGCCCTGGCGCTCCATGTTGCAGATGAGGATGTCGGGCACGACCGCACGAGCGTCTTTGGCGGCAGATGCGGTGGCGGCGAGGAATGCCTGATGCTTGCGGCCTGCTTTGTCGATGACTTTGGCCGTCGCTGCGCCGACGTCGGCTCCGCCTTTGAGGTGACAGTTGAGCCAGACGTTCTTCGGAAACACGGCCAGCGCCTCTTCAAACGTGGGAATGCGTGTGCCAGCAAACTTTTTCCCCATCTTGCTGCCAGCATCGAGCGCCTTGAGTTCGGCGAGCGTGTGATCGGAAACCTTGCCTTTGCCATTCGTGGTGCGATCAATCGTGGCATCATGCATGAGGACGAGCGCGCCGTCTTTGGTGAGTTGAATGTCGAATTCAATCATGTGTGCGCCGAGTCGAATGGCTTCTTCCAGGGCGGGAATTGTGTTCTCCGGGTGCGTGCTCATCGCGCCACGATGCGCGCAAAGTCCGCGTGAGGGCATCTTGATGTCCTCGGCGTGGCCCTGCGCCAAACACACGAAAACAAGTGCGGTGAGCAGCAGTCGATCAATCATGGTGTTTTTGCATCAATCTCGCACGTTCAGTCAGCGTTGGTTTGAGCCGGAAGAAGCCCCGGCCTCGGATTCGTGATGGATGATCTTGCCACCACCCGTGCGTGCTTCTTCGACAAGCCGACGGTCCGTGTCATCGCGGTCCCATGGGCGAGCACCCGCATTTGAGAGCACCCATGCGGCGGTGTCGCTGGCAGGCTTTGCCTTCAATCGTGACGGCCAGAGCGGCGGCTCCTTCACGAGATGCAGCTCGCTGTCTGTGTCGCTGACTTTCACGGGCAGCGCCGCGCCGCTGACATCGGAATACAGGTTGTCGTGCAGATGAAGATCACACGGGCCTTTGGCATCGATGAACGGCGTCGAGCTGGGCGAGCTCGGACCTCGACGCGCCACATTGCCGATGACGACCATCTGGCCCCGCTGCCACTCCTTGCCTTTCCATTCTCCGGCATTGAGCGCGAACTGCATCACACGACGCCCTGGATTCTGGATGAGGTTGTTCACCACCACGCCACGCGCGCCGCCTTTGAAGAGCGGATTGCGGTCATCGTTGCTGATGTAAAGATTGCCGAGGATGGCGATGTCGGACGTGTTGTCATGGATGAGCGATCCCTTCGAGTGCGGGCCTTTGGCGTGGGTAGAGTCATGCAGCCCCTCGCCGATGATGCACTGGCTGAAGGTGATGCGGCGGGAGGTGTTCTTCCTCCATTCATCCGGCGTCTTGCCCTCAAAGCGCGGCCCCGAGGCGCTGAGGTTTTCATCGGTGCCCCAGGTGATCGAGCAATGATCCACGATGACATCATGCGCGGCATTCGTCGCCAGACTGTCCACCTCCCAGCCGCTCTTTTTTGCCCGCTTGCCCGCTCCAGGACGGATGCGGAGATGTCGGATGATCACATCATTCGCACTCACACCCAAGCCACCATTGATGAGCGTGATACCAGGGCTGGGCGCTGTCTCGCCCGAGATCGTGACCTGCGAGTTCGAGATCTTCAAAGAACGCCCGCCGAGGTCGATGACACCCGCCACATCGAACTCGATGACACGCGGTCCCTTCGCCATGATCGCCTCCGCGAATGAACCTGCGCCGCTGGCTGCGAGTGTAGTGACGCGCACAACCTTCCCACCCTCGCCACCGCGTGTCTCCGTCCAGCCGGGCGGTGTTTCCCACGGCGTGGTCGCGTCAGGCGCGGCAGATGCGATGATCGCGAGCGATGAGATGAAGAGAAAGGTGATCGGTTTCATAGGAGTCATTACTTGTAGTCCGCGCGACTGAGGCTCTTCTCCACGGACTCTTTCCACGCTTCCAGCGCGGACGTCATCTTCACCACGCGCTCGGGGTCTTGTGCGGTGAGGTCGGTGGTTTCCTTCGGGTCTTTGGAGATGTCATAGAGCAGCATGGCAGGCAGTGCTTCGCCACCCTTCTTGCCTTTCTTGTCACGACCCGCCACGGGGTTCGTGTGCAGCTTGTAAGGCCAGTCGATCAGCGTGGCGTGGCCGGGTTGTTTGCCCGCATGATTCCAAAACGGGATTGCTTTGCTGCGCACTTCCGTCTTGTGATCGAACAGCGGTATCAGACTCACGCCATCGAGCGGCTGGACTTGGTTTTGCGCCACCGCACCGGTGGCTTCGAGCACGGTCGGGTAAATATCGAGCGTAGAGCATGGCACCTCGCTAATGAAGGGCTTCGTGATGCGCGCGGGCCATTCGACGAGGCCTGGCACGCGCACGCCGCCCTCCCACATCGTGCCTTTCGATCCGCGCAGGTTGCCGGTGGACTTGGGGCCGTTGGCACCGCCGTTGTCGCTGTTGTACCAAAGCATCGTGTTGTCGGCCACCTTCAGTTCACGCAAGGCTGCACGCAGACGACCCACGCTGCGATCCACGGCGGTGATCTCGCCGTAGTAGTTCTGATCTGCCTCCGACAAAGTGCTGTACAGCGCCTTGTCCGCTGGCAGTGCCTCATGCGGCACATGCGGTGAGCCAAACCACACCACGGTAAGGAAGGGCTTGCCCGCTGTGGCCTGCTTCTTGATGAACTTCAGCGCCTCATCCGTGGTGATGTCCGAGCTGTCGCCCTGAAACTTCTCCGCCACGCCTTGGCGGCCGAGCACGGGATCAAGGTCGAAGAAATTGTCCGCCGAAACCCATTCATCAAAACCCATCTTGCCCGGCGAAAGCGGATCATCCGCCATGATCGCGCGGCCCGGCATTGTGGTCGTGTTCTTGTCGCCATTCTTGCCATTGAGATGCCATTTGCCGAAGTGCCCCGTCGCATAGCCTGCGGACTGCAAGACCTTCGCCACCGTCAGTTCTTGTGCACGGATAGGCGAGCCAGGACTGAAGGTGCCCATGCGGTTTGGATGCCGCCCCGTCATCACACTGGCGCGTGTGGGAGAGCAGTTGAAATGCGCGGTATAGAAGCGGTTCATGCGCAGACCGCTCGCGGCCAGCGCATCAAGATTCGGTGTCTTGAGTTCGGGGTGGCCATTGTAGCCCGTGTCACCCCAGCCCTGATCATCGGCCATGATGAGCACGACATTGGGCTGCGCCGAAAACGACGCATGGAGAAGAGCGAGTGACGAGAGAAGGATGAGGCAGGTTTTCATGAGAGTGTGTGGCTACTGGAGATGGGGGCGGATCAGCTTCGTGCGCAGGGCGAAACCTGCTGCGCTCGGGTGGAGCTGATCTTCGATGTAGAGCTCTGGCTTCGGCAGCCCGTCCGCGCCGATGGAGTCCGGCCAGAGATCGACGTACACGAGGTTCTTCCCGGCCTTGATGTAGTCGAGTGTGAGTTGGTTCGCCTGCTTCTGCTTCTCACGCTGCTGCCAGCGCTTCGGACTTGGGCCGATGTTCAGCAGCACGATCTTCACCTCCGGCAAAGCTGCGCGGGTCTTCTCGGCATAGGTTTTGAAGTCGGCGAGCACCTGCTCGGGCGACTTGCCGCCGTTGAGGTCATTGCCCCCGGCCTGGATGACAATGATCCGGGGCCGGTAGCGCAGCGTGACTCGGTCGAGGAAGTGGATGGAGTCCGAGAGTTGGGAGCCACCAAAGCCACGATTGATCACCGGCAGTCCCGCGAAGTCCTGCACGAGCGTTTTCCACATGCGGATGCCAGAAGCCCCGGTGAAAAGGATGCCGCCGATTGCAGGCGGGCTGGCTTTGTCCGCCTGCTCATAGGCGGCGATGTCTTTCTCAAAGCGGTTGGTCGCGGGTGTCTCAGCGTGAGCAGGAACGAGGAAGAGCAACGCCAGAGCGGCGGCATGGAAGAAGCTTGGGTAGGGTGTGGTCGTCATCGCCGTCTCGAAACGGAGATTCGGTGAGGATATTGCGGTCATCCACTTTCACCGCCCATGCGTGAGCCACTCTAGATTGAAGCGTGCGAAGTGCAGCTCGTCCCAGTAGTGCGTGCTGCCCTTGTCCGCACGTTCGTAGATGTAGCCGATCGTTTTGTCATCGAGCACCACGATGTCAGAATACGACCCCGGATGAGGCCAGATAGTTTTTCCTGCGGTCCAGGTTTCGCCGTCATCGGGGCTGATGCGGACGGTGAGGTTGTAGCGGCCATACGGATGCTCCTTCTGGCGAAACGGTGAAGCGGGGCTCGAGAACAGCAGCGTCTTCGCATCGAAGCGCTCCACGCAGCCATGGCAGCGCGGGGTGATGAGTTCTTCGAGGCGATGGAGATCACCCCACGTCACGCCACCGTCTTTGCTGATGGCGGTGAGGTGGCGGAGGTTGTCGGGCGAGTCCTCGCTGCTTTCGTTGCGCGAGATCACGCGCACGCTGCCGTCGTTCAACTCGACGAACTGGCACTCACTCGTGTTGATGCCGA
Organism: Prosthecobacter sp.; assembly: GCF_034366625.1. Lineage (NCBI taxonomy): Bacteria > Pseudomonadati > Verrucomicrobiota > Verrucomicrobiia > Verrucomicrobiales > Verrucomicrobiaceae > Prosthecobacter > Prosthecobacter sp. The sequence goes on from NZ_JAXMIH010000008.1 coordinate 925,406, forward strand.
TGGTGCCGCCGAGCTTCCATGACGCGCCGTGGTCATCGCTGTAAAAGCAGTGCGCGAAGCTGCGCAGGCGGCCTTTGCCGATGTCTTCGCGATGTCTTGCAGGAACAAGCAGACGACCGGACTTGAGCTGCACCATCGCATTGCCGGGACCGCAGCCGTAGCGCTGCACCCAGCCTTTTTCCCACTGCACCGCGTGGCTCTTCGGATTGCCCTTGGTCTCCTCGCCCTTGCCTTTAAGCGTCTGCCACTCGGGCTTGATGACCTGCTCGTGGATCACCACCGGCCCGGTCCATGTCAGGCCGTTGTCCGTGCTGGTGAGATGCGCGAACTGCTTTTTGTCGCGCAGGAAAAACAGCCACAGCTTCTTTGTCTCGCGGTCCAAACCGACGGTGAGATCCGTACACACGCGGTTTCCATCATCAAGGATGAGGATCTCATCGCTCCACGTCTTGCCTTTGTCCGCGCTGCGCTTCATCACGATGTCGTGATTGCCGATGTCGCCGATGCCATCGTTGCGGCGCTCGCAGATGACGAGGATGTCGCCGTTCGGAGCCTGGATGATCGAGGGGATGCGGTAGTTCGGCTTGTTCTTCGGCGTGAGGGCAAACAGACGCTGCGTCTCGAACAACGGCTCGGCGGCGTTGAGGCATGTGCAAAGGACGCACAGCAGCACGGTGGCAAATTTCATGGAGTGCATAAACGTGATGCGACGATGCCTCTCACTGGTCAAACACGCTGACCATGTCTGCGCTCCCTTCTCCTGCTACTTCGCCGCCTTCTTTTTCTTGCGTGGTGCTTCAGGCGCGGGTGCGAGTGGCGTGTCGTAATCGCCTCCGGCGAGGCTCTTCTGCACCGACGTTTTCCATTCAGCGAGTGCAGCGGTCATCTGCTTCACACGCTCAGGCTCTTGAGCGGCGAGGTCCGTGGTTTCATTCGGGTCTTTGGAAACATCGAAGAGCAGCAGGGGTGTTCTTTCGCCACCTTTGCGGCCCTTCTTGTCTTTGCTGTTGATGGCGTTGGTGTGCAGCTTGTAGGGCCAGTCGAGCAGTGTCGCATGGGCGTTGTCGCGTCGCGCATCAGCCCAGAACGGGATGGCTTTCTCGCGCTGCGTCATCGGCTGGTCGAAAAGCGGCAGCAGGCTGTGGCCATCGAGCGGCTGGATTTGTTTCTCCGCTTTCGCGCCGGTCGCGGCCAGCACCGTGGGATAAATGTCGAGCGTGGAGCAAGGCACGGTGCTGACGGCGGGCTTCGCGATGCGCGCAGGCCATTCGACGAGGCCTGGCACGCGCACGCCGCCTTCCCACAGCGTGCCTTTGGAGCCGCGCAGATTGCCCGTGCTCTTCGGGCCGGCCGCGCCGCCGTTGTCGCTGCAATACCAGAGCAGCGTGTCGTCAGCCACCTTCAGCTCGCGCAAAGCCGCGCGCAACCGGCCCACGCTGCGGTCCATCGCCGTGAGCTCGCCGTAGTAGTTCTGCGATGCCTCGGGCAGCGTGCTGTAGGCCGCCTTGTCCGCCGGCAGCGCCTCGTGCGGCGTATGCGGATTGCCGAACCACACCACCGCCAGGAACGGCTTGCTCGCCCCGGCCTGCTTGCGGATGAACTTCAGTGCCTCATCCGTGACGATGTCCGAGCCGTCGCCCTGAAACTTCTCCGGCACGCCCTCGCGGCCCAGCACGGGATCGAGATCGAAAAAATTGTCCGCCGAGAGCCACGTGTCGAAACCCATCTTGCCCGGCGAAAGCGGATCATCGGCAAGGATCGCGCGACCGGGTGCGGTCTTTGTGTCCCGGTCACCGTTTTTGCCATTGAGATGCCATTTGCCGAAATGCCCCGTCGCATAACCTGCAGACTGCAAGACCTTCGCCACCGTCACCTCCTGCGCACGGATCGGTGAGCCGGGGCTAAAGGTGCCCATGCGATGCGGATGCCGCCCCGTCATCACGCTCGCACGCGTGGGCGAGCAATTGAAGTGCGCGGTGTAAAAGCGGTCCATGCGCAGACCGCTCGCCGCGAGCGAGTCGAGGTTCGGCGTCTTGAGTTCAGGGTGGCCGTTGTAACCCGTGTCGCCCCAGCCTTGATCATCCGCCATGATGAGCACGACATTCGGCGGAGCCGAAAAAGACGAGTGCAGGAAGCAGAAGGCGGAAAGGAGGAATAAAATGAGAGGTTTCATGGCGGATGCAGCGTGACTTCGCGCCCATGAACGTCAGCGCGGGCGAATTCTTCGCGAACAGTTTTCCCAAGCACTGATCATCACGGCTTGTGCATGCGAATCGTGCCACGACGCACCGAGAAGCAGTCGTCGCCGGAAAAGACGAGATGAACCGTCAAGCCATCGGCGCTGATCCATTTGACGGGCAGGTGCATCGTCTCGCCGGGGCCGACGTCCCATTCATCGGTGTGAAACGCGAGGGTCCATGGTCCCCACGGCTCGGGAGCATCGTAAATGGCGAAGCCGCCACGATAGCGCGTGTCCTCTCCCAGGCCGGTCTGGCACCAGAGGTAGCGTTTGAGCGCGGGATGATAGGAGATGCTGGAGCGATAACAGGCGCCGGGGTTGGCGAACACCGCACCGCGTTGCGTGATGTCAGCAGACCACAGCGCCGCGCCGTCCTGGCCGGTGCGAACGAAGAACTCATACTCGGAGCGGTCGCGCAGCTTGTCCTTCGGCACACGCGCCAGCACGAAACGGTCTGCACGCTCGTAGGCGCTGTCGGAGTCGTGGGAATGGATGTAAACAAAACCGTCGCGCGCATCGGCGTAGTTCTTGCCGAAGTTCACAAAGCCGGGGCAACCGAAGCTCTCGGTGAACTTCCAATCCGCCCAAGTCCACGTTGCGCCGTGTTCGGCGGACCAGCCGAGCTGCGAGTTGGCGGCATTGCGCACGAGCATGTAGAGCACGCCCTCCACACAGAGGATGCCGCTGGCCTTGCGGCCATGTTTGCCATCTCCGAGCGCCTCGGCTGTGGCGGAGCGCAGATTGGTCCCGACGATGTCCGGCGGTGAGCCAGTGATCTTCACCAGGCCGAGGCTGAGCTTTTTCTCCACGAAGGGAGCGAAGCCCTTGCCATCGCCATAGGCAGAGTAGAACGCGTCATCATCGGCCCAGGCGAGCGGCCAGTTGTCGCTGCCTTTGGCCTGACGAATGATAGTATCCGCAGGTGCCCACTCGATGCCGGCGATGATCGGGCTGGACGGAAAAGTGACAGCAGCGGATTTGGTTTCAGTCTTGGCACTGCCCGCTTTCGCGGCATTCACGATGGGAAACAGGAAGGGCTGCAGCACCTCGTAATGATCCGCGCCTGCCGTGCGCTTCCAAGATTTCCCGGCACGGGCGATGACGATGTCGAGCGTGGGCATCACGATGATGAGGCTGTCGTAGAGGCCCCAAGTCCAATAGGTGTCGAGCGGCACGCCTTCGAGGGTCTCGTCGGCGTTGTTCCACCACAGCAGGCCGTAGTGGCTCGATGCGTGGCCATAGTGCTCGGGATTGCGCACGTTCAGGCCGGGGACGCCGGGCTGTGTGGTGCGCACCTTGTCGATGTAATCGCGTGGGAGGATCTGTTTGCCATTCCAATCACCGCCACGCAACCAGAGCAGGCCGAAGCGCGCCATCGCATCCGCATTGGCGCTGATGCCGGAGCCGAACTCGCGGCGCTTGATGCCATCGATCAAATCGGGGCGATAGGCGTGCTTCCGCCAGACCAGATCCGTGCGCTGAATGCCCAGCGGCGTGAAGAGGCGCTCAAACATGAGATCATCGACATCGCGGCGGTACGCGAGCGTGACGCATTCGGCGAGCCAGTTGGGCCCGGCATCGCTGTAACTCCATTCCGCGCCCGGCTTGAAGAGCAGCGGCACATAATCGCCTTTCTTGTCGAACCCCGCCGTCTGTGACGCGAGATGCCAGAGGGTGATCTCATCGAGCCAGCCGGTCTGCGCATTCGCCTCCGGCGGCACACCGAAGGCGGGGTGATGCTGCTTCGCCTTCTCCGTGAGCTTCATCTTGCCATCCGTGATGGCGAGCCCGAGCGCCGCGGCACCGAAGGACTTCGAGGTGGATTTCAAATCGTAGCGCTGTTTGAAATCGCCCCACGACATGACCAGCCTGCCATGATGAATGATGCAGCCCGAGCCGCCGCCGGTGAGGGCGTAGTCGCGGGCGGCAGCGAGCTTTGTTTCATCCAGCCCTGCCTCCGCCGGCGTGGCCCATGTCCAATCGGCACCGGGAACATCCGCTCCCGGCAGGAGGTGGGGCAGCAGCAGTAAGAGCAACAAAATCCGTGAGCGCATGACCCAAGGAACGCGCATGAGGCGTTCATCTCGCAAGGCAGGCGAGGCTCCCTGCCCAAGGAGATCACTTCGCCGCTTTCGCCGCGCCTGCGGCCCAGCGGATGCCTGCGAGGATATGGCTGCGGACGAAGGGTGTGCTCAGCGATCGCAGGTCATGGCCGAACTCGGTGTAGAAGAAGCGCCCGCCTGCCGCAGGCTCGTGGGTCCAGGCAATCGGGTGGTCTGCACCCATGGGCTTGCCACCGCGTGTTTTGAAAAAATCGCGCACAGGAGTGAAGGTCGTTTCATCCACCCGCAACAGGACGGAGAAGCCTAGCAGGCTCGTGACGCTGCGGTCGTGGTTGGTCCAGTCGGCTTCGATCCAGAACTCCGAGGGCTGGCCTTTGACGGCGGGATGATCTTTCGCCGCAGGGTCCACCGTCACCTTCGCCTTGCTGTAGTCCGAGTCGCTGTTGAAGTCACATCCGCCGAGTTGGTTCAGCCAGGGCCAGCCGGTTTGACGGACCAGTGCGGCGTGCAGGCCGACGACACCTTTCCTGCCACTCGCAAACCAAGCCTCGACAGACTTGCGCTGCGCCTCGGGTATGACTTTGTCGAGCTCGTTGGCGTTGTTGAGCAGGAGCACATCGTATTTCGCCAGGACCTTCGGCATCAGGTCTTGCGGATGCTCGGTGATGTCCACCTCGATGCCGTTTTCATGTCCGAGCAGCACCAGCCAGCGGTTGATGCCCGGAATCTCGGGATGCCGGTAAAAGGCGGTGTCGGAATAGACGAGCACCTTTGTGCCGCTGCCGGGCGTGGAAGGTGTGGCCGTGTCATGCGCGTGGGCATGACCAAGCAGAGTGGTAAGAACAAGAGCGAGAAGCTTTTTCATCGGGAGGGCGTGGTTGGGATGATCACACCAACGCTCTCCAGATGCACTCATTTCATTCAGGGCTGCTCAAGCCATTCAAGATTGAAGCGTGCGAGAGTTAGCCCAGCACCGGCAAAGCCGGGCTTGGTGCCACGACCATAGAAGCAGAGGATGGTGCCGCTCTGAGTGACGGCGATGTCGGAGTACATGCTGGGGCCGTCTTCGAGAAGTTTGTTCACGGGCCATGTCTGGCCTTCGTCGCGACTGATCTTTACGCTGACGTTTTTGCGGTCGCGGTTTTTGCCGGGCTCGGCCTTGCCCTTCTCTTTGTCGAGGTTGTGCGGATTGGAGAAGAGGATGAGGCTCTTGCCGCCATGGTTATAGCGCACGATGCCGCCCATGCAGATGGGCTCGAGCAACGCGTCATCGAACTTCGGTGTGCTCCATCCGGTGGCTCCGTCTTTGCTGATGGTGACGAGGCGGCGATGCGCCTTCGATTCACTGCGCACGTTGAGCATGACACTGCCGTCGTTGAGTTCGATGGCGACGGTTTCGTTCGGGTTGATCCATTCCTCGGTGCAAGGCACGGCGATGTCGCCTGCTTTCCAAGTCTTGCCCAGATCGTCGCTGTAGATCGTGGCGGTGACGCTGGGGCGATGCGCATTGCCGCCGGTTCCGGTGGAGAGCCAGACGGGGACGACGAGGCGGCCGGTTTTGAGCTGGATGCTGTGATTCGGCCCGGTGGCGAGCACTTTCCAGTCATAGTCCTTCTTGAAGGCCGCAAACGCGGCGGTGATCTCGCTCGGCTTGCTCCAGGAGACGCCATCGTCCTCGCTGCGCTGGTAAAACACGCGTTCGTATTCGAGGCAGAAGAGCATGTGAACCGTTCCGTCCTTGTCGGCGATGAGGACGGGGTTGTTGTAGGTCACGTCGTTGGGATCGACGTTCTTCATCTTGAGGGCGAAGGGGTTCTTCTGCTTCGGGCCCTCGACATTGGCGATACTTTTCGGAGCGCTCCAGGTCTTGCCATCGTCGGTGCTGCGGCGCAGCAGGATGCGGATGTCGTCCCAGTCACTGACGCCAGCGGGTCTTTTGCGCGCCTCACACCAGGCGAGCACGCTGCCTTTGGCGGTCACGACGATGCCGGGGATGTGGTAGATGTTGTAGGCGGGATCTTCGCCAGCGACGAAGAGGTCTTGTTTGCCGATGAAGGGCTCGGCGGCATTGAGTACACCACAGAGGGCACAGAGGAACACAGAGAGGACTTTTGTTTTCATGGTTGGGATTAGATAAGAGCGGTGTTGGAGTTGGAAATTGGTTGCGTGATGCCTGCGGTGGCGCGGATGGCGTCGAGTTCGAGGCGGAGATGCTTTTGAAAGAGGGAGATGTCGGCGCTGTGGATGAGCATGTTCGCTCCGAGGGCCAGGAAACGCGACTGCTGCTCGATGCTGCCCCAGAAATGGATGCCTGCGCCGATCCCAGCGGCGCGGGCTTTGCGGAAGATCGTTTCGCAGGCGGTCAGGAACTTCGGGTGATCCCATTGCTCCGGCACGCCGAGACTGCACGAGAGATCGTGCGGACCGATGAGCACGGCATCAATGCCGGGCACGGCGAGGATTTGATCGATGGCTTCGATGGCGGGGACGCTTTCGATGTTGATGATGAGCAGGCGATTCTTCACTCCCGCTTGCATGTATTCGTCGAGTTCAGGCTCTGGCGCGGCACCGGCGAGCATTTGCTGGAGGCGCTGGCCTTTGATGGGGCGGAGTTTCACCGCTCCGCGTAATTGCTGCACCTGCTCGACGGTTTCGACATACGGCGCGATGACTCCGGCAGCGCCACCATCGAGCACCATCGTGGCCGCATACGGATCAGGCGATGGAATGCGCACGAGCGGCGGCAGACCGAGCGCGGTGTAGGTCTGGCACATCCAGGACAGCTCCGCACGGTCGAGCGCGATGTGTTCGGTGTCGATGAACACGAAGTCGAGGCCGCAGCCGCGCACCACCTCCGGCCAGCGTGGCGAGGGCGACACGATGAGCGTGCCGAACACGGTGCGTCCTGTGTGGAGAGATTGGGCGAGTTCGGTGGCGGTCATGGCTTGTTCCAAAGGATCTTGGCGAGCAGCACGCGGTTGCTTTCGTCTTTGCGGGCCTCGGGGAAGGCCATCTCGGAGCTGATGACCCAGGTTTCGTTTTCATTCACATCGACGGGCGCAAAACCGCCGGTGAGATCGACGCCGGTTTCGGGCATGAGGACTTGCTCGGTGGCGCGGATGACGTGCAGCTTCTCAGGATCAACTTCGGCGATGAAAATGGGGGCGCGGTTGCGGAAGACGTGGTCGTTGTTCGCACTTTTGCGGCTGTAGATGAGGTGGAGCTTGTCGCCGTGGGTGATCCAGTGTTGCTGCGCATTTGCGCTCAGTAGCGGGGTGCCATCATCAAATTTCCACTCGACGGTGGGTTCGTAGTTGATGCCGTCCTTGCTGCGCGTGACGCGACCGTTCTGCTCGCCGCGCATGGTGAGAAAATAGCGGCCTTTCAACGAGCAAACTGAGGGTTCATACAGGCCGCGAGGGATGCTGATGGTGTGCTCACTGCCGTGTTCGCGATAGGTCAGCATTTCTCCATCAAAGGTGCAGCGCGCGACAATGGTGGTGTAAACGCGCGACTTCGGATCAGCGCGGTAGCGCACGGGCAGGAGGATGTCGCCATTCGGGAGGTCGTGGCGCTGATTGCAGCCGGCGTTTGGCTCGATGATCGGATTCCCGGCGTGATCTTTCTCCGGCATGGCCATGATCTTCATGCCGGTCCACTGCTGCGTATCAGGTGAATACACGGCATAGGCCACGCGCTCCTGCGAGCGGTCGTCCTTGGCCTTGTTGTCGTACGCGTTGGCGAGAAAACCGAAGCATTTGCCGGTGACGAGCAGCTTTTTCGTCGCGGCATGCCATTGCGGGCAGATGTCGCCCATCACACGCTCGATGCCGTCCTCAAAGCGGCGGCGATTCAGCGCGTCGATGCGTTTGGGCGTGCTCCAGGTCTTTGCGCTGTCGGTGGTCTCGGTGAGGTAGATGTCTCGATAACCGTGGGAGCCGCGTTTTTCGATCTCTTGAGTCGTGACGATGACTTTGCTGGGTAGGATGGCAGGACGCGACTGTGACCAGTGATAAGCGCCGCTGCTGGTGAGCACGGTGCTGTTTTCGATGCGGAAGTCTGCGGCGAAAGCCGAGACGCAACCGCAGAACAGCATACAGATCGTTTTCATGCTTACCATTCTCCTTGGCGTTGGAATTTGGCTTTGGCGTTCCTGCCGAACTGCGCGCCCGCCTCAGCGAGATTGGCAAGGACTTGGTCACTGCTGAGTCCGGCGCTGTTGCGGGCGGCGGGGATGACGGTCTGGCATTCGTTGGCATCCATGAAGCGGGAGGCTTCGAGGATGTTGGGTTGCTCGTCGGGCGCGATGACGAGAAAGCCGTGCTTATCGGCGTGGATGAGATCGCCGGGGACGATCTTGCGGCCAAAGACCTCGACCTCGCAGTTCCACCGTACGGGATGGACGTGCGCATGGCCAACACAGAGACGGCGGGCGAGGGCTTTGAAGCCGGCGTTGGTCATTTCATCGACATCGCGGATCGCGCCGTCAATGATGGTGCCCACACAACCAAGAGCGCGATGCATGTTGCTGTTCACCTCGCCCCAGAATGCGCCAATCGTGCGCGGTTTGTCGATATCCTGCACGCAGACGATCTTGGGACCTGGAATAGAGGCTACATAGCGGCGGTATTCGTTCCAGCCGTCGGGATTGGCCTCGCGATGCGCCTTGTTGCTCGGCTCGATCACCACGGTGATGGCATAGCCGACCATCGACCCCATCTGCGGCATGAAGTCGCGGGTTTCTTCAAGGTTGAACGCATCGGCGGCGGGATCGCGCCTGGTGATCTGCTCCCAGCCATTGTAGATGGTCGGGGTGTTCCAGCGCTTGAGTTGGAGGAGGTCGGAGTGCGGTAGCATGGCTTCATTGAAACGACATCTGAGGTGAATTCTCCGTGGTCAAACGGGATGACCATGGCATGATGCGGGCCGAATCATGCACGCCGTCCCACCCAGGCCCTCTTTGCTTACGCACAGCGCCGACTTTCTCCGAGAGGCACTGCTGCGCGGCGAATGGACGGGAGTGCTGCCGTCAGAACGAACGCTTTGCACGCGGCTGCGCATCAGCCGCCCGACGCTGCGTGCGGTGCTGGCGCAACTGGAGCGCGAAGGTGTGATCGGTGCAGTCGAGAACAAGAAACGGCAGATCCTCTCAAGGCCGAAATCGAGCGGCAAGGCTGAGTCATCACGCGTGATCGCACTGCTGACGCCCGTGCCGCAGCAGGCGATGCCGCCGTTTGTGCTGTTTTGGCTGGATGCACTGCGCGAGCTGCTGGCGGAGACAGGTTATCAATTGGAGCTGCATCCGAGCGCACACTGCTTTGTGGCGAAGCCTGCGGGCGGGCTGAAGAAACTGACGCAGCGGGTGCAGGCTGCGGCCTGGGTGCTCTTTCGTTCGACTCCGGCGATGCAACGCTGGTTTGTCGATCAAGGCGTGACTGCGGTGATCGCCGGATCATGTGCGGATGAAATCGACCTGCCATCGGTGGACCTCGACTACCGGGCGACGTGTCGTCATGCCGCAACCATGCTGATGCAGAAGGGACATCGGCGGATCGCGCTGCTGCTGCCTGGCTCCTCCCACGGTGGCGATGCGGAGAGTGAGCACGGCTTTCGCGAAGCTTTCACGACATCCGCTGCCACGCCGATCGTGATCGAGCATCACGAAACTTCCGAGCAAGTCGTGGAGCATCTTGATGTGTTGCTGAAGCGCAAGCCGGCACCGACGGCTTTTGTCGTGGCCCGTTCCATTCACACGCTGACAGTCATCACGCACCTGCTGCGCTGTGGGCACAAGCTGCCGCGTGATTTCGCGGTGGTGTCACGCGATGACGATGCGTTTCTCGATCATGTGGTGCCGCATGTGACGCGCTACTCGGCGGATGCCGCAAAGTTTGCGAAGCGGCTGACGCGTCTCGTTTTGGAACTCGCTCAAACCGGGCGCACAAGCACAAAGCCAGTGCGCTTGATGCCAGATCTACGGCGTGGGGAGACGGTGTGAACATTTCTATCGGAGGGATAGTCCATTCTATTCCATTCCAACAATCTTCAAATCAGTAATCCTTCCCATCATCGGTCAATGGATCAATCATGGTTTGATCGGAGCAACTCCTGCGTTCGGTTCTTTACGTATGGTCATCCACATTTACCAGAAACATTAAAGCCCCCCTCACGTCATTCATCGCCATGAAATACATCCCTGCCTTGCTCCTGTCCGCCACCTGCACGTTTGCGGAGGTTCGGCTGCCCGCAGTCATCTCCGATCACATGGTGCTTCAAGCTGGCAAGCCCGTCGCGATTTGGGGCTGGGCGGTCGCGGATGAAGAAGTCGCAGTGGAATTCGCAGGGCAGAAAAAGACAACGAAGGCCAGCGCGAAAGGCGAGTGGCAGGTGAAACTCGATCTGCTGACTCCAAATGCAAAATCACAGACGTTGCTCATCAACGACAAAGTCATCCAGGATGTGCTCGTGGGCGAGGTGTGGCTCGCGTCCGGCCAGTCGAACATGGCGATGCAGATCAATGGCAAGCTGCATGGCAAGGTGGACAACGCGGACGCTGAAGTTGCCGCCGCTAAGCATCCTGAGATCCGCGTCTTTGTGCATGACGCTCCGTTAGCCATTTATGAGCTGCCGGTGCCTGACGATGAACTCGCGCAGGATCGCCCCGGCAAGTGGCGCGTGTGCTCGCCGGAGACCGTGGCCGATTTTTCAGCGATGGGCTACTTCTTCGCCCGTGACCTGCTGACTGAGATCAAGCAGCCCGTCGGCATCCTGACCTCTGCTGTTGGCGGCACGCCGATTGAAGCGTGGACGAGCCTTTCTGCACAACAAGCCGTGCCCGACTTCAAACCGCTGCTCGATGACTGGACCAAGCGCCTCGATGGTTTCGTTCCCGAAACCGAGCAAAAGAAGTTTCTCGATGCCAAAGCCGCATGGCTGAAGGTTCGCTCCGCCGCTCTCAAAGCCAAACAGCCCGCACCCAAAGCGCCGTCCCCCTTCAAGAACCTGCAAGTCATGAAGCCCGGCGGCCTCTTTGCCAGCATGATCGCCCCGCTCGTGCCTTACACGATGCGCGGCGTCATCTGGTATCAAGGCGAGCGCAACGCGGCGGGGCCATTCACTGGTCTGTATGGCGCGCAGCTTCAAACGCTGATTGCCGACTGGCGCAAGCGCTGGGGCGACGAGTTTTACTTTGCCTGGGTGCAGATCCCGGCCTTCGCCACGCCGCAGAAATTCCCCAGCGAACCCACCGGCTGGGGCGTGTCGGTGCGTGACGGCCAGCGCCGTGCCTTGCAAGTGCCGCACACTGGCATGGCGATCACGATGGACATCGGTGATTCGAAGCAAGGCCACCCGACGAACAAGACCGAGTTCGCCGCGCGACTCTCCCGCGTCGTGCTGCATGACGTGTATCAAAAGAGCATCGACATCTGGTCCGGCCCGCTTTTCAAATCTGCCGTGATCGCCGCTGATCACATCACGCTCACCTTTGATCAAGCGACCGGCCTAAAAGCCAGGTCAGGCACACTTGAAGGCTTCGCCATTGCTGGCGACGACAAAAAATTCGTCTGGGCCGATGCCTGGATCGAAGGCGACAAAGTCATCGTCTCCAGCACCGAGATCAAAGCCCCCAAAGTCGTGCGCTACTCGTGGGCGGCCAATCCCAAGGGCAATCTCGTCAACGCGGCCGATTTGCCAGCCTCGCCATTCAGCACCGAGTAGTTTTTGCGTCGATTCGACGACACAAACCCACCCGCTTTACGTTCACAGCGATCATGCGACGTGCGCTTGTCTTTTCACTTTTCGCCCTCAGCCATCTGCTCACCGCTGCCGACAAGCCGGACGTGCTCGTTATTCTCGCGGATCAATGGAGTCCGCGATTCACGGGTTGGGATAACAAGGAGGTGCGCACGCCGCACATGGACCGCATCGCGGCGGAGGGCATGATTTTTGATGCGTGCTATGTCACATCGCCGGTGTGCATGCCTGCTCGCGTGTCGTTGCTCACGGGCTTGTATCCGCACAATGCAGGCCACGGGCTGTGGGGCAATGCGACGGGTTATTATCCGAAGCCGGAGGACGCGCCGATGTTTCTCGACATCCAGCGTGCGGGCCTCACCACGGCACAGATCGGCAAGACGCACTGGACGGCAGGTCCGGCGTGGCATGAGCAGTTCAAGAACAGCGGCGCGTTCTTCAAGGCGCTGGGTCTGGATCATGTGGCGGACATTTCCGGCCCGCCGGACTCGACGAAGGGGCGTGATCCCTACTCGCAGCATCTGCAAAAGCTCGGCCTGCTCCAAGCCGTGGCCGATGACCTGCACGGGCGCTATGTGAGTGGCGAGTTCGCGCCTCGTGCGAGCGTGGTGAAAGCGGAGGACTATCATGATGTCTTCACCACGGGCCTCGCGGTTGATCTCATCCGCGCGCAGCCGAAGGAGAAGCCGCTCTGCCTCGTGGTGAGCCTGCATTCACCGCATCCGCCGCTGGATGCGCCGGGTGATTACGCCACGATGTTCGATCCTGAAAAGCTCACGCTGCCCGCCAATGTGCCGGAGAAGTATCTGCGCGAGGGGAGGGCGCTCAATCACGAGAAGACGAAGCGTATGCTGGCGAACTACCTCGGCAAACTAGCGCTGGTGGATGATTGCGTGGCTAGGCTTGTCGAAGCAATGAAAGCACGCGGCACCTGGGACAGTGCTTTGGTCGCCATCAGCGCCGATCATGGCGAAATGATGGGCGCGCATGGTTATCTGACGAAGGGCCGCTTTTATGAGGAGTCTGTGCGCGTGCCGATGGTACTGCGCTGGCCCGGTCAGATCAAGACAGGCCGCAGCAAGGCTCCGGTGCAGATGATGGACATTTATCCGACCATCGTGGAGGCGGTCGGTGGCAAGCTGACGCCCGGACGTTTTGCAAAATCGCTGTTGCCCGTCGCTCGCGGCGAAAAAGATCGCATCCGCCCCATCGCCGTCAGTGAGATCGGCGACAAGGTGCCACTGCGCATGATGGCGCGTGATGATCATTTCAAATACTGGGCCGACGAGGAACGCGAATACCTCTTCGATCTCGAAGCTGATCCGCTGGAGCAGAAGGACCTCTCCACCGCGCCCGAGCATCGCGAAACCCTCCATGCGATGCGCGAAAAGCTGCTGACGCACCTTCGTTCCACCCAGGTGAACGCCTCCGCCGGTTACAAGCCCAAGGTCCAGCGCCTGCGCGAGGCGGAAGCCAAATCCAAACAACGTTGATCTCATGCGCCGACTGCTTTTCTCGATTTCGTCATTTGTCATTCTGCATTCGTCATTCGCGGCGAAGCCGCTGAACGTCCTTTTCATCGCCGTGGATGATCTGCGACCGGAACTCGACTGCTACGGCGCCGCGCACATGAAAACACCCAGCACCGACAAGCTCGCCGCAGGCGGGATGTTGTTTGAACGCGCCTACTGCCAGGTCGCCGTGTGCAATCCGTCGCGCAGCAGCGTGCTCAGCGGAACGAGGCCGGACACGACCGGTGTGCTCGACAACCAGCACTTCATGCGGCCGAACATGCCGGATGTGGTCACACTGCCGCAGCATTTCAAAAATCACGGCTACACCAGCCTCTCCCTCGGCAAAATCTTCCACCACAGCGAGCGCGAGCCGGGCGATGATCCGCAATCATGGAGCGAGCCGGCGTGGTATCATGGCGAGCCGTATCGACACTGGTTCACGAAAGAATCGCTCGATTATGTGAAGCAGCTCAAGGCGCTGCCGAAAGCCAAGCAGCCGAAGCAGCTCCGCGCGGCGCCGTTTGAGGCTGCGGACGAGCCGGATGGCTCCTATCCTGATGCTCAGACGGCTGAAAAAGCCATTGAGACACTCCAGCGCCTCAAAGCCGGTGGGCAGCCGTTTTTCCTCGGCGTCGGTTTCGTGAAGCCTCATCTGCCCTTCACCTGCCCGCAAAAGTATTGGGATCTGTATCCGGCGGAGTCGATCCAGCTCCCCGCAAATGCGCAGCGCCCCAAAGGCGCGCCGGAGCCTGCTTTTCACAACAACTACGAGCTGCGCAGCTACGGCACCGTGCCTGAGAACGGCAAGGTGACGGACGCGATGGCTTTGAATCTCATCCGCGGCTATCGCGCCTGCGTGAGCTTCATGGACGCACAGCTTGGTCGCGTACTCGATGAGCTGGACCGGCTCGGTTTGCGTGAAAACACGCTCATCGTGCTCTGGGGCGATCACGGCTACCACCTCGGCGAAAACGGCGTCTTCACGAAAATGACCAACTTCGAGAACGGCACCCGCGTGCCACTCATCGTGAGCCTTCCCGGCATGAAAACAGCAGGCCAGCGCTCAAAAGCCCTCGTGGAGTTGGTCGATCTCTATCCCACGCTGGCAGAGCTGTGCGCATTGCCGCTGCCGAAGCATCTCGAAGGCACCAGCTTTGCCCCGTTGCTCGAAAAGCCTGATCAACCGTGGAAAAAAGCCGCCTTCAGCCAATACCTCCGCACCGGCAAACCGCCCTACACCGGCCGCAGCATCCGCACCGAACGCTGGCGATACACGGAGTGGCACGATTTGAAGCAGCAGCCTGCGGGCACCGAGCTGTATGATGAACTCAACGACCCGCAGGAGACGACCAACCTTGCTGGTGATTCAGAACATGCGGAGACGCTGAAGGAACTTGCTGAGAAGTTGAAAGTAGGTTGGAAAGCATCGCTGCCATGAACCGCCGCCACTTTCTCCACACACTCGCCGCCACGCCGCTCATTGCGGCGGATTCACCGCGCAAGGCTCCCTTTCGCGTTCTTTACAGCAACGACACGACGAACATCACCTCCTGCGTCAGTCCGTTTCATCAGGCGCGAGAGCCCTTCCGCAAGGAGATGCTCGAAGCATCGGTTGATGAGGTGGCGGGGTTGGTGGACGCGCATTTTCTCCAGGCTGGGCTGGGAATGGTGCCGATGTGGTCGAGCAAGGTGCTGCCGTTGGCGGAACACTATGCGTGGATCAGGCAGCGTTATGCGCAAAAGCCGGATTCGTTCGGCCAGTTTGTGCTCAATGGTGGCGATGTGGTGAAGGTCTTCATCGACCGCTGCCGCGCCAAGGGACAGGCGGCATTCGTCTCCTTCCGCATGAACGACGCGCATCACAAGGAGTTCGTCGATCCCAAGCCAGGCGACAAACCGGGCAGCAGCATCGGCATGAGCGTGACGAAGTTTTATGCGGAGCATCCCGAGTATCGCATCAAGCCCGGTTCGCAGCGTGGCGCTGATCTCGTGCACAACTTCGCCGTGCCCGAGGTGCGGGCGCAGAAGCTCGCGCTGATCCGCGAGCTTTGCGAGAACTACGACCTCGACGGCCTGGAGCTCGATTTCCTGCGCTTCTACAGCTACTTTCGCGAGGAAACACCGCTGGAGCAACGCCGCGTGATCATGACAGACCTCGTCAAAGAAGTGCGGCAGATGCTCGGGCCGAATCGCTGGCTTTGCGCGCGTGTGCCATGCTACCTGCCCGCGCTTGATGTGCTCGGACTCGATTTGAAAGTACTCGTCGCCGCCGGGCTCGACATGGTGAACGCTTCCGCGCACTACTTCACCACACAGCAGCATGATCTGGCCGTCATTCGCAAACAAACCGAAGGTGCAGCGCTCTACTTCGAGCTGTGCCACACGATCTGGAAGGGCGACAAAGTGCAGGCTGGTTATGACGTGTTTCCATTTCGTCGTGCGACGCGCGAACATCTGCACACTGCGGCGCATCTGGCTTATGCACGCGGCGCGGACGGCATCAGCCTGTTCAACTTTGCCTATTACCGCCAGCACGGTCAGGGCGAAGGCCGTGGTATTTTCGGAGAGCCGCCGTTTGAAGCGCTCAAAGCGCTGCGTGACCCGCAAACCCTCGCTCGGCAGCCACAGCATTGGTTCATTGCATACGGTTGGCGTTCTCCCGGCGCGAAGCCACTGTCCGTGCCACGCAAGATTGAACTGAACAAGCCTGCGAAGTTTAACTTTGACCTCGCCGCGCCCGCTGACGGTTGGAAGCACGACGCGCGGGTGCGCATTCAAGCCGACAAGCCGCTCGGCGATGGCGAATGGATCGCCACGTTCAACGGCGAGGCCATTTCTGCTTCCACCGATGTCTCGGAACCCTTTGCCGTGCCTTATCCATCCATGATCGCGAAACCGGATGAACTGCGTGCTTGGATCGTGCCTGCGCGATTGCTGCGTGAAGGCAAGAACAGCCTCGAAGTCACGCAGAAGACCGGGGAACCGGTTTCTGTCGTGTTTGTCGATCTGGCGGTGGGACAAAATGCCTGATCAGCCTATTCAGCGGCAAACTCCACGCCGCACAACACGGGCCGGGCCTTGGAGCCTACGGCGGATTGGAGCTTGATGCGCAGCTCTGCGCCGCTGGGGATGTTCTTGAACTCGCGCACGACGCTGCCGCCTTCTTTGGCGAGGTCGAAGTTCTCCAGCACGATTTTGTCTTGCAGCATGACATTGAAAATGCGGTCGCCGGGAGGGAGGTTGTCGGGATCGCTGAAGTGCAGACGGACGGTGTGCGGGAGAGGCGGATAGTCGATCTTGAGCAGCGGCTCCTGCACGGCTGGCGTGGCAGGTTTGGCCTTGGCATTTGTTTTCTTTTTGCTGCCTGGCTTGTCGTCGTCATCGTCGTCGGTTTTTTTGACGGGCTTCACGAGCAGTGGTCTGCGGAGCGATGGTGTGATGATGATCTCCCCTTCGCCGATGAAGCCGGAGGCGGCGATCCATGGCTGGCTTTTGCCAGCATCATCGATTTGCGAGCTGTGACGGCGGAACCACGTCACCTCTTTGTCGATGCCTTCGACGCCGAGCTGCGGTGCATTGCCGCTGCCGGCGTGTGGATGCTCCAGCCAGAGAGTGCCGTCGGATGCACGGCGATTTCCGGGAGCGCCGAAGTTGATACCAGCGCGCAGGATGCGGTCGCCTTGTTTGCCATCGAGTCCGAACTGACTGTAGCTCCACATCTCCATCTCGGGCATGTGAATGAGCGCGAGCGAGGTCTGGTTCTGATACGCGCAGGTGCAGGTGCGGGTGTAGTCGGGCGCATTGAGCACGCCATTCGCCACGACGAGGTTGGAGGTGCAGCCGGATTTGAAGCCGCCGAGGTTCGAGGTGCCGCTCATGCTGTCGAGATCGTAGAAGCCCGCCGCGCCGCTGCGGTAGGTGAGCAGGTGCTCGCTGGCGATGATGGTGTTGCAGCCATAGGTGCGGTTCAGCCGCCACGGCTCCATCTTGCCGGTGAGCGGGTTTTTCACGAAATGCGGCTCGCCGGTGAGCAGGCTGAAAGCGCCACCGGAGCTGGTGTAGGAGTTCGCGCCGGTGAGGATGAGTTCGTTATGCAGGATGCAGGGGCCGGTATAAACGCGCTTCAGATCCTGCCAGCGCACGTGGCCTGTTTTGCCCTCATAAGCGATCATGCCATCGCCGACTTCCGATGAGATGCGATCACTCGCCTTGGCTCCGGCTTGCAGCAAAACATCATGCTCCTTGGAGTAACCGAGCCAGGTGCCAAAGATGTCCTTCTCCTGCTCCCACAGCACTTTTCCCGTGTGCGCATCGAGGGCGATGACGCGGTAATCTTTCGGCAGATCAGCGCCGCGCCGCTCCAGCAGGTTCTCGGCATGAGCGGTGAGCTTGTCGATGCAGTAGATGCGACCGTTGCCAGCGACGATGCCGTTGTGCAGGAAGCTGTGCCGCGCTTTCACACGCCAAAGCAGCTTTCCACTATGGCGATCAAGCACGGCGAGACCTCCGCTGGCGGAAAGATCCTCGATGGGGGCGCTCGTGCGGCTTTTCACCGTGCCAAACTGAAGGCTAAAGTGCGCGAAGTCATCGCCACCGATGAGCAGATTTTCCATCACACCGATGAAGGCCCACTGCGCGGGATCTTTGGCATTCTCACGCAGTTTGATCGTCTTTTTCAGCTCACCGGTGCGTGAGTCGAGCATCTGGCACTCGCCTTTCAGCGCCACATAGACGGCGTCCTCGGTGGCGATGTAGTTCGTGCCGCGACCATTCGCGCCAGGGATGTGTTTTTGGTTGTAGGCCGTGCTCAGCGGCGTGTCGGCGTAGGTCTCGTTGTAATAGATGCCGAAGGTGCCGAGGTCTTTGAAGTCGTGCTTCCAGATGACGCGACCGGTATAAACATCACGCGCGCTGACGCTGTGCATGCCCTGGATGAAAAGGCGTCCGCCCACCACCTGCTCAGGCGGGCCGTGACCATGACGCGGAAGCACGTCCATGTTTGAGCTACCCCCGAACCACAGCACGCCGAGCGGCGCACGCACGCGGTTGTCGTCGGACTTCACGGTGTTGCCGATGTCGCCATACTGATGCGTCCAGTCCGCCGCACCGGGCAGTGCGCCTTCGCGGGTGATGAGCAAGTCTGCGCCGAGCTTTTCGACCTTCCCATTCTCCAGCCCGCTCGCATCCGCCGCGCCTCGGCAGAGCATCACACCGCCATAGGGCCGCACGGAGGCGTAAGCGGCGGTGAGATGCGCAGTCGGTGAGATGACGAGATGCGCAAAGTGAGGGGGTTCCTGGAAGGAAAGCGCATCGCCCACATGAAATGTGATGCGTGTGCCGTAAAGGCCGAGCGCGTCGTATTCACGGCGCAAAGCATCCACCTTCTCGACATCTGGCTCGACGACGGTGAGCTGCATCTGCGATCCGGCGAGCAGTGCATCGATCAAGGCTCGATCCTCCGTGCCGAAGATCAACGCATGGCCACCTTCGTCTCCTGCTCTCTCCAGCAAGGTCTGTGCAATCGGCACAGCATTAGCAGCGAGCTTCTGTGGCTTTGATTCGAGGCGTCCGATGCTCTTTCCTTCTCCATACACCTGAATGCGACCATCCAGAGTCACCGCGATGAGCTTTCCATTCGCGGCGAGAAGTCGGCGCACCTCGCCTTTGACTGCCAGAGTCCATGCCACGCTGGGTTTCTCAGCCAAGACGATGGCGCTGAGGCTGCTTTTGCCTGCGACGTAGAGGTGATCGCCAGCCTTGATGAGATCGCCAGAGCCATCCGCTTTAACTTCCCAGAGCACTTTTTCGCTCGTGCCGAGTTCGCGCACCTTTTCCGCGTCGGAATCAAAGAGACGACTGCCATCGATAACCGGCTCGTTCATCACCGATTTGCCTGCGACACCCGTTTTCAGATCATAGACACGCACACCACGTTCGCGGGTGTGGACGTAGAAATGCTTGTCGCCCGAGGCCACAAAGGAGCCGCCATTGCCTTTGCCACCATCGTTCAGATGGAAGTATTTCATGGCACCCGTCGCGAGATCGAAACCCGCAGGCACGGAGCGTCCGCCCGGCACGAGCAACGTGTCTTGCGTCGCCAGCATGGCCCCTTGCGGAGCCACACCGGCAAAGGAAGACGCGCTGTGCGGTTGCTTGATGAAATCCGCACCCGTGCCGTCGTTCACCCACACGACTTTGCCCGTTTCCGCATCCAGCGAATAAAGAAACGTGCCCATGAAGGGCCAGATGCTAGCGGCAAAGAACACCTTGCCATCGCGGATCACCGGACCACCACGCGCAGGCCATGCGGAGATGAGACGGCGATTGCCCAGCGCCTTCCGCGCTGATGGCGCACCGCTGAAGGACCACACCGCTTTGCCATCGTCAGCGTTCACGCAGTAAAGATGCCCGTCATCGCTGGTGAAGTACACTTTCCCCTGCCAGCACACCGGCGGCAGTCGCACCGGCCCGCCAGTGAAAAAGGACCAAGCCTCCGCACCCGTGCTCAAATCGAGCGCCACGACCTTGTCGCGATCATTGAAACCGATGAACAGCTTGTTTCCGAGCACCACTGGCTCAAACACGCGGTCGTAGGGCATCAGATCGTGATTCAGTGGATCATCCCACACTTGCTCGCGCGGCGAATAAGCACGCTCCCATTCGAGTTGGAGCTTCGCGGGTAGTTTTTCATCGGAAGCAGCCGTGCGCCCCGCATCAAAACGCCACATCGGCCAGTCGGCGGCATGTGTGGTGAGGCAGAGAAGTGGCAGGAGCAAGAGCAGGCATTTCATCGGGCCTGATTCAACGTGTCTCATGGGTGAACATTGCCTGGAATGTCGGATGAAAGAGTGGTGCTGAATTTTCGATGTGGCGGCTGGTCAGGCTTCTTGACCAGCAAGGCGTGCGGGGTTGGTTCGTCTGGTTCAATCCAACCTTATGAAATCTCTCCTGCTTGCCTTGGCCTTCGTTTCCTCCACATGCGCGGCTGAAGTCATCGAATCGGACATTTGTGTCTATGGCGGCACCAGCGGCGGCGCGGCGGCGGCGGTGCAGGGCGCACGGATGGGCAGGTCGGTTGTCCTTGCCGAGCCAGGCAAGCATCTCGGCGGTATGACCAGTGGCGGGCTCAGCGCTGTGGACATTGGCGATCCGCGTTCGGTGGGCGGCATTGCGCGGGAGTATTTCACGAAGCTGGCGGCGACGGTGGGTGTCACGCTGGCCTGGGACAAGGCTTTTAAAGGTGATGGCGGAGGTGGTCCGGCCACGGGCGGCGCGTATGCCATCGAGCCGCACAAGGCGGAGCAGGTCTTCACCGACATGGCGAAGGAGGCGGGCGTGAAGGTGCATTTCGGAGCGCGACTGGACTCAGTGAAGAAGGAAGGCGCGCGCATCACCGAGCTCGTCATGGAGAATGGTGATGTGTTTCGCGCGAAGGTCTTCATCGACACGAGTTACGAGGGCGATCTGATGGCGAAGGCCGGTGTGAGCTACACGCTCATGCGCGAAGGCAATGCGAAGTATGGCGAGACGCTCAATGGCATTCATTACACGGAGAAATACATCCCGCGCACGAACCATCTCAAACCTGGGCCGCATGGTCGTGTGCCGGGTGGTCAGGGCGTGTGGGATCGCGATTTCCCGCTCGATCCCTATGTGGTGAAGGGCGATCCGAAGAGCGGACTGCTACCGCTCATCAACGAAGGCGATCTCGGCAAACAGGGTGATCCTGCGCCGGGCGTGCAGGCCTATTGCTTCCGCCTTTGCCTGACGACGAACCCTGCAAACATGATCCCGATCACGCCACCGTCGGATTACGATCCGAAGCGCTATGAGATCGTCGCACGGTTCATCGAAGCCTGCCTCGCCATCGGCGATGACATGGACCTGCGCTGGTTCTCGAAGCACGATCCGCTGCCGAACGACAAGTGGGATTTTAATACGGCCACCTTTGGCGGCAATCTGCCCGGCGCGAGTCACGCATGGCCGGAGGCGAGCTATACCGACCGAGTAAAGATCGCCAAAGAGCACGAGGACTACCACCGTGGCCTGCTGCACTTCCTCGCGACTGATTCGCGTGTGCCGGAGAAGGTGCGCAAGGACATGCAGCGCTTCGGTTTGCCAAAAGACGAGTTCACCGACAACGGCGGCTGGCCGCATCAAATCTATGTGCGTGAGGCCCGGCGCATGATCAGCGATCTCGTGATGACCGAGCATCACACCTTTGGTCGGCAGCCCGTGACAAAATCCGTCGGACTCGGCAGCTACGGCACCGACGTGCATGAAATCCGCCGCATCGTGAAGGACGGCGTGCTCGCTCGTGAAGGCAAGGTCGCCGGAGGGCGCGATGGTGCGCCGCCGTATGCCGTGGGCTACGACGCCATCGTGCCAAAGCGGAGCGAGTGTGAAAATTTGTTCGTCACCTTCGCCCTGAGCAGCAGCCACGTCGCGTTTGCCAGCATCCGCATGGAGCCGGTCTTCATGTGTACCAGCCAAAGCGCGGCCACAGCGGCCTGTTTCGCCATGGATGATCAAGTCGCCGCTCAAGAGGTGGACTACGCCAAGCTGAAGGCACGCCTGGAAAAGGATGGACAAGTGCTGACGTGGTCTGGCAAATAGAGCCATGAAGCTCGCGATCCTTTTTCTGCTATCGTCATTCGGCATTCTTCAGTCGTCATTCTCAGCGCAGCCGAATGTTGTGCTCATTCTCGCTGATGATCTCGGCTGGAGTGATCTCGCCTGCTACGGCAGTGATTTTTATGAGACGCCGCATCTTGACCGGCTCGCGCGTGAGGGCATGAAGTTCACGCAGAACTACGCGGCCTGCACGGTCTGCTCGCCCACGCGCTCCGCATTGATGACGGGTAAATATCCCGCCCGCACGCACATCACCGACTGGATTCCTGGCCGCATGCCGGAGAATCCGAAGCTGCTCGTTCCCGAGTGGACGAAGTTTCTGCCGCTGGATGAAATCACGCTGGCGGAGGTCTTCAAATCGGCTGGTTATGCCACGGCGAGCATCGGCAAGTGGCACCTCGGTGAAGGAGAGCATGTGCCAGAGAAGCAGGGCTTTGACGTGAACATTGCGGGCACGAATTCCGGTTCACCGCCGAGTTACATCGCTCCGTGGAAGATTCCCACGCTCACGGAGGGCAAGGACGGCGATTACCTCACCGATCGACTTGGCGAGGAGGCAGCGGCTTTCGTCGTGCGGAGCAAGAACAAGCCCTTCTTCCTCTACCTGCCGCATTTCGCGGTGCATACGCCGGTTCAAGGTCGTGCCGATCTGGTGAAGAAATACGAGGCGAAGCTCAAGCCCGGCCTCATGCACACAAACACGGGCTACGCGGCCATGATGGAGAGCCTGGACAGCGCCGTGGGCCGCGTGCTCGCCGCGCTGGAGGAAAACAAGCTCACGGAGAACACCCTCGTCATCTTCACCTCTGACAACGGCGGCCGCGTGCCCACCACGGCGAACAAATCACTGCGTGTCGGCAAAGGCTCGGCCTACGAGGGCGGTCTGCGCGTGCCGTTGATCGTGCGCTGGCCTGGAGTGACGAAACCCGGCAGCATCTCCGACACGCCGACGATCACGATGGATGTCTTTCCCACGCTGCTCGAAATGACCGGCGTTCCGCCCGTGGCCTCAAGCTCCACCACCGGCGCATCAGGCCGCGATGGTCTCAACCTCGTGCCACTGCTGCGCGGAAGCGGCACCATCATCCGCAGCGAGCTGTTCTGGCATTACCCGCATCATCAGCACTACCAGCTCGGCGGCTCCATGCCCTTCGGCGCAATCCGCAGCGGCGATTTCAAGCTCATCGAGTTCTACAACGACATGCACGTAGAGCTTTATGATCTCAAAGCCGACCTCGGCGAGCAGCACGACCTCGCCGCCGCACAGCCGGAGAAAGCGAAACAACTCCGTGAACGCCTCCATGCATGGCGCAATGAAATCGGAGCGCAGATGCCGCTGCCGAATCCGAACTACGATCCCGCGAAGCCCGAGCATGTCCCGACACCGGTCTCACCGAAAAAGAAAAGGAAGGCGAAGTGAATGAAAAAAACCATTCCATCCAATATTTGGCTATTGGCCCTTTTGTGGAGCATTAGCGTGCTGACAAATATCGCCGCAGCGCCGGTGAAGATCATCTTCGACACCGACATGCTCACCGACTGCGATGACGCGGGTGCGATGGCGGTGCTGCACGCGCTGGCGGATCGCGGTGAGTGCGAAATCCTCGCCACGGTGACGAGCGTGCCGGAGGTGAACTCCATCGCGACGGTGGATGCGATCAATCGTTATCGCGGCAGGCCCGATCTGCCACTCGGCATGGTCAAAGGCGCGGGTGTGATGGAGAAGTCGAAGTTCGCCGCGCAGATCGCGAAGGAGTTTCAGCATCGCGTGACCTCGGCGGAGGCAGTTTCGGACGCGGTGACGGTGTATCGCGAGATTTTGGCGAAACAACCGGATCACTCGGTCGTGATCGTCACCGTTGGTTATCTCACGAATCTCAAAAACCTGCTGCAAACGCCCGGCGGAGCCGATTTGGTCCGCAGCAAGGTCGCGCGCTGGATTTGCATGGGCGGCAATTTCATCGGCAAGCCACCGAAGGATGATCTCAAGCTCGGCAACGTGAACTTTCAGCGCGATGCGGCCTCCGCTCACTTCGTCATCCATCACTGGCCCGGCGAAGTCGTCTTTGCGGGGCGCGAGGTTTGCTCCGTGCCCAGCGGCCTGCAAATCGGCGAATCACTCGCCACGACACCCACTGACAATCCCGTGCGCCGCGCCTATGAGCACTACTTCGGCGGCACGACGAAGAATCGACATGTGGCCGATCTCGCGACGGTGTTGCATGCGGTGCGCGGCTTGTCGGATTGCTGGGACATCTCCGCACCGGGCCGCATGGATCTACGCGAGGACATGGCCTTCGACTGGCAGCCCGCCACCGATGGCAGGCAGCGTTATCTTTTGAAAAAGCGGAACAACGACCCGCATGTCGAGGCAACGCTGAACCAATTGCTAATCGCTCCAGCGAAGACGCTGCTCATGCCGCCGTATCCGCCGAGTCCCGTCATCGCAGGCATCGACTGGTCGCCGAAGGAGAGCATCATCCGCGCCGCAAAAGATGGCGACAACTGGCCGCTGACCTGGGCGGACGATGACGCGCTCTACACGACCTGGGGCGACGGCACAGGCTTCGTGCCGAAGGTGGAGAAGAAGCTCAGCATGGGCTTCGCGCGCATCACTGGCTCGCCCAATGATTTTACTGGCATGAATGTGCGTTCCGCCGCCGAGCAGCTCGGTCAAGGTCGCGCAGGTAAGAAGGGCTGGGGCATGCTCTGCGTGGATGGCGTGCTGAATCTTTGGCTCGGCCACGCGGACAACAACGGCGCGATGGCACAGCTCGCGTGGTCGCAGGATCATGCGAAGACCTGGACCTTCGCGGATTGGAAGTTCGCCGAGTTCGGCATGATGGGCTTTGTGAACTTCGGCAAAGACTACGCCGGGGCGCGTGATGCGTTTGTGTATGCCTACTCGCACGATGATCCACGCGCCGACACACCGGCGGATCGTTTCATCCTGATGCGCGCACCAAAAGACAAGCTCACACAGCGTGAAGCGTGGGAGTTCTTCGCGAAGCTCGACGCCAGTGGCCAGCCGGTCTGGACGAATGACATCACACAGCGGGGCCCGGTCTTCACTCATCCAGGCTCCTGCCTTCGCTCCGCGATGACCTACTGCGCTCCTTTGAAGCGCTACCTCTGGTGGCAGCACCTTCCGCAGTCTCCTGGCGTCACGAATGATCGCGGTGACACCCGCTTCACCGGCGGCTTCGCCATCTACGACGCCCCGGAGCCATGGGGACCATGGACAACCGCCTTCTTCACTCCGCAATGGGACACCGGCCCCGGCGAGCACGGCGACTTCCCCGCGAAATGGATGAGCGCCGACGGCAAAACGCTGCATCTCGTCTTTTCCGGCGATGACGCCTTCTCCGTGAGGAAGGCCATGGTGCGCCTGCGCTGACAAGTGGTCTTCCAAACTTACCAGATAGCCGCCACGCATCGCTGACGTGTTGAGAGAGTGAAACGCATCTCCCAACCCTGGCTGTCCTTCTTCGCGCTTTTGCCTGCATTCATCACGCAGGCTGCATCACCGTTGCCGACGGTCGATCTCTCTCAAGACACGCAGCGCCACGTCATCATCGCGCAAGGCACGGCGGAGGTCTATCAAGGCCATCCGACGACCTTGTTGATGCCGGATGGGAAGACGATGTTTTGTGTGTGGACGCACGGCCATGGCGGCACGGCGGGGCCGCTGAAGCGGAGTGATGACGGCGGCAAAACATGGAGCGAGGAGCTGTCGGTGCCGGAGAACTGGTGGAAGGTGAAAAACTGCCCGGCGATCTATCGCCTCACCGATCCGCAGGGCGCGGCGCGGCTCATCGTTTATGCCGGGCAAGGGCCGGATGGCACGATGCAGCAGTCCGTTTCCACCGATGAGGGCAAGACGTGGTCGCCGATGCAGAGCAACGGCCTGAAGTGCGTGATGCCCTTCTGCACGATCATGCCAGTGGAGGGCGGGAAGAAACTGATCGGGTTGTCCAACATTCGTCGTCCCGGCGAGACAAAGGACACGAAATCGAACGTCGTCACGCAGAGCGAATCGACTGATGGCGGGCTGACGTGGAGTCCGTGGCGCGTGCTCGTTGATCTCGGCGATTTGAAGCCCTGCGAGCCGGAGGTCGTGCGTTCGCCGGATGGCAAACAACTGCTCTGCCTCATCCGCGAAAATATCCGCAGCCAGCCTGCTCACTTCATCACGAGCGATGACGAGGGCAAGACGTGGTCGGAGGTGAAGGGGCTGCCGCCGGGCCTGCATGGCGACCGCCACAAGCACGTCTATCTGCCCGATGGCAGGCTCGTCATCGCCTTCCGCGACATGGGCAAGGATAGCCCTACGCGTGCGCATTTCGTCGCATGGGTTGGTCGTTACGAGGACATCGTCAGCGGCACGGATGGCGAATACAAAATCAAGCTGCTGCACAGCCACAAAGGCAGCGATTGCGGTTATCCGGGCCTCGAACTGTTGCCGGATGGCACCATTGTCGCGACGACTTACATCAAGTATCGCCCCGGTGTGGAGCAGAACTCGGTGGTGAGCACGCGCTTCATGCTCGCGGAGACGGACAAGGCGGAAAAGACGACGAACGCGACTGCGGAGCGTAAAACGGCGGGCATCGTGCTCGACGACGACGCGGCGGAGTTCACCGGCACGTGGAAGTTGGCTGACAAGCTCACGCCACTCGTCGGCGCAGCGTATCGTCATGATGATCGCGCGAAGAAGTCGGACGCGGTGGCGAAGTTCACGCCTGAGATTCCAGCGGATGGCAACTATGAGGTGCGGCTGCTTTATGTGCATTCATCGAATCGGGCGCAGAAGGCGCAGATCACCATTCGTGGTGCTGATGGCGAGAAAGTCGTGACGCAGAACCAGCGCGAAGCGTGTTTGGAGGACGGCATTCCGCGTTCGCTCGGCGTGTTTGCCTTTGCGAAAGGCAAATCGGGCAGCATCGAAATTTCAAACGCGGGCGCGGATGGCTATGTCGTCGTCGATGGCCTGCAACTCGTGCCGGAGGCCGAGGCCATTGCGGAGCGCAACACACGCGCCGACGCTGGTTTTCCCATCAAGACGAGCGCCGCGCCTGTGCCGGTAAAAATCCCGCCGCCGATGCTTTTGCAGAGCGCCGCGAAGCCTCAGGACGTGGATGGCAAATCGTATGACCTCGTCGTCATCGGCGGCACGCCAGGCGGCATCGCCTGTGCGGTGCGTGCGGCTCGTGAAGGCTTGAGCGTCCTGCTGGTGAACCACACGCAGCACCTCGGTGGTTTCTCCACCAGCGGAGCAGGCGGCTGGGAGGCACCCTATGATGGTCTGCGCTCGCCGATCTATGGTGAGATGATTACCAGCGCGGCGCAGTATTATGCGAAGACCTACGGCGAGAAATCGCCACAGCACATCCTCTCGATGCCGAGCAAGACCAGTCGTGCGCACATCGACCGCCCAAAGATCGAGCCGCGCATCGCGGAGATGCTTTTCAATCAGATGGTCGAGAAGGAGAAGACGCTGACTGTGCTGCTCGGCTACATCGTCACGAAGGCGGAGCGCGACGGAGCTTTGATCAAAAACGTCACCCTCAAGCCGATGCATGGCGAGAGCACGATCACGGTCAGTGGCAAGGTCTTCGCCGATGGCATGTATGAGGGCGATCTCATGGCCGCCGCAGACGTGAAGACGCAGATTGGCCGTGAATCGCGCGCGCAATACGGCGAGAAGCACGCAGGCGTCATTTACACCCAGGAACGCCACAAAGAACCCGGCCAGCGCGGCTTCCCCAAAGCTGCCGATGAAGGCACGCTGAACATCCGTTACAACAGCCACGCCACCGCCGATATCGTCGAAGGCCCGCAAAGCGGCGAGGCCGATGGCAGCGTGATGGCCTACAACTACCGCCTCGTGCTCACGCGTGATCCGGCGAACAAGATCATGGTCACGAAGCCCGCGAATTACGATGTCGCCATCGCCAAAGCCGCTGGTGGCGGCGGTTTCGTGCCGAACCTGCCGAACAAGAAGGTTGCCTGGAACGGTGGACGCCTCATCGGCCCGCAGAACGAGTATCCCGGCGCCGACTGGCCCACACGCGAGGCCATTTCAAAGCGCTACCTCGAAGGCATGCTCATGCGCCTGTGGTGGGTGCAAAACGATCCCGAAGCACCGGAAAAAGATCGCAAGCAGTTCGAGAACTACGGCCTCGCCGCCGATGAGTTCCCCGACAATCACCACGCGCCTTACGAGATATACGTTCGCGAAGCACGGCGTCTCGTCGGGCGTTATGTTTTTAAAGAGCAGGACAACGTGATCGCCGACGGCATCGCCCGCACACCGATTCACACCGACAGTATCGCCATGACCGACTGGCCGGTCGATTCCGTCGCCTGCCTGCCGCGCAAGGCTCCCGGCGGCAACACGGACGGCATCCTCTTTCTCGGCGAGGAATCCCGCCCCGCGCAGGTGCCGTATCGCTCGTTGTTGTCGAATGAGGTCGAGAACTTGCTCGTGCCTGTGGCGATCTCGGCATCGCATGTCGGCTGGGGTGCGATTCGTTTGGAACCATGCTGGATGCAGCTCGGCGAAAGTGCCGGCTTCGCTGCCGGACTCGCCGTGAAAGGCCAAACAACCCCGGGAAAGCTCGATCCCGATCTCCTCATCCGCAAACTCGCCACCAGTCGCGTGATGATCAGCTTCTTCAACGACCTTGATGTGACCTCTGACGATCCCCGCGTGCCTGCCGCGCAGTATTTTGGCACGAAAGGCTTTTTTGCCAGCTACGATGCGAGACTTGATGCTCCGATCACGGAAGCCGTGAAGGCAGCGTGGGAGAAAGGCTTCTCTAACCTCCAAAAAGGCACGCTGGAGCCGATGCAGCTCGCGAAGGCTGTTCAAGAAGCTGAAGTGAATCCAACTCCACAGACGAAAGAAACTCGCGGCGCAGTGATGCTTGCGATGTGGAATAAACTGAGCGCCCAGTAAGTTATGAAGCAGATCATTTTCCTCACTACCCTCCTCCTTTTCAACGCCGCTCTGGCATCTGCCGCAGGTCCGACTGAGCAGGGCAAACCCCTGGCTTCTGCCAGCGGATTTGAGCTGCGGGTTCCAGCTCCAGGCCCTGATGCCATTGCCGACTCCATCCTTCAGGAGGCCATAGACAAGGTCGCTTCAGCGGGTGGCGGAGTGGTCTTGCTCGGAGCTGGTGACTTCAAACTGTCGCGTCATGCGGATGATGAAACGGTCATCATTAAAAGTAACATCACACTGCGAGGACAGGGGCACGCGACGCACATCTACTTGGACCCGAAAACGCCGCCGAATGACCTGCGCTATTTCCCGGTGCGGATCGGATCGGCTACGGTGCCAGCACACAATGTGGTGATCGAGCACCTGCGCTACACCGGCAATGACAAAGCCATCGGCGGCGGTTCTATCATGGGTTTCAATGCGCGTTTGGATGAGAAGGAATCGCTCCTATTGTCATGCGACAACATCACTGTTCGTCATTGCTGGATCTATGATGCCAAACAGGCGGCAGGCTGCACCAAGGCGGCCACAGCGATGTATTTGGCCAAGTATGTCATCCCAGCAGAGGAAGCCAAAGAGGCGGCGGTTGACCCTGAAAAAGTGCGCACCGGTTACTTCGATGCCGACCGCATGGCCACCCAGTTCAAAAACTGGCAGGTGTATAACAACTACATTGAGACTTGCGGGAACAAGGCGGTCGAACTGGCCGAATGCAACGGCGGCCTCATTGCGGACAATCACATCGTCAATGTGGTGGATGGACCGCAGGTGATCTTTGGCAGTCGCAACGTGCAGATCCGCGACAACATCGTCCATTTCACCCGGACGGGCATCAACATCACCGAAGGCTCGCATCACATCCGCGTCAGTGGCAATCATGTGGAGCCGATGCCGGAGGTATCCAAGAAGGCGGTGCTGCCCTGCCTGATCTTCCGCACGGAGCCGCTGCCCTTGCGATCAACAATCAGCGATGTGGTGGTCACGGGGAATATTTTTCGCAACCAGCACACGCATGGCAAATGCACCGTAAGGTTTGTGACCCGCCCCGAAGCGCTCTCCTGCGTGTATGAGGGTATTGCCGTCTCGGGCAATGTCTTCGATGGGGATGTTCAGTTTTGCGATGTGCGCACCTCTGGCAGGACCACCATCCGGGACATCGTCTTTGCGGACAATGTCTGCGAGGGGGCGCTGCTCTCCGAACCCCAGGAGACGATGGCTTCAAGCCATGTCGTGGTGCGGGGCAACATGCTGCGTCAGGCTGGCAACATGATGCTGAAAGCAAGCAACTGGATCTGGAGCAGCAACACCCATGTCAACGGCACGCTCGAAATCGCCCCTGGTGCCAGGTATAACATCATCCGTGACAATGTGACGGCTGCCCCCGTCACCGACAAAGGCACGGACACTGTCCTGACCGGGAATGTTGTGATGAAGAAAACCGAAGCTCCATGAAACGATCCTCCACTGCCAAAAGCACACTGCTAACCTTGAGCTGCGCCATGCTGCTTCCGGCACTTTTGTCTTCTCAAAATGCCATCGTGAAACGCCCGTCAGCACCTTCTTTGAAAAAAGGAGAGAAGCAGCTTTTCGTGGACGATCTGATGATCAAAAAGAAGCAGGGAGTCACACGAGTGGTCCACCCTGCCAAGAAACTCGACCGTCCGGTGCTGGAGGCAGAAATGCCATGGGAGGTGCGGAACACGGAGGGGTTCTTGGACAAACGCGTCAACATCTACGGCACGGTGCTGCGTGATGAAAAAACGGGTGCCTTCAGGATGTGGTATGCGGACCCCGGCAGCGTCCTTTTCGCGACCTCCAAAGATGGCATTCAGTGGGAGCGACCCGTTCTCAAGATCATGGGTAAAACGAACGAGACGGATCTCCATCTGCACAGCCCTAGCATCATCGAGGACAAGTTCGAGACAGACCCCAAAAAGCGATACAAGGCGGTCGGCAATGCAGGCATGGACAGGGATGATGCCAAAGTCCAGCGTCTCAAAGACAAGTTTGAAATGGTGGATTGGTATCGCGACAAGTTGCATCGCCTTTACTACGCGGCCTATTCTCCCGACGGCCTGCGTTGGACCGTCGAACCAGAGCCCATTTTGCTGGGATGCGATACCATCACCCTGTCGCAGGACCCGGTGACCGGCGAATACCTCGCCTTTCACAAACGTCAGGGTGACCCGCGTGTGGTGGGGATTCGGCAGGTCTTTTTATCCGTCAGCAAGGACATGGAAAACTGGTCCGAGCCACAGCCCGTCATGGTGGCGGATGAACTGGACAATCGTGCGGCAAAGAAGCTGAAAGGCGGCACCTACTCGGAGTTTTACAATCTCTCCGCCTTTCCCTATGCGGGGCAGTGGCTGGGTTTTGTCACTCCGTTTCGACGGGTCGAACCTCCCTCCGCTTTGTTTGGCAACGATGAAGTCGATGGACGGAAACGCTCCGCCACGGGGATCATTGATGTGCAGTTGGTCCACAGCCGTGATGGCCGTCATTGGCACCGGTGTTCCGACAGGAGTCCGGTGATTCCATTGGGACCGCATCCCTATGATGCCGGAAGCATCTTTGGCCTTTGCAACACCCCCGTCTTCGTCGGTGATGAAATGTGGATGTATTACACTGCCGTGACCACGCCTCATGGCGGGCTTGGGCCTGAAAAGCAACAGTCCATCGCCCGGGCAGTTTGGCGGATCGACGGGCTGGCTTCCTTGCGGCCAAAGAAGAAGCAGGAGCCGGGAATCATCGAAACGCATGAGTTTGTCCCTGAAGGAACGCGCCTCTTCATCAATGCCGATGTCAAAAATGGCAGCCTCAGCGTGGAGGTGCTGGACGCCGCCGGGCAGGTCATCAAAGGATATGAAAAGGAATCCAGCGTCATCGAAAAACAGGATTCCGTGAAGCTGGCCATCCAATGGAAGAATGCCGATACCCTGCCTGCTGGCGTGCCCATCCGCCTCCGCTTCCATCTGGAGAATGGAGACCTCTACAGCTACCTGATCGATTGATGGAAGACCATCTGACCTCTCCGGCAGCAAACTGTTCCACCCCATCATGAAATCGCTCCTTCTCCTCTCCTTCCTGCTGCTAACGCCTCTGGTCATTCACGCGCAGACAAAACCGCTCGCGCAGGATTACCGCATCGTTTTTCACAATCCAGATCGCGAGCGCTATGTCGAAGGTCCGGGCCTTGTGCGACTGGATGATGGCTCACTCGTTGCCGTGGTGCCGGTGGTTCCTCGTGAGGAATGGAGCAAGGAGCGGCGGGCCACGCAGAGTGTCACGCACATCCTGCGCAGCAGCGATGGCGGTCAGACGTGGCAGCCTGCATCACAACTGCCCTACTATTCCGCAGCGCCCTTTTTGCATGGCGGAGCGCTGTATCTCCTCACCAACAAAGGTGGCACGAAGGTGCGCAATGACGATTTGCTGCTGCTCAAGAGCACCGATGGCGGCAAGACGTGGTCGGAGCCGGTGACGTTGTTCACGGGCCACTTCTGGAACTGCCACACCGGCATGGTGCAGCACGCCGACCGGCTCTACTGGGCCACGGACGATCTTTCGCTCGGCAAGTTGCGCGGACCGCGTGTCATCGCGGGTGATTTGAGCGGCGATCCGATGAATCCGAAGGCGTGGCGCATGTCCGAGCCCGTGCCGTTTCCCGGCGTGCCTGAGGCGATGACGAATCCGCAGTTCGACAAACTCACGAGCCAGTATCTAGAGCCAAACGTCATCGAGGTGCAGGGCAGGCTGCGCGTGCTCATGACCGTGAAGCCCAAGCGCCAGTCAACGACGGGACTCTGCGCGGTGCTGGACTTTGAGGACAAGGGCGGCCCGATTGATTTGAAGTTCACCCAGTTTCATCCCATGCCCGGCGGGCAGTTGAAGTTCTGCGTCATTTGGGATGAGCAGTCAAAGATGTTCTGGGCCACGGCGAACCTCGTCGTCGATGGGCAAGGCGCGTTCGATTGGTTCCGCGAGGGCGAAAAACGTGGCAATGTCCGCTACGCGAGTGGACTGGGAGGCAATGACCGCCGCTTCCTGATGCTGCAATACAGCGTCGATGGCATGAACTGGTTTCAGGCGGGCTGCGTGGCGCAAGCGGGCAAGATCTCGCAGTCCTTCATGTATGCGCGGCCTGTCATTGATGGCGATGACCTCGCCATCATCGCCCGCAGCAGCATCAAGGCACCGAACCAGCACGATGCCGATCACGCCACCTTCCACCGCGTGAAAAACTTCCGCAGCCTTGCGCTGAAACTCACCCCTGAACCGGAGGAGTAGCTTTGATTGGCAATCGAAGCCGAACAACCACACGCCGAACTCATCCCCCATGAAACTTCATCTTCTTCTCTGTGCCTTCTTCTTCAGCGCACTCCATGCCGCCGAACCATTTCTGGAAAAGTCTGCTGTCTTCCCGCCCGGCATGAACGGCATCGCGCGGTATCGCATTCCGGGCATCGTCGTCACCACGAAGGGAACGGTGCTGGCTTACAGCGAGGCGAGGAAGAATAACAGCTCTGACTGGGGCGAGATCGAGATTCATCTGCGGCGCTCGACCGATGGTGGGAAGACTTGGGAGGCGGGCAAACACATCGCTCATCACGGCGCACGGCTGGAAGGCAATCCGCGCAAGAAGGAAGGCGGCGAACGCGAGCAGACGGTGAACAATCCCGTCGCCATCGTGGATCGCGAGACGGGTACGATTGAGTTTCTCTACTGCATCAACTACGCGCGCTGTTACTCCATCCGCAGCACCGATGACGGCCTCACCTGGAGCGCGCCCGTGGACATCACGGCGACGTTTGAGCCGTTTCGGCGGCATTACGACTGGAAGGTCATCGCCACGGGGCCGGGGCATGGTATTCAGATGAAAAGCGGACGGCTCGTGGTGCCGATCTGGCTGGCTTATGGCAAGGAAGGCGATCACAAGCCCTCTGCTGCCGCCACGATCTACAGCGATGATCACGGCAAGACCTGGAAGGCCGGCGATCTCTGCCTGCCGAACGAAGGCGATCTCGGCAATCCGAACGAAACGATGATCGCCGAGTTGTCCGATGGTCGCGTGATGCTCGTCGCTCGCAGCGTGTCGCAGGCGAATCGCAAACTCATCACCACCAGCGCGGATGGAGCCACGGGCTGGAGCAAGCCGGTGTTTCATGACCAGCTTTGGGAGCCGGTCTGCATGGCCAGCATCGTCTCGCATCCGTCCAAGCCGGGCACGCTGCTGTTTTCCAATCCGCATCGCCTCCCGCTCGACAAAGACGGTAAAGAAGTTCCCGCCGGTCGTGGCAAGCGCGAGAATCTCTGCATCAAGCTCAGCCGCGACGATGGCAAGACCTGGCCGGTGAACAAAGTCCTCGATCCCGGCAAAGCCGCCTACTCCGACCTCGCCGTTCTGCCGGATGGCACCGTGCTTTGTTTGTATGAAGCCGAAAGCTCCATCGACTGCGCGCGCTTCAATCTGGAATGGGTCACGCAGTAGCTTCGATTGCGAACTGACCTCGTCGGCAATGGCCAAGCATTTGATTGAAAGTGTCGACAGTTTTGTCCGTAGCTGTGAACTGTCGACACTTTAACACTGCTGCACCATGCCAAAGAATCGCTCTGAGCCCCGACGCAATCTCGCCCATGACATTGCCTCGCAGATGCGTCGTGACATCATTTCCGGCACGTTCAAGCCGGGTGAGGCGCTCGCGGAACCGGCACTGGCCGGACGGTTCGGGGTCAGCCGTGCGCCGGTGCGGGAAGCGATGATCGAGCTGGAACGTGCGGGGCTGGTTCAGTTTGAGACGACCGGCAGAACCCGCGTCAGGATGTTGGAGGAAAAGGACGTGGTCGAAATCGTCGAAGCCCGGATCGCCCTGGAGTCGATGGGGGCTCGGCTGGCGGCGGTCCGTTGGACCGATGAGGACACCCGATGGATCGAGCGAAGCATCACCGCCCAGGAGAAGGCGGCGACGGGTGTGAAGTTCAGCGCCTTGGACATCGCCATGCATGAACACATCATGAAGTGCGGGGGAAATGAACGGCTGGTCACGCTCTGGCAATGCGTCCGCTGGCAGTTCGAGATGGCGCTGACCCACATCCACAGCCTCCAGCAAAATATGGCCCCCGATCTCCGCCGCTTCAGCGTGATGGGGCACGCGAAGGTGCTCAAAACTTTGGCTGACCGCCAGCCGGAGATGGCCGCCAAAGTGATGGCTCAGCACATCAAAGACTCCATCGAATGGTATGCCCCGCAAGCCTCGGGGACCATGCCGACAGCAGCCTCCCGCGCCAGGAATGGACGTCCCGGCAAGACGGGTGAGCACGCCGTGCCAGTGAACGTTTTCAACCCATTTTCAAAGTGAACCCGACACGTTTAACTCATCTGCTTCTCTGGATGGCTGCCACTACCACCGTGGCAATGGCGGACGATGATGCGCAGCGTGTGGCGCTGGCTTTCTTTGAGAAGGAAGTGCGGCCCGTCCTGGTGAACCGATGCCATGAATGCCACAGCAACACAAAGCAGAAGGGCGGCCTGCGGGTGGACCATATTGGCTATCTGAAATCGGGTGGCGACACCGGCCCTGCCTTGGTGCCGGGGAAGCCGGAAAAGTCCGCACTCATCGAAGCGGTGCGCTATGCGAACGATGACTTCCAGATGCCGCCCAAGAAAAAGCTGCCGGACGCCGAGATCGCGATTCTGGAAAAGTGGATCAAGATGGGGGCGCCGTGGCCCGACGATGCCTTGAAGAAGGTGGTGGTGACCGAGGGCGGCTTCACGGAGGAGCAGCGCAAATACTGGTTCTTTCAGCCCGTGGCGAAGGTGTCGCCGCCGCAGGCGGGCGGGCAATGGGCGCGCAATGACCTTGACCGTTTCATCGCGGAAAAGCGTGATGAACGGAAGCTCACGCCCGCACCCGAGGCGGACCGGCATGAACTGGCGCGACGCGTGTATTTTGACCTTCACGGCCTGCCGCCGACGAAGGATCAGATGGACGCCTTTGTGAACGACAAAGATCCGCGCGCCTATGAAAAGCTGGTCGATGCGCTGCTGGCGAGCCCGCGCTATGGCGAACGCTGGGCGCAGCATTGGCTGGATCTCGTGCGCTACGCGGAGAGTGATGGTTACAACCAGGACGCCTATCGTCCCCATGCCTGGCCGTATCGCGACTACGTCATCCAATCGTTCAACGACGACAAACCCTACGATCAGTTCGTGCGCGAGCAGCTCGCGGGCGATGAAATCGCCCCGGATGATCCAGCGGTGCTCGTCGCCACCGCCTTCCTGCGTCATCCGGTGTATGAATACAATCTGCGCGATGTGCGCGGTCAGTGGGACTTGATTCTCACCGACATGACGGACACCGCAGGCGAGCTGTTCCTCGGCCTGAGCATGGGGTGCGCGCGCTGCCACAACCACAAGTTCGATCCCATTCTCCAAAAGGACTACTACCGCCTCCGCGCCTTTTTCACGCCGGTGCATTGGCGCGACGATTTGAAGCTGGCCACTCCGGCGGAGAAGAAGGCCTTTGATGAGCAGGAGGCCAGGTGGGAGGCGGCCACGGCTGAAATCCGCGCCAAGATGGATGCGCTCACCAAGCCAGACATCGACGCGCGGGTGAAAACCTGGCGCGTCAGTTTCACCGAGGACTTGCAGGCGATGACGTTCAAGCCCGCGGACCAGCGTGATGCGCTGGAGAAACAGCTCGCCGGACTCTGTGAGCGCCAGTTGGATTTCGCGCGCGGGTCATTTGACCCGATGAAGGACATCAAGAGTGAAGAAGCCAAGGCGGAATACAAGGCGCTCAAGGATGAACTCAACAAGTTCCAGCACCTGAAACCGAAACCACTGGCTGATGCCTTTGTGGCCACGGATGCGGGGCCGGAAGCGCCTGCCAACAGGCTGATGACACGCAAGGGCGATCTGGCGATCGAACCCGGCTTCCTTGCCATCGTGGACCCGAAGCCGCCAAAGATCACGCCGACGCAGACCTCCACCGGACGCCGCAGGGCGCTCGCCGACTGGATCACGCGGGCGGACAACCCGCTCTCCACACGCGTCATCGTGAATCGTGTGTGGCAGTATCATTTTGGACGCGGCATCGTCTCGTCAGCCAGTGAGTTTGGCACGCTGGGCGAGCCGCCGTCGCATCCCGAACTGCTCGATTTTCTCACGGCGAAGTTTGTGGCTGGAGGCTGGCATTTCAAAGCATTGCATCGCGAGATCATGCTCTCTGCCACCTATCGTCAGACAGCGCGGCGCGAGCCGGATGAAACGGCGGCAAAGGTCGATCCAGCGAACCGCTATCTGTGGCGCTTCAATCCGCGCCGCCTGGATGCGGAGCAGGTGCGCGACGCCATGCTGGCGGTCAGCGGCGAACTCGATCTCACGGCCGGAGGACCTGCCAGCGACGGCAATGGCACACGCCGCTCGGTTTACACGCGGAAGAAGCGCAACAGCCCGAACGATCTGCTGCTCGCTCTCGACATGCCGGCCGGTTTTGCGAGCACCGCCGAGCGGCAGAGCACGACGACGCCGACACAGGCGCTGCAACTGCTCAATGGCGACTGGGTGCGCGCCCGCGCTCGGAAGCTCGCTTCAAGCGTGAAGGGCATCGACGACGTCTGGCTGGCAGTGCTGGGACGACTCCCCACGGAGAAGGAGCGGGCCACGGCGAATGCTTTCCTCCAGACGCAAATGGGCAGGGCCAAGCCAGCCGCCCCCGGCACCGAAGTCGCTGAAAGTGGCGACTCTGGCAGGGGATTTAAGTTCAACAGCCCACATGAACGTTTGCTCGTGCGTGCCAGCGAGAGGGAGGGCGACGAGTTCACCGTCGAATCCATCGTGAAGCTCGACAGCGTCGATGTGAATGCCGAGCTGCGCACCCTGGTCTCGCATTGGGATGGCGGAAAGGCCAGCCTGGAATCCTTTGGCTGGAGCATTGATGTCACCGGTCAAAAGTCGCGTTACAAGCCGCGCAACATCCTCATGCAATTGGTTGGCGAGGACGAGAATGCGAACATTGGCTATCAGGTCGTGGCTTCTGACATCCACATCGAGGTGGGCCGCCGCTATCACATCGCGGTGCAGGTTTCCAGCGCCCGACACAGCGTCACCTTCACCGTGCGTGATCTCGACACGCCCGGGGCCGCTGCGCAGTCCGCCGTGGTGCCGATGGACCGTCTTTCGAAGATCAGCCAAGGCGCTTCACCGATCTTCCTCGGCGGTCTGAGCAAGCGCACGCCGACGCGGCAATGGGACGGCCAGATCGAGGCCCTGCGAATCGTGGCGGGCCACACCGCCGACAACGCGCTCAACACCGATCCCGAGAAATGGAATGCCGGCCTCTTCATCTGGCGTGCCGCTGATCCGCCAAGCTCGCAGTTCACCTGGAGCGGGGCGGACTCCCAGGCCGCGCAGGATGATGACCCATTGCTCAAGGCCATGACCGGTCTCTGCCAGATGCTGCTGACCACGAACCAGTTCTTCTACCTTCATTAAAGTCGTCAAATCACCCCGTTCTCCCAAGGCCATGCACTGCCATCGCTACGATCTCCCCACCTCGCGCCGAGACTTCCTGCAAACTGCCGGTTGCGGCTTCGGCGCCGTCGCGCTTGCGGCGCTCATGGGCGACGAGGCCAAGGCCGCGCCGGTGCGCCTGCCACAACGCGCCGCCAGGGCGAAGAGCGTCATCTTTCTCTTCATGGAAGGCGGCCCGAGCCACCTCGACACCTTCGACCACAAGCCGCTGCTGAACCGGCTGGCCGGTCAATCACTGCCCGCGAGTTTCAAGACTCCGCTCACGGCGGCGGGAGAGGCAAAGTCGCCTCTGCTTGAATGCAAACGCACCTGGAAGCAGCACGGTCAGGGCGGCTTGTGGATATCCGACTGGTTCACCCATGTCTCCCGTCATGCCGATGACCTCGCCGTGATCCATTCGTGCGCCTCCAGCGGCATCAATCACGCGGGCGGTGTGTGCTCGATGAACACCGGTTCCCTCTTTGGTGGCCGCCCTTCGCTCGGTGCCTGGGCCTCTTACGGACTCGGCACGGAGAACAAAAATCTGCCCGCGTTTGTCGTCATCAAAGACAGTGAGGCCACGGTCGTGAACGGTGTGCGCAACTGGGGCAACGGCTTCATGCCAGCCGTGTATCAGGGAGTGGAGTTTCACTCCGACGGCACACCGATCAAATACTTGGACAACCCCAAAGGCGTGGATCGCCGCGAGCAGCGCGAAAAGCTCGATCTGCTAGGTGCGCTTGATCGTGATTTCAACGCCAGCCGCGCCAGCAACACCGAACTGGAGGCGCGCATCCGGGGCTTCGAACTCGCTTACCAGATGCAGGCCGAAGCGCCCGGCGCGGTTGATTTGACCAAGGAAACCGAGACCACGAAAAAGCTCTATGGCATGGACGACGAGGCTACCGCCACCTTTGGCCGCAACTGTCTTCTCGCCCGCCGTCTCGTGGAAACTGGCGTGCGCTTCGTTCAGCTCTACAGCGGTGCCGGCAGCAAGTGGGACAGCCACGACGGGATCGAGGCCAAACACTCGCGGCTCTGCCACTCCGTTGACAAACCCATCGCCGGACTGCTGACGGATCTCAAGGCGCGCGGCCTGCTGGAGGAGACGCTCGTCATCTGGGGCGGCGAGTTTGGCCGCACGCCCATGAGTGAAAAGGGCGATGGTCGCGATCACAACCCCACGGGCTTCACCATGTGGATGGCCGGCGGTGGGGTGCAAGGCGGCCGGACCCATGGCGCCACGGACGAACTCGGCCTGTATGCCGTGGAAGACCGACTGCACGTCCACGACATCCACGCGACGATCCTGCATCTGCTGGGCATTGATCACACCCGGCTCATCTACCCCCACATGGGCCGGCCCGAGCGCATTGACCAAAACGAAGGGCATCCTTTTACAAAGCTGCTAGGAGCATGATTTCACCCAGAGATAGGCAGTAGAATGAGCCTTCTTCGTTTATGTGGACAGCAAAAGTTGGGTGACAACCCAAACCGACATGAACAAGACGACAACGACAAAACGCACCTTTGACGAGCAGTTCAAGCGCGACGCAGTCGCGCTGCTTGAGGGTGGCCGCAAGGCT